>NZ_CP095481.1:1572656-1887187 GCF_023023025.1 Amycolatopsis sp. WQ 127309
GCCCAGCGTCGGCGCGTTCGCCGTCGGGATGGCGCAGGCCGCGCTGGACGCCACTGTGGACTACACCGGGCAGCGCGAAGCCTTTGGTGGACCGCTGATCAAGCAGCAGGCGGTCGCGCACGCGCTGGCGGAGATGGCGACGCGCACCGAAGCCGCCCGGCTGCTGGTCTACGCGGCAGCGGGCGCGTACGACGCGGGCGAGCGGAACCTCGGCGGCCGCGCGGCGATGGCGAAGCTGTTCGCCACCGAGGCCGCCCAGTTCGTCGTCGACTCGGCGGTCCAGCTGCACGGCGCCCGGGCCCTGCGGCGCGGGCACCTGCTGGAGCACCTCTACCGCGAGGTCCGCGCGCCGCGCATCTACGAAGGAGCGTCGGAGATCCAGCGGACGATCATCGCGCGGTGGCTGGCTTCCGCTCGAGCCACCACTGGCTGAAGACGAGCGCGATCGCCACACCGCCCCAGGACGAGATCGCCGCGACGCTCTGGGAGTAGGCCAGCTCGCTGCCGCCGAACGTGGTCGGGATCTGCGGCTCCAGCACGACCATCGCGATCGGCGTGATCAGCCGGTTGACGATGATGGAGAACGTCAGCGACACACTGCGGATCATCCACTTGCGGTGGTCGCCGAAGCGCCGTTCGCGCACCGCGCGCCAGCCGGCGAAGGTGCAGCCCAGCCAGAGCAGCGCCGCGACGATGTCACTGACCCGCGTCGTGGGCCCGAAGGGGCTCTGCGAACCGATGGTCAGCGCCATCACCCCGGACGGCAGCACGCCGGCGAAGACGTACGCGCGGCCGGCGTAACGGTGGAAAACGGGGTACGTCCGGCGCAGCCACGGCCAGATCTGCAGCACGGCGCCCACCATGGCGACGGATCCGAAGATCACGTGGGCGACGAGGAACCAGTAGTGCGCCGGGAAACCGCCCGGCTGCGGCACCCGCGACCGCGCGGGATCGAAGGCGAGGTACGGCGGCAGCGAGAAGGCCAGGAACGCGAGCACGAGCAACGCGAGCGGCCCGATCCACGGCCGTCGCCACCACGGCGGCCGCTGCGGTGGCGCGGGTCTGATTTCGGTCCGGACACTCATGGTTCCCCCAAGGGTCGGCTACGCGTACGAAACTAGGGAAACCCCCCGAACCGGACCATGGGGCCCACCACCGCCACCCTGGTGGGGCCCGCCTTACCGCCGAAAAGCCGTGAAGGCCTCCTTACCGGCCATAAGAGCCGGTAAGGAGGCCTTCACGGACGTCGCTCAGCTGCCGCGGACCCGGCGGACCGTGTCGCGGTAGAAGAGGCCGCTCTGCTTCACCGTGCGCTCCTGCGTCTCGTAGTCCACCCGGATCAGGCCGAACCGCTTCGCGTAGCCGTAGGCCCACTCGAAGTTGTCCAAAAGGGACCAGGCGAAGTAGCCCCGGACGTCCGCGCCCGCGTTGCGCGCCGCCGCCACCGCGGCGATGTGCGAGGCCAGGTACGCCGTGCGCTGCTCGTCGCGGACGAAGCCGCTCGAGTCCGGGTCGTCGTCGAACGCCGAGCCGTTCTCGGTGATGTACATCGGGACGCCCGGGTAGTCGCGGCCCAGCCGGGTCAGCAGCTCGGTGAACTTGTCCGGCAGGATCTCCCAGCCCATCGCCGTCGTCGGCTCGCCGAACGGCACCGTGCGGGACGTCGGGACGCCGTCCGAGTCGACCGCGCTGCCCTGCTCGTCGACGCCGGAGAACTGCTGGCCGAAGTAGTAGTTGACGCCCAGGAAGTCCAGCGGTGTCGAAATCACCGAAAGGTCGCCGTCCTGCACCGGCAGCTTGACACCGCGCGCGGCCAGGTCCTCGACCACGTCCTCCGGGTACTCCCCGCGCACCAGCGGGTCCAGGTAGATCCGGACGCCCAGGCCGTCCGCCTGCCGCGCCGCGCGAACGTCTTCCGGTGCGTCGGTCGCCGGGTCGGCGGTGCACATGTTCAGCGTGATGCCGAACTCCGTGTCCGCCGGCGCGGCCTCACGCATCCGCTGCGTCGCCAGGCCGTGGCCCAGCAGCAGGTGGTGCACCGCGTGCAGCCCGGCCGCGTAGTCCCGGCGGCCCGGCGCCATCACGCCGTGCACGTACCCGTGCATCGCCGAGCACCACGGCTCGTTCAACGTCGTCCAGTGCCGCACGCGGTCCTTGAGCCGGTCGAACACCAGCATCGCGTAGTCCGCGAAGCGGTACGCCGTGTCGCGCGCCGGCCAGCCGCCCGCGTCTTCGAGCTCCTGCGGCAGGTCCCAGTGGTAGAGCGTCAGCCACGGCGTGATGCCCTTGCCGAGCGTCTCGTCGACCAGCCGGTCGTAGAACCCGATGCCCGCCTCGTTGACCGGGCCGCGGCCGCGCGGCTGGATCCGGGGCCACGCCACGGAGAACCGGTAGGTGTCCGCGCCCAGCTCACTGACCAGCCCGATGTCCTCGGGCATCCGGTGGTAGTGGTCGCAGGCGATGTCACCGTTGTCATTGTTGTCGATCGCCCACGGGACCTGGCAGAAAGTGTCCCAAATGGACGGTGTGCGCCCGTCTTCGGAGACCGCTCCTTCGATCTGGTACGCGGCGGTGGCCACGCCCCAGCGGAAGTCCGGCGGCAGGCTGTCGATCAACGCCTGCTGCTGCGCGGTCGCGGCTGTGGTCTCGGTCAAGGCGGCTCTCCTCCAGTGGTACCGGACAGGACGGGCGACGTTCAGGGGGTTGCGACGGGGTGCAGGAAACACGCCACTTCGCGCGACGCGTCGCCGCCGGGCAGGCCCAGCACGGGGATCTTCGAGTCGCACGGCTCGAAGGCCTTGGGGCACCGCGGGTGGAACGCGCAGCCGGCCGGCATGCCCCGCGTGTCCGGCGGTGAACCCGGGATCCCGCTGAGCTCGCGTCGCGGACCCCGCAGCGCGGGGAACGAGTTCAGCAGGCCGTAGCTGTACGGGTGCAGCGCGTCCCGGTAGAGCGCCGACGCCGGGGCCTGTTCGACGATCCGGCCGCCGTACATGATCGCGATCCGGTCGGAGAACTCGACCAGCAGCGAAAGGTCGTGCGTGATGAACAGGACCGAGAAGCCCAGCCGTTCACGCAGTTCCACGAGCTGGCCGAGGATCTGGCGCTGCATCACGACGTCGAGCGCGGTGGTCGGCTCGTCCATGATGACCACGCGCGGTTCGAGCGCCAGCGCCATCGCGATCATGACGCGCTGGCGCATGCCGCCCGAGAGCTGGTGCGGGTAGGCCTCCAGCCGGTCGGCCGAGATGCCGACCAGCTTCAGCAGCTCCTTCGCCCGGGCCACCCGCCCGGCGCGGGTCGTGTCCGGCTCGTGCGCCTTGATGACGTCGACGAGCTGGGTGACGACCTTGTGCACCGGGTTCAGCGAGTTCATCGCACCCTGGAACACGATCGACGTCTCGGCCCAGCGGAAGTCGCGCAGCTGCTTGTGGGTCAGCTTCAGGACGTCGTACGGTTCGGCGTTCTCGGGGTGGTAGATCACCTCGCCGCCGCGGATCACGCCCGGCGGTGCGAGCAGCCGCGTCAGCCCGTAGGCCAAAGTGGACTTCCCGCTGCCGCTTTCCCCGGCCAGGCCGAGGACTTCGCCGCGGTTGAGCGTCAGGTGCACGTCGCGCACCGCGCGCACGGCCTCGTCGCCGACGCCGTAGTCGACGTCGAGGCCCTTGATCTCCAGGACCGGTGTCATGATGCCTGTTCCTCCCGCCCGAGCACGGGCGTGAAGCCCACTCGCATGTGCTGCGTGCGTCCGTGGATGTCCTTCACCTTCGCTTTGCCGCTGCCGCGCAGCCGCGGGCTGACGAACTCGTCGATGCCGAAGTTCAGCAGGGACAGCGCGGTGCCGAGGACGGCGATCGCCAACCCGGCCGGCACGAACCACCACCAGGCGCCCTGGGCCAGCGCCTGCTGGCTCTGCGCCCAGAACAGGATCGTGCCCCAGTTCCAGTTCGAAAAGCTCGAGACGCCGACGAACGCCAGCGTGATCTCCGACATCACGCCGAAGATCACCGTGCCGACGAAGCTGGACGCGATCACCGCCGTCAGGTTCGGCAGGATCTCGAAGAAGATGATCCGCCACGTCGACTCGCCGGTGGCGCGCGCCGCTTCGACGTACTCCCGGCCTCTCAGCGAAAGGGTCTGCGCACGAAGGACTCGCGCCCCCCACGCCCACGACGTGAACCCGATGACCACCGCCACCAGGTAGTCACCACCGCTCGGCAGCGCGCTGCCGATGATGATGATCAGCGGCAGCGCCGGGATCACGAGGAACACATTGGACAGTGCGGAGAGTCCTTCGCCCGGTGTCCCGCCGAGGTAACCGGACGTGACGCCGACGATGACCGCGAGGATCGTCGCCACGACGCCGGCGGTCAGCCCGACGAGCATGACGCTGCGGGTGCCGACCAGGACCTGGCTGAAGATGTCCTGGCCGAGGTGCGTGGTGCCGAACCAGTGCCGCCCCGACGGCCCTTCGAGCAGGTCGTTGCTGCGGGCCGACGGGTCGAACGGCGCGATCCACTCACCGATCACCGCGATGATCAGGAAGAACACGATGACGCTGAGCCCGGTGATCGTCTTGCCGCCGGTGAGGAACCGGAACCGGCGCCGCTTGGCGCGTCCGGCGATGGCGTCGACCGGGAGGGCCTGGGCGGCCTTGACGTCCGCTGCTGGTACCGCCATGTCAGCCCGCCTTCCGGGTCCGCGGGTCGAGCGCGAGGTAGGCGACGTCCGCGAGGAGGTTCGCCACCAGCACCGACAGCGTGATGATCAGGAAGATGCCCTGCATCAGCGGGTAGTCCTGCGAGCCGACCGCCTGGAACAGCTCGAAGCCGACCCCGGGGTAGGAGAAGACGATCTCCACGAGCAGCGTGCCGCCGACGATGAACCCGAGCGCCAGCGCGAACCCGGAGACGCTCGGCAGCAGCGCGTTGCGCGCCGCGTAACCGACCGCGACCCGGCGTTCGGACAGGCCCTTGGCGTGCGCGACGGTGACGTAGTCCTCCGACGCGACGGTCACCATCATGTTGCGCATGCCCAGGATCCAGCTGCCCATCGAGCTGATCAGGATGGTGATCGCGGGCAGCAGGCTGTGCTGGATCGCGCTGCCGATGAAGTCGGGGTCCCAGCCGGGGATCAGGCCGGGGTCGTACCCGCCGGACGACGGGAAGAAGCTCCCCGGCCCGGCCAGCAGCGTCAGGGCGATCAGGCCGAGCCAGAAGTACGGCACCGACGAGAGGAACGTCGTCACCGGGAGCAGGCCGTCGACCCACGAACCGCGCTTCCAGCCGGCGACCACGCCGAGGCCGGTGCCGATCAGAAAGCCGATGATCGTGGTGATGCCGACGAGGATGATCGTCCACGGCAGACTGTCGCCGAGCACCTCGGTGACCGGCGTCGGGAAGAACGTGAACGACAGCCCGAGGTCACCGCGGAAGAGCTGGGCCCAGTAGTGGAAGTACTGGGTCACCATGCTTTCGTTCTTGTCCAGCCCGAAGAGGACGTACAGGGACTGGATCGCGTCGGCGCTGAGCGTGCCCTGGTTCTTCGTGATCAGCGACTGCACCGGGTCACCCGGGATCAGCCGCGGGATGAAGAAGTTGATGGTGACGGCGGCCCACGCCGTGAAGAGGTAGAAGGCCAGCCGTTGCAGCAGGTACCTCATCGGGCGGCCCCGTCGTACAGCCAGCACGCGGCCCAGTGGCCGGGCGCGTCGTCGACCTCGAACCGCGGCGGCAGGTCGGTCTTGCAGCGTTCCATCGCGACCGGGCAGCGCGGGTGGAACCGGCAGCCGGACGGCGGGTCGATCAGGCTCGGCGGCTCGCCGGCCCCGCGTTCGACGGGCACCTCACCGGGTGCGAGGTCGCTGTCCCCGGCGGCGACCTGGAGCCGGTCGGGGTCGGGCGCGGATTCGATGAGCAGGCGCGTGTAAGGGTGCGCCGGGCGCTGCGTGATCGTCTCGCTGTCGCCGCCTTCGACCATCCGGCCGGCGTACATCACCATCGTCTCGTCGGCGAAGTAGCGCGCCGACGCGATGTCGTGCGTGATGTAGAGGATCGCGAGGTGCAGGCGTTCCTTGAGGTCCCGCAACAGGTTCAGCACACCGAGCCGGATGGAGACGTCCAGCATGGACACCGGCTCGTCGGCCAGCAGGGCCTCCGGGTCGGCGCCCAGGGCCCGCGCGATCGCGACGCGCTGGCGCTGCCCGCCGGACAGCTCGTGCGGGAACTTGTCGATGTAGCGCTCGGGCGGCGTCATCTGCACGCGCAGGAGCAGGTCGTGCAGCGCCTGCTCCAGGTCGTCGCCGGCCCGGCCGTGGATCTTCAGCGCCCGCGTCAGGTGGTACCGGACGGTGTGCACCGGGTTCAGCGACGCGAACGGGTCCTGGAAGATCATCTGCACCCGGCGGCAGTAGGCCCGGAACGCCTTGCCGTGCCGCACGTTCACGGTCTCGCCGTGCAGCCGGATGTCGCCGCCGGTGCGCGGGTAGAGCCCCGCGAGCAGCCGCGCGACGCTCGACTTGCCCGAGCCGGACTCGCCGACCAGAGCGGTGACCCGCCCCCGCCGCAACGTCAGGGAGACGTCGTCGACGGCCTGGACGGCGCGGCGCGGGCCGGTGAGCCCGGCGCGTCCCTTGCGCCGCACCGGGAAGTGCTTGGTCAGGCCCTCCGCCTCGAGGACCACCGCACCGGGGGTTTCCCCCTCCGATCCGGCCGCGGCCGGATCGGAGGGGGCCGGGGCGGCCGCGGCGTCGCCGTGGCCGTCCCCGTATTCGGTCTTCACACCTGAGTCCGCCATCGATCAGGCCGCGGGCTTCAGGTGCAGGATGATGTCCAGCGCGTTGCGCAGGGTGGGCTGCGCGGGGGCGTACGGGTTCGCCTCCTCGGGCCAGCCCGTCCAGTTCTTCGTGCTGTATTCGCCACCCGAGTTCGCGGCCGAGGTCGGGATCATCGGCTGCTGGTCGATCATGATCTTCTGCAGCGTCGCCATGGCGGCGGTGCGGGAGGCGTCGTCCTCGGCGTTGGCGTAGGTCTCGAGCGCCTTGGTCGCCTCGTCGTTCTTGAAGCGGCCGTAGTTGCCGTTGATGTTGCCCTGGCCGGTCGGCTTGTAGCGGTTGCCGTCCATGACGTCGCGGTACATGTCGTACGGCGTCGCACCGTCGTTGGTCCAGTGCATCAGGCCCTCGAAGTCACCGGTGTCGACCGACTTCGTCCACGCGTCCTGGTTCATCTTGTCGACCGTCGCGGTGATGCCGATCTGCGACAGGTTGTCCTTGATGATCTCCAGGTCGGTGATGTAGTCCGACCAGCCCGACGGGACCGTGAGCTTGAGGGTGACCGGCTTGCCGGACGGGTCCTGCAGCTTGTCGCCGTTGAACGTGAAGCCGGCGCCGGTGAGCTGCGCCTTGGCCGCCGCGACGTCGACCTTGACGGTCTGGCCCTGGTACTGCGGCGCGATGAACGGGTCGCCCGCCGGCGTCGGGATGCCGGTGACCTGGTCGTTCTTCGGGTAGAAGTAACCCGCCTCACCCTGGTTGAAGATGTCGTCGCGGTTGATCACCTTGCTGATCGCCTGGCGCAGCGGCGCGCTGTTCCAGGGGGCCTTCTCGGTGTTGAACCACAGGCCGTGGACGGCCAGCTGCGCGGGGAACCAGAGCTTGTAGTGCTCGGGGTCCTTGTTCGTGTAGACGGCCTTGTAGTTCGGGATGAAGACGAAGCTCCACTCGGCCGCACCGCTGGCCAGCGCCGAGACCTGCGCGTTGTTGTCCGTGTAGGACGTGTAGCGGATCTCCTTGACCTTCGGCGCTTCCTGCCAGTAGCCCTCGCGCTGGCTGACGATCACCGTCTGCGGGGTGAACGACTTGAGCGTGTACGGGCCGGTGCCGACCGGGTTCTTGATCGTGTCGAGCGCCGGGTCCTTGATGCCCTGCCAGATGTGCTTCGGCACCACGATCGTCTGCAGGATCTTGACCTGGTTGACGAACTGGGAGCTGTCGAAGCCCAGCGTGACCTGGTTGCCGGCCGCGGTGATGTCCTTGTACGGGACGGCGTCGATGTTCAGCGCCTTGTTGTCCTTCAGCAGGCCGAACGTGTACGCCACGTCGTCGCCGGTCATCGGCTGGCCGTCGGAGAACTTCACGTTGTCCCGGACGGTCAGGACCAGCTTCTTGTAGTTGTCCGACCAGTCCCACTTGGTGGCCAGCCACGGCTTGCCGGGTTCCTGCGGCTTGACGCGGTTGAGCATCACCAGGGGTTCGTAGATCGTCCACCGGTACCCGAGGTTGGCCGCGGCCGACGTCTCGAGGAACGGGTTGTTGTTCTCCGACTGCGGGCCGTTCGGCATCCCCACGTTGAGCACGGCGTTGGGGTTGCCCTGACCTGCGCTCGAGCTACCTCCCCCGCACGCGGTCAGGCCCCCCAGGGCCATTAGTGCCACTAGCGCTGCGACGATGGAGCGCTTGACTCGCATCGGTTCCTCCTGGTCATCGACGACTACTCCGTGTCGACTGGTAGCGAGCCCCGACCGCCGGCGACCGAACGACGTCACGAGTCAACCCGGGTGACTCGGGTCACGTCAATAACACGGCGGTAACGTTTTGTACCTAAGTTTAAGTCCTGAAAGAACTCGCAGGCTTGGGCCGACCGGCGGTTTACCCCTTGCGACGCAAAGGTTTCAGCCGGTCCGGCCGCCCGCGGCGAGCAGCTGCGCGACCGGCAGGGTGGCCGCGCCGAGCGCGACGGCCTCCGGCCCGAGCCGGCCGAGGACGACTTCGGTGCGCCCGGCGAGGTAGCCGAGCGCGTGCCGGCCGACCGCGTCACGCACGGCGGGCAGGATCGCCGGACCCATGATCGCCCCTGCGGAGCCGGAAAGCACCACCCGGTCGGGACTGAGCAGGTTGATGAGGTTCGCGATGCCGATCCCGAGGTACTCGCCGGTCTCGGCCAGCACCTCCGCGGCCGGCCCGGCGACCTGCGCTTCCGCCACGATGTGGGCCAGTTCGGCGTCGCTTTCGTCCCCGATGACGGGATCTTTCCCCACCCGATCGGCGTAGTGCCGGACGACCGCCTCGGTACCGACGTAGGCCTCCAGGCAGCCGTGCGATCCGCAACGGCAGGCCGCGCCGCCCGCCTTGACGACCGTGTGCCCCCACTCGCTGGTCGTGATGCCCGGGTGCGACGGCCCGGCCGTGGCGACCGCGGCCCCGACCCCCACGCCGAGCAGGGCGACGATGGCGCGGCCGGCGCCGCGGCCGGCCCCCAGCCAGCTCTCGGCCTGGCCCAGGGTGCGGGCGCGGTTGTCCAAGTGCAGCGGCGCGACGACGTGCGGGCGGATGAGGTCGGCGAAGGCCACGCCGCGCCAGCCCAGGGTGGGCGCGTGGACGATCCCGCCGTCGCGGACCGCCCCGGGCACGCCGATGCCGACGCCGAACACCGCGGCGGCGTCCCCGCCCTCGAGCACCTCGGCGATGCCGGCGCGCACCAGCGCGGCGACCTCACCCGGGTCGAGCCGGGTGCCGACGAGGGGGTGGCGCACGGTGCCCAGCGTCCCGAGCGCGCAGTCGAACAGGCCGACCTCGACGTGCGTCTCGCCGACGTCGACGCCGACGACGTGGCCGAAATCCGGCCGCACGGCCAGCAGCGTCCGCGGCCGTCCGCCGTCCGATTCGACCGATCCGGCTTCGGCGACGACGCCGTCCGCGATCAGCTCGGCCACGACGTTCGTAACGGTGGCGGCCGAAAGTCCCGATTCAGCTACCAGTTCCAGTCTGCTGACGGGGCCGTGGAGGTAGAGGGTGGAGAGGAGCGCCGCACGGTTGTGCCGCCGGAGGTCTCTGGTCGTCTGCCGCACCACCTGGGTCACGGTGGGGATTGTGCCAGACACATGCGGTGCGACCATCAGTTCGGGACTTAGTTCACCAGTTAATACATGGCCACAACTTAGGGTGATCAGGCATCCTGTCAGTAGCCGGTAAGAGTTCAGATGGGTTGCCCATGGCGAGCAAGCGCACCACCGTCCGCGATCTGCGGCGGCACAACCGTTCCCTGCTGCTGTCGAAACTCTACTTCGACGGCCCGCTGTCGCGGCACGAGCTCAGCCAGCTGACCGGACTGAGTGCCGCCACGGTCAGCAACGTCACCGCCGAACTGGGCGAGGAACGGCTCATCACCGAAGCGGGCCAGGTGGAATCGGACGGCGGCCGGCCGCGCGTGCTGCTGCGCGTCGACCCGGCGTACGGCCACGTCGTCGGCGTCGACATCGGCGAGACCGGCGTCAAGATCGAGTTGTTCGACCTGGCGATGAACCGCCTCGCGACGGTCGACCACCCGCTCCCGGCGGCGCCGGACCCGGCGACCGCGGTCGAGCAGGTGACGTCCGGGCTGCGCGAGGTGTTCGCCAGCGCGGGCATCGGGGACTCCGCCGTGCTCGGCGTCGGCATCGGCGTCCCGGGCACGGTCGAGCAGGGCGAGCGGGTGCTGGTGCACGCGCCGACGGTCGGCTGGGACGCCGTCCCGCTCACGGACCTGCTGCGCGACGCCGGGGTGACGCTGCCGCTGTTCGTCGACAACGGCGCGAAGACCCAGGGCCAGGCGGAGATGTGGTTCGGCGCGGGCCGCGGCGCGAAGCACGCGGTGATAGCGCTGATCGGCTCGGGAGTGGGCGCGGCGGTGGTGGCGGACGGCTCGACGTACCGCGGCTCGACGAGCAGCGCGGGCGAGTGGGGCCACACGACGATCGCGTACGGCGGCGCACAGTGCCGCTGCGGCGCACACGGCTGCCTGGAGGCGTACATCGGCGCGGAGGGCGTGCTGACGCGGTACCGGAGGGCGCGCGGCAAGGACATCCCGGGAGCGGACGAGCAGGCGCAGTTCTCGGCCCTGCTGGAGGCGGCCCCGAAGTCGAAAACGGCGGCGAGAGTCCTGGACGACACGGCGGGCTACCTGGGCGCGGGCATCGCGAACTTGATCAACTTGTTCAACCCGGAACGCATAGTGATCGGCGGCTGGGCGGGCTTGGCCCTGGGCGAGCAGCTCTTGCCCAGGATCCGCGAGGCCGCGGGCGAGCACGCACTACGGCACCCGTTCAGCCAGACGTCGATCCAGCTGGGGTCCCTGGGCCTGGACGCAGTGGCGACGGGCGCGGCGACGCTGCCGGTGGCGGACCTGCTGGAGCAGGGAGCGACGTCTCGGCTGGCCAAGCCAGGAGCATCAAACTCCGACGCGGCCTGACCGGGCTCTCACCCTCGCCCTCACTCTCACCGGAGCGGCCAACACGGCGCCCGCAGCGGCGAACACACTCACCGGAGCGGCCAACACGCCGGGTATCCCCGACACCCCCGGCGTGCCGGGCACGCCGACCGCCGTGTCGGCCACACCCGTCGCCGTGTTGGCCACGCCCGTCGCCGTGTTGACCACTCCCGTCGCCGTGTTGGCCACGCCGGCCGGCATGTTGGCCACTCCCGTCACCGTGTTGGCCACGCCCGTCGCCGTGTCGGCCACACCCGCCACCGTGTCGGCCACACCCGTCGCCGTATCGGCCACACCCGCCACCGTGTCGGCCACACCCGTCGCCGTATCGGCCACGCCGGCCGCCGTGTCGGCCACTCCCGCCACCGTGTCGGCCGCGCCGGGACCCCAGAGCGGCACCCACCCTCCCCGGGGGTCCATCCCCGCTCCAGCGTATCGACCCCACCCGACAACCCCCGGCGAAAGCCCCACCAGAAGCACCCCCCATCCACAACCCGACAACCCTGTGGACAACCGCCATGCCCCGCTGAGCGGGAACCCGGCTTCTGCAGCTCAGCGGCACCTCGGGCTGCCCACACCCGTCAGCAACCCACCCTTAATTCGGGTTGAAAAAAAATGACGGTCCGACTGTTGCCCGACTTGTCTGGACCATGCATACTTTGTTGCCAGGCACAACAAAGCCCTGTAGAACCCCTCGTCGCCCGCGATCCACCCGCCCCGGACCGCGGACGGCACCGCGATGCCCGGTCACGCCTGCCGCCGCCCCGGCATGCACGGCCACCCTCCCCTCCCCGCGTTCCGTGCTGCGCGCGGAACGCCGGTCCCCACGGTGAGAGAGGCGACAAAGATGTCCACCTCGAAATTCCGCAAGTTGCGAAGAGCAGCGGCGCTACTGGCCGTCGGCTCGCTGCTCGTCCTCGGGCAGCAAGCACTGACCGCACCCGCCGCCGAAGCCGCGGCCACCTTCACCGACGACTTCAACGGCCCCGCCGGGTCCGCCGTCGACGGCTCCAAGTGGCAGCTCGAAACCGGCGACAACGTCAACAACCACGAACGCCAGTACTACACCTCCGGCACGAACAACGCCCAGCTCGACGGCCAGGGCCACCTCGTGATCACGGCCAAGAAGGAAAACCCCGGCAACTACAACTGCTGGTACGGCCGCTGCGAGTACACCTCCGCGCGGATGAACACCTCCGGCAAATTCAGCCAGGCTTACGGCCACTTCGAGACGCGCATGAAGCTGCCGCGCGGGCAGGGCATGTGGCCGGCGTTCTGGATGCTCGGCGGCGGCAACTGGCCGACCGACGGCGAGATCGACGTCATGGAGAACGTCGGCTTCGAGCCGAACACCGTGCACGGCACCATCCACGGCCCCGGTTACTCCGGCGCCGGCGGCATCGGCGCGGCCTACAACGGCCCCAACTTCTCCGACGACTTCCACACCTACGCCGTCGACTGGGCGCCCAACCAGATCAAGTGGTACGTCGACGGCAACCTCTACCAGACGCGCACGCCGTCCGACCTGAACGGCAACCGCTGGGTCTACGACCACAACTTCTTCATCATCCTCAACCTCGCCGTCGGCGGGTACTGGCCCGGTGACCCCAACAGCAGCACGACGTTCCCGCAGCAGCTGGTCGTCGACTACGTCCACGTCACCAACGACACCGGCGGCGGCACCACCCCGCCGTCCGGGCGCACCGGGCGGATCACCGGCATCGGCGGCAAGTGCGTCGACGTCGCGGGCGCCAGCACCGCCAACCTCACGCCGATCCAGATCACCGACTGCAACGGCAACGCCGCGCAGAACTGGACCATCGGCACCGACGGCACGATCCGCGCCCTCGGCAAGTGCATGGACGTCAACGCGGCCGGCACCGCCGACGGGACAGCGGTCCAGCTCTACGACTGCAACGGCACCGCCGCCCAGAAGTGGGCGATCAGCGGGGCCAAGGACATCGTGAACCCCCAAGCGAACAAGTGCCTCGACGCCACCGGCAATTCGAGTGCGAACGGCACCCGCTTGCAGATCTGGACCTGCGGCGGTGGCGCGAACCAGAAGTGGACCACGCCCTGACCCGGTCCCCCTCGTGAGTGGTAATTCGGGTTAGAACCCGAATTACCACTCACGACCCCTTACCCCACAGGAGAATCCAAGTGCGGCGATTTCTCGTCGCGCTAATGGGGTGTGCCCTGTTAGCGCTTTCTTTCCTGACGTCCACCTCCGCGCAAGCGGCGGTCGAGGCGGGTCCGTCCGCGAGCCAGCTGCTCGCGAAGACGACGTCCTGCCAGCAGATCTCGAACGGCAAGTACTCCTTCGACGAAGGCGGCGCGGCGACCGTGCCCGTCTGCCAGGCCAACGGTGCGGTGTTCTTCAAGGCCGACATGGACATCGACTGCGACGGCGTCCGCACTTCCCAGTGCAACGAGCAGACCGACTGCTGCTTCTACCCGGACACCGCGTTCCACACCTCGACCGACCAGCCGCTCAACGCGGCCCAGCTGCCCTACATCGTCCTGCCGCAGCCGACGTCCACATGGGACTACCGCAACTACGGCATCGACGGCGGTTCGGTCGTGGCGGTGATCTACAACAACCAGGTCACCTACGCCGTGGTCGGCGACACCGGGCCGACGAGCATCATCGGTGAGGCCTCCTACGCCACCGCCGTCAACCTCGGCATCAACCCCGACCCGTCCAACGGCGGCACCGAAGGTCCGGTGACGTACATCGTGTTCCCGAACACGCACGTCAACCCGATCGAAAACCACAACAACGCCACCAGCCTCGGCGAGCAGGTCGCGACGCAGTTCGCCGGCGGCACCACCACCCCGCCGCCCGCCGGTGGCGGGCAGATCACCGGCGTCGGCGGCAAGTGCGTCGACGTCAACGCGGCGAGCAGCGCCAACGGCGCCGCCGTCCAGCTCTACGACTGCAACGGCACCACCGCGCAACAGTGGACGGTCGGTTCCGACGGCACGATCCGCGCGCTCGGCAAGTGCCTCGACGTCACCAGCGCGGGCACGGCCAACGGCACCACCGTCCAGTTGTGGGACTGCAACGGCAGCAACGCCCAGAAGTGGTCGGCGAACGGCTCGCAGAACCTCGTCAACGCGGGCTCCGGCAAGTGTCTCGACGCCACCGGCAACAGCTCCGCCAACGGCACCCGGCTCCAGATCTGGACCTGCGGGTCCGGCGCGAACCAGAAGTGGACGCTCCCATGA
The DNA here is from genome assembly GCF_023023025.1 of Amycolatopsis sp. WQ 127309. NCBI lineage: Bacteria > Bacillati > Actinomycetota > Actinomycetes > Pseudonocardiales > Pseudonocardiaceae > Amycolatopsis > Amycolatopsis sp. WQ 127309. Next base: position 1,587,128 of record NZ_CP095481.1, read on the forward strand.
GAAAACGCTCTCTCCTTTCCCTGCTGGGCGTGACCGCGCTCGCCGCGGCCGCCTTCGCCGTGCCCGCGCAGGCCGCGGGCGAAGCCGTGAACGTCTGGCTCACCACGACCGACGACGCCAAGGGCGTCAACGTCACCCGTGGCCTGCAGCAGCAGACGCCGATCAGCTTCACCGCGGGCACCGGCACCGGCGGCCAGACCATCAACGTCAACGAAAACACCACCTACCAGCAGTTCGAGGGCGCCGGCGCGTCGTTCACCGACTCCGCCGCGTGGCTGCTCAACTCGAGCAACCTGCTCAGCGCCAGCACGCGCAACTCGGTGATGCAGAAGCTCTTCGACCCCAACGCGGGCATCGGCATCAGCTTCCTGCGCAACCCGATCGGCGCGTCGGACATCGCGCGCAACAGCTACACGTTCGACGACGTGCCCGCCGGGCAGACCGACCCGAACCTGGCGAAGTTCTCCATCGCGCACGACCAGGCGGACGTGCTGCCGCTGACCAAGCAGGCGCTGCAGCTCAACCCGCAGATCAAGGTCATGGCCTCGCCGTGGAGCGCGCCGCCGTGGATGAAGGACAACGACAGCTACCTGCTCGGCTGGGTCGAGTCGCAGTTCTACCCGGCCTACGCGCAGTACTTCGTCAAGTACGTCCAGGCCTACCAAGCCGCCGGTGTGCCGATCAACTACCTGACCGTCCAAAATGAACCGACGTGCTGCGCGAGCTACCCGTCGACCAACTGGAACGGCGCGGGCCTGGCGTACTTCACCAAGACCAACCTGCTGCCCGCGCTGCACAGCGCCGGACTGTCCACAAAGGTCCTCGCGCTGGACTGGAACTGGGACCAGTACCAGTCCTTCGCGGCGCCCACGATGGACGACGCCGCCATCCGCAACGACCCGAACTTCGGCGGCATGGCGTGGCACGGTTACGGCGGCAACGTCTCGCAGCAGACGACCGTGCACAACCAGTACCCGAGCGTCAACGCGTACTCGACCGAGCACTCGGGCGGCACCTGGGTGTCGAACCAGCAGGCCGAGGACATGACGAACATCGTCGACTACACGCGCAACTGGAGCCGCACGGTCACCAAGTGGAGCCTGGCGATGGACCAGGCGCACAACCCGCACAACGGCGGCTGTGACACCTGCACCGGCCTCGTGACCGTCCACAATGGAGACGGCCGCAACGGCCAGGTCGACTACACCGTCGAGTACTACACGATGGGTCACCTGACGAAGTTCGTGAAGCCCGGCGCGGTCCGGATCGACTCGAACGACAACGCGACCGTCCGCAACGTCGCCTGGAAGAACCCGGACGGCTCGAAGGCGCTGATCGCGTACAACACCAGCACCGGCAACCAGAGCGTCCGGGTGAACTGGGGCGGCTCGTCGTTCACCTACAACCTGCCCGGCCACACGTCGGCGACGTTCACCTGGGCGGGCAACCAGGGCACCGGCGGCGGGGGTGGCACCGGCAAGACCGGGCCGATCACCGGCCTCGGCGGCAAGTGCCTGGACGTCGCGAGCGGCAGCAGCGCGAACGGCGCGGCCGTGCAGCTCTACGACTGCAACGGCTCGGCCGCGCAGCAGTGGACGGTCGGCACCGACGGCACGCTCCGCGCGCTGGGCAAGTGCCTCGACGTGACCGGACAGTCCACAGCGGACGGTGCGCAGCTGCAGCTGTGGGACTGCGGCGGGACGGCCAACCAGAGATGGGCGGCGACGGCGGCCAAGGACCTCGTCGGGGCGGCGTCGAGCAAGTGCGTTGACGTGACCGGCAATTCGAGTGCGAACGGCACCCGGCTGCAGATCTGGACCTGCACCGGCGCCGCCAACCAGAAGTGGAACGTGCCCGCATGAAGAAACTGGCAGCATTCGGCGCCCTGATAGCAGCGACGTCGGCGTTGGTGCTCGCCCCGGGCGTCGCGCAGGCGGCGACCGGGCCGATCACCGGCATCGCCGGGAAGTGCGTCGACGTCAACGCGGCGAGCACCGCCAACGGTACGGCGATCCAGCTCTACGACTGCAACGGCTCGAACGCTCAACAATGGACGGTCGGATCCGACGGATCCCTGCAGGCGCTGGGCAAGTGCCTCGACGTGACCAGCGCGGGCACGGCGAACGGCGCGTTGATCCAGCTCTGGGACTGCAACGGCTCCAACGCCCAGAAGTGGACGGCCAACGCGGCGAAGAACCTCGTCAACACCGGGTCGGGCAAGTGCCTCGACGCCACCGGCAACAGCTCGGCGAACGGCACCCGCCTGCAGATCTGGACGTGCGCGAGCAGCGCCAACCAGCAGTGGACGCTCCCGAGCGGCGGCACGACCCCGCCGCCGACCGGGCCGGGCGTGATGGCCGTCGCGCCGTACCTCTACAACGGCTGGGGCAACCCGCCGAGCCCGGCGACGATCCAGAACGCCACCGGCGTCAAGTGGTTCACGCTGGCGTTCGTGCTGTCCAACGGCTACTGCAACCCGCAGTGGGACGGCGGCCGCGCGCTGACCGGCGGCGTCGACCAGAACACCATCAACACCGTGCGGGCGGGCGGCGGCGACGTCATCCCGTCGTTCGGCGGCTACTCCGGCAACAAGCTGGAGTCGTCGTGCGGCAGCGCGGGTGAGCTGGCGGCGGCGTACCAGAAGGTGATCAGCGCCTACGGCCTCAAGGCGATCGACATCGACATCGAGGCCGACGCCTACAGCAACCCGACCGTGCAGCAGCGCACGGTCGACGCGCTGAAGACGATCCGGGCGAACAACGCGGGCATCAAGCTGTACGTCACGTTCGGCACCGGGCAGTCGGGGCCGGACAACAGCCTGGTGAACCGCGCGGCCCAGTCCGGGCTCACGGTCGACGGCTGGGTCATCATGCCGTTCGACTTCGGCGGCGCCGGCCAGAACATGGGCACGCTCACGCAGCGCGCGGCGGAGGGCCTCAAGAACGTCGTCAAGTCGGCTTACGGCTACGACGACGACACGGCCTACCGGCACTCGGGCATCTCGTCGATGAACGGCATCACGGACAACAGCGAGACGGTCACCCTGGCCGACTTCACCACTATCCTGGCCTACGCGAACACGCACCACCTGGCCCGGCTGACGTTCTGGTCCGCGAACCGCGACCGCCCCTGCCCCGGGGCGTACCCGAACGACGACACGTGTTCGGGCGTTTCCCAGCAGGCGTGGGACTTCACGAGGATCTTCGCCCGCTACGCCGGCTGACGCACCACCCCTGAGAGTCCGTGAATGCCACATTGAGGGACATAGTGTCCGTCAATGTGGCATTCACGGACTTCGGCGTTCACGGACTTCGGCGTTCAGGGGTGCCGCGTGCCGTTTCGGGACTGCCGGGGGTGACCCTGGGGGTAGTCACGCCCCGGCAGCCGGGTTTCGCGGGCCGCTGGGGGTATCCGGCGGCGAAACCGCGCTGAGGTTATCCAGTCCGCGGCCCGGGAACGCCGGGCTCGGCCCGTCCGGACCGCAAGCGTGCCCGAAGACGCACTACTCGACGGCGATCGCCGCCCGGGCGGCGGCCGCGCGGTCGGCGTACGCCTCGACCAGCTGCTCCTCCGCGTCCTCCAGGTACTTCATCAGCAGCTGCTCCGCGCCCGGGCCGTCGCCCGCCTCGACGCGGTCCAGGATCTCGTGGTTGCGCGGCAGGTAGCGCTCGTGGAAGCGGCGCGGCTCGGCCATGATGTGGAACACCAGCCGCAGCTCGGCGGTCAGCCGGCCGACCAGCTCGTTGACGCGCTCGCTGCCCGACAGCGCGGCCAGCTCCTGGTGGAACCAGACGTTCGCGGTGCCGAGGTCCTTCCAGTTCCCGTTGCGGGCGGCCTCGTCGCCGATGTCGACCTTCTCCTTGATCCGCGGGAACGACGCCGGCTTCGCCGTCACGCCCCGGACCGCGGCGCACTCGATGATCTTGCGCACGCGGTAGATGTCGACGACGTCCTCGATGCTCGGGATCCGCACGAACACCCCGCGGTTGAGCTCGTGGGCGAGCAGCCGCTCGTGCGTGAGCAGCCGGAACGCCTCCCGCAGCGTGTTGCGCGAGACGCCGAGCGCGTTGCCGATGTCCTGCTCCGACAGCCGCCCGCCGGGCAGGAAGAAGCCCTCCGCGATGCGCTTGCGGAGGACGCCCGCCACCCGCTCGGCGGTGCTCTTGCGGCTGACCAGGCCGCGATCGGCCTCCAGGCCGGGAAGGTCCGGGACCACGCTGTCTTCGATGACCACGGCGACGATGGTACCCGTCACACAGGGGACGATCGAATTGCACTCTTGTGGAATTGTTGAACAATCCTTACTGTGTGAGGCACGCCACGATGAGACACTGGCCTGGAGGTGCCCGACATGACTGCCACAGCAACCGAGGCCCGGCCGTTCGACTGGTTCCGCACACTGGGGAAACGCGGCCGGCTCGCCTTCGCCGGCGCGTTCGGCGGGTACGGCCTGGACTCGTTCGACTACCAGACCCTGCCCCTCGGGCTCGCCGCGATCACCGCGTACTTCGGCATTTCGAGCGGCGAAGCCGGCCTGCTCGGCACGACGACGCTGGTCGTGTCGGCCGTCGGCGGCATCGGCGCCGGCATGCTGGCCGACCGCATCGGCCGCGTCCGCACGCTCCAGATCACCATCGCGATGTACACGGTGTTCACCGTGCTCTGCGGGTTCGCACCCAACTTCGAGACGCTGCTGATCTTCCGCGCGCTGCAGGGCCTGGGCTTCGGCGGCGAGTGGGCGGCCGGCGCGGCGCTGGTCGCGGAGTACTCCTCGGCGCGCTACCGCGGCCGGACCGTGGCGTTCGTGCAGAGCGCGTGGGCGGTCGGCTGGGGCCTGTCGGTGATCGTCTACACCGTCGTGTTCAGCCTCGCGAGCCCCGACCTGGCCTGGCGCATCATGTTCTGGACCGGCGTCATCCCGGCGCTGCTCGTGCTCTGGGTCCGCAAGAGCGTCAAGGACGCGCCCCGCGCGGAGGAACGTCTCAAGGGCGAGCGCGTCAAGGGCACGCTGGTCAAGATCTTCCACCGCGACCTCCTGCGCACGACGTTCTTCGCCGCGCTGCTCGCGACCGGCGTCCAGGGCGGGTACTACACGATCTCGACGTGGCTGCCGTCGTACCTGAAGAAGACGCGCGAACTGACCGTGATCGGCACCGGCGGCTACCTCGCCTTCCTGATCACCGGCGCCTTCGTCGGGTACGTCTGCGGCGGCTACCTCACGGACCTGATGGGGCGCAAGAAAACCTTCCTGACCTTCGCGATCCTGTCGGCCGGGCTGATCGTCGCGTACACCCAGATCCCCAAGGGCGCCAACGGGCTCGTGCTGGTGCTCGGCTTCCCGCTCGGCTTCTCGATGTCCGCGATCTTCAGCGGCTTCGGCGCGTACCTCGCCGAGCTGTACCCGACGACGGTGCGCGGCACCGGCCAGGGCTTCACGTACAACTTCGGCCGCGCGGTCGGCGCGATCTTCCCGACCGTCGTGGGCTTCCTCGGCGCGGGCGGCGCGATCGTGTTCGGCGCCATCGGCTACGCCATCGCCGCGCTCGCCCTGCTGGGCTTGCCCGAGACCCGAGGGATCGAACTCGTTGACTGAGGGGGAACTCATGACGACCTTCGACCAACCCGCCACGTTCACGCCGGAGCAAGCCCGCCAAGCGTTCCGCCGTGGCACGGCCCGCCCCACCACCGGCTGGGCCGGCGGCTTCACCCAGACCAACCTGATCGCCGTGCCGCAGGACTGGGCCTACGACGTCCTGCTGTTCTGCACCCGCAACCCGCAGGCGTGCCCGCTGCTCGACGTCACCGACCCCGGCGACCCGGGCACCAAGCTGGCCGGCGGCGCGGACCTGCGCACCGACCTGCCGCGCTACCGGATCTGGCAGAACGGCGTGCTCGCCGGCGAGGTCTCGGACGCGACAGGGCTGTGGCGCAGCGACATGGTCGCCTTCTCGATCGGCTGCAGCTTCACGTTCGAGACGGCGCTGGCCGCCGAGGGCATCCCGCTGCGGCACGTCGAGCAGGGCCGCAACGTCTCGATGTACCTGACGAACCGGCCGTGCGAACCCGCCGGGCGGCTCTTCGGCCCGATGGTCGTGTCGATGCGGTACCTCCCCGAGGACCGCGTCGACGACGCCATCCGGATCACCCGCGCGATGCCGGCCGTCCACGGCGCGCCGGTGCACATCGGCGACCCGCGTACGCTGGGCGTCGAAGATCTTTCGCGGCCGGACTTCGGTGATCCGGTGGACGCGGCCCACGGTGACGTCCCGGTGTTCTGGGCCTGCGGGGTCACCCCGCAGGCGGCGCTGATGGCGTCGCGGCCGCCGTACGCGATCACCCACGCGCCGGGGTACATGTTCATCACCGACCGCCACGACAGCGAATACCGGGTGGGCTGAAATGGACCTGAACAGCGACCTCGGCGAGGGTTTCGGCGCCTGGAAGATGGGCGACGACGAAGCCGTCCTCGACATCGTGACCAGCGCGAACGTCGCCTGCGGCTTCCACGCCGGCGACCCGTCGGTGATGCGGCACGTGTGCGAGCTGGCGGCCGATCGCGACGTCGCGATCGGCGCGCACGTCGGCTACCACGACCTGGCCGGGTTCGGCAGGCGCGCGCTCGACATCGCCCCGGAGGACCTGGCCAACGAGGTGCTCTACCAGATCGGCGCGCTCGACGCGTTCGCCCGCGCGGCCGGCAGCCGCGTGACGTACGTGAAGCCGCACGGCGCGTTGTACAACACCGCGGCGGCCGACCCGGAGCAGGCCGCGGCGATCGTCGAGGGCCTGCGCCGGTACGACCCGGCGCTCGCGCTGCTCTGTCTGCCGGACTCGGAAATGCAGCGGGAGGCGGAAAAGGCCGGGGTCGTGGCGTACGCCGAGGCGTTCGCCGACCGGGCCTACACCGCGGAAGGCCGGCTGGTGTCGCGCAAGCAGCCCGGCGCCGTGCTGCACGAACCCGGCGCCGTCGCCGAGCGCGCGGTGGCCATGGCGACCGGCGGCGGGGTCGTCACGGCCGACGGCGCCCAGCTCGACCTGCGCCCGGACTCCCTGTGCGTGCACGGGGACACGCCGGGCGCGGTGGAGCTGGCCCGGCGGATCCGCGACGGACTGACCGACGCGGGTGTGCCGCTCACCGCGTTCACCGGATGACCGTCCGGCTGCTGCCGTGCGGGCGGCGGGCAGTGCTCGTGGAGGTCGACGACGTCCTCGGTTACCAAGCGGCATTGACGCAGGCCCCGCCTCTCGGTGTCGAAGAGCTGGTTCCGGCCGCGCGCACGCTGCTGGTCCGCTTCGACCCGGCGGTGACCTCCGCTGACCGGCTGGGCGCCCTGCTGCGTCAAGTGTCCCCTGTGGACAGTCAGCCTGCCGACGCGCACGAGGTGGTCATCCCGGTGGTGTACGACGGCGAGGACCTGACGGAGGTCGCGGCCGAGACCGGGCTTTCGGTCGCAGAGGTCGTGACCCGGCACAGCGCGGGGTCGTACGTCTCGGCGTTCTGCGGGTTCGCGCCCGGGTTCGCCTACCTGTCCGGCGCGGACCCGGTGCTGCACGTGGCCCGCCGATCGTCGCCGCGGACGCGCATCCCGGCCGGTTCGGTGGCGATCGCGGGCGAGTACAGCGCGGTGTACCCGAGCGCGTCGCCGGGCGGCTGGCGGCTGCTCGGACGCACCGACGCGCCGGTGTGGGACGTCGAGCGCGACCCGCCGAACCTGCTGCCGCCGGGGACGCGCGTGCGCTTCCGGGAGGTTTCGTGAAGCTCGAGATCCGCCGGCCCGGGTTCGCCACGACCGTGCAGGACCTCGGCCGCCCCGGCCACGCGGCCCTCGGCGTCGGCCGTTCGGGCGCCGCCGACCGCGGCTCGTTCCGGCTGGCCAACCGGCTCGTCGGCAACCCGTCGGGGGCCGCGGGCCTGGAGGTCACGCTCGGCGGCCTGGTGCTGCGCGCGACGGCGTTGACGACGATCGCCGTAACCGGCGCGGACTGCCCGCTGTCGAAGGGCGGCTTGAACGGGCCGATCACACTCTGGCCGGGCGAGGAACTGGCGCTCGGCATGGCGTCGACCGGACTGCGCTGTTACGTCGCGGTCCGCGGCGGCATCGACGTCCCGCCGGTGCTGGGCTCGCGGTCGACGGACACCCTCGGCAAGCTGGGCCCGCCACCGCTCGCCGCGGGAATGCTGCTGCCGATCGGGTCTCCGCCGCCCGGGTTCCCCACGGTCGATCTCGCGCCGCGCGCGGCCCTTCTTTCCGACCCCGTTCTGCGCGTAACGCCGGGCCCGCGTCGCGACTGGTTCACCGACCCGGCGCGGCTTCTGTCCACTGTGTACACGGTCTCGCCGGACTCGGACCGCGTCGGCATCCGCCTGGTCGGACCACCCCTTTCCCGCACCCGCCACGACGAGTTGCCGTCGGAGCCGTGCGTGCCCGGGTCACTGCAGGTGCCACCTTCGGGCCAGCCGATCCTGTTCCACGCCGACCACCCCACGACGGGCGGCTACCCGGTGATCGCCGTCGTCGACGAGGAGGACCTGGACGTCGCCGCCCAGCTGCGCCCCGGCCAGACGCTGCGCTTCTCACGACCAGCCGCGGCAGACCAGCAGGGTCGCGGCGACCCCCAGTAGCGCCGCGACCGCCGGCACCCACCACCGCGCACGGACCGCGGTGCGCAGCGGACCCGGCTCGGCGAGACGCTCGGCCAGGTAGGCGTCGAAGGCCTCCGCGACCTGGTCGTCGATCTCGTCGCGCAGCCGCGGGCTCAGCTCAGACATGGGCCGTGACCGCCGGCCGCGGCAGGGCCACCGACAGGCACGCGAAGGCCAGCGGCACCGCCAGCCCGGCCATGAGCAGTGAGAACACGACGTCGTCGCCGGCCGTGACGACGTCGAACCAGGCGTCGGTCAGCAGCAGCGTGGCCGTGCCGATCGCGGCGAACGGCATCCGCGCGTCGCCGCGGCCGAGCAGCCAGGCCGTCGCGAGCAGGCCGACCGCCTCCGCTGCGTCGAAGCCCGTCCACGCCAGGCTCCAGTGCTGCGCCGGATAGACGTCCGGCAGTGTCATCCCCAGTACCGCGATCCACGGCAGCAGGCACAGTCCCGCCGCCCAGAAGACCTTCCGCATCGAAACCCCCGAAGTCTCGTACCCCTGAAACCCAAGGTAGCCGAATGCAGAGATTCTTTGCAAACAGTCTCTGTAGTACGCTCCGGGCATGGTCGAACGTCCCGAGCGGCGGGTCCTCACCGGCGCGGATCTCAAGGCCTTCTACAAGGCCCTGGCCAACCCCGTGCGCCGCGACATCCTGTCCTACCTGGGCGAACACGGCGAAGCGAACTCGACGAGCGTCGCGAAGGCCCTCGGCGAAAGCACCGGGACGACCAGCTACCACCTCCGCAAGCTCGCCGACCTGGACCTGATCGCGGAGATCGAGGAGCGCTCCACCGGCCGCGAGCGCTGGTGGAAAGCGCTGTCGAAGGACATCTTCACGCCACCCGGCCTGGAGATGTCGCCGGACGAGCGCGAAGCCGCACTGAAGCTGGGCGCGCTCAAGATGAGCCACGACATCGGCCTGGTCACGCGGGCGTACGCGGGGTACGACAGTGCCGAGGGCTGGAACCAGATCCACCGCTCCGGGCTGCGCCTGACGAAGGACCAGATCGCGTCGTTCGTCGAGGAGTACCAGAACCTGATCTGGAAGTACGTCACCGCACCGGGCGAGCACCCCGAAGGGTCCCGCGCACTGGCCGTCCGGCTCGTCATGGTCCCGGAGACCGAGACCGCCTAGAACCCGGACACCCGCAGCGTGATGTTCAGCCGGCCGGTCAGGCCGAGCGCCGGGTCCGCCGTGCCCGGCAACGTCCGCGGGACGCCGTGGTAGGCGAACCGGGACGCCCCGCCGAAGACGAACAAGTCGCCCGAGTGCAGCTCGACGTCGGTGTACGGCCTGTTGCGCGACTCCGTGTTGCCGAAGCGGAAGACGCACGTGTCGCCGAGGCTGAGTGAGACCACCGGGGCCGCGCTCTGCTCGTCCTTGTCCTGGTGCTGCCCCATCTTCGTCTTCGCGGCGTAGAAGTTGACCAAGGCGGTGTCGGGCTCGTAGTCCTCGGCCGGTTCGCCGTACGCGTCCGCCAGCGCGCGGCGGCCGAGGTCGCCGAGCCAGTCCGGGAACGGCAGCACCGGCCGGCCGTCGTCGGTCGTGCGCGAGTAGCCGTACGGGTACCAGTGCCAGCCGAGGCAGACGGTCTTGACCGACATCACGCCGCCGTTGGGGTAGGTCGTGTTGCGGTAGCCGGGCCAGCCGCGGCAGGCGGCGACGAGGTCGCGCTGCGCGTCGAAATCGAGCCAGTCGGGCAGGTGCACCGCGCCCGGCGCCAGTTCGGCGCGGGGTCTCGGCAGAAGAGCGTCCACTACTTCGATTGTGCCAGCGACGCCCGCCGCCGACGTCCGGCAACGTGCCGTGGATCACGCACCGAACGTCACCACGGTGACGCCCGCTCGCGCCGGCACCGGGTCGTTCATCTCGGCCAGCGCGGCCGGGACGTCGTCGAGCCCGATCCGGCGGCCGATCAGCGCGGCCAGGTCGATGCCCGACGTCTCGACGACGCGCAGCAGCTCCGGGTACTCGTGGGCCTGCAGGCCGTGGATCCCGACCAGCTCCAGCTCGCCGCCGATGACCCGGTGCATCGGGATCGGCGCGACGCCCTGCGCCGGCGGCATCAGCCCGGCCTGGACGTGCCGCCCGCGCTTGCGAAGGCTGCCCACCGACGCCGCGCAGGTCGACGGCGAGCCGAGGCAGTCGAGCGAGACGTGCGTGCCGCCGCCGGTCAGCTCGCGCACGTGCGCGGCGACGGCTTCGTGGCCGTCGAACGCCGACGCGTCGACCGTCAGCGCCGCCCCCGACTTCGCCGCCAGCTCGAGCGCGGCCGGCGAGACGTCGACCGCGACCACCTTCGCCCCGGCCGCGACGGCGAGCAGCACGGCGGAGATCCCGACGCCGCCGCAGCCGTACACCGACACCCACTGCCCGGCGGTGACCCGGCCCTGCCGCAGCACCCCGCGGAACGCCGTGCCGAACCGGCAGCCCAGCGCCGCCGCCTCGGCCGCGCCGAGCGAGTCCGGCAGCGCCACCAGGTTGACCTCGGCGTGCCCGATCGCGACGCGCTCGGCGAACGACCCCCAGTGCGTCGCGCCCGGCTGGAACTCGCGGTCGCAGATCTGCTGGTCGCCGCGGGCGCACTGGGCGCACGTGCCGCAGGCGCAGACGAACGGCACGGTGACGCGCGCGCCGAGCGCCCAGCCGCGCACGCCGTCGCCGAGCGCGACGACGCGGCCGGCGAGCTCGTGGCCGGCGACGTGCGGCAGTGTCACCGCGCTGTCATGTCCCTGCCACGTGTGCCAGTCGCTGCGGCACACGCCGGTGGCGTCGACCTCGATGACGGCCCCGCCGGGCGGCGCGACCGGTTCCGGCACGTCCCGGACCAGGGGCAGGACGCCGAAATCTTCCATCACCACAGCTCGCATATCGCGAGCCTAACCGAGCCGCTCAGGTGAGCGGGTTTCCGTTGCCGTCGCTCAGTTGAGCGGCGGCGGCTGCGGCTGGAAGCGGGTCCGCGGCCGCGGTGGCCCGAGCAGTTTGCTGAGCGAACCATCGGGCACGTTGAGAATGTCCTCGAGGTTTCTCAGCGCCTCCAACGATTCCGCCCGTTCGGGCCGGCACCGCCCGGACTGCCAGTGGCTGAGGGTGGCCAGGCTGACCGTGGTTCCCCTGCCGCGCAAGCGATAGCGGATCCGGTCGAGGCCGAGGCCGCGATGCCGGATCGCCGTCCGCAGTGCCACGGCGAAGGGCCCAACGGCCAGCAGCCGGTCGAGTTCCGCCTGTTCCCCCCGGTCGATCGTGTGTGTTCGCTGACCGGTCATCACATCGCTCCGAAGCACTCCCGAAACCGAAAATTGGAGCGTAGGCCTGCTTCGGCGAGATCGGAAGACCACTCACCCACCTGCGAACGCCCCGGAAGTCCTGACGTGGTCCGCGATCGCGGCGAAGGGTGCCATGTGGCCGGAGTTGACCGTGACGTAGGAAATCCCCCACCGGTCCCGCCACCGGCGGAGGTTTTCCGTGGCACGGCCCGGATCCGACGGCAGCACGGTGACCGCACCCATCGCCGCCAGCTCGGGCAGGTCGACCCCGGCGAAGCGGACCACCTGCTGGGACGGCTCGTCACCGACGGCGATCAGGTTCAGCCCGAGCTCGATCTCCGGCAGCCGCGGCCCGGCGAGCGTTCGGAATCGATCCACAATGGACTGGGCCTGGTCTTCCGTGGTTGTGGGCGCCCACGAGAAGGTGACGATGTCGGCTTCTTGCGCGGCGAGCGCCAGCATTTTCGGCCCGCTTGCGGCGAGCAGCAGCCGCGGCCGGTCGATCGATCGCTTGAGGAGCGCGATCGTTTCGGCCATCCGTGTGACGCGCTCACCCGGCGAGCCGAACGCCCGCCCGAGCACCGCGGCGTGCGCGTCGGCACCAGGCCGCCCGGCGCCCAGCCCGAGCTCGAACCGGCCGCCGGTCTGCTGGTGGAGGGTGTGCGCCTGCCAGTCGAGCGCCCGCGCGCCCCGGAAGGGATCGGCAAGCACGAAGGTACCGAGGGTGATCCGCTCGGTGACCGCGGCGGCGGCCCCGAGCAGCACGAACGGGTCACCTCCGGAGACGGGATCGGTGGCGAGCAGGGTGTCGAAGCCGAGTGCCTCGGCCCGCCGCGCCTGAGCGGTCCAGGCACCGAGGTCAGGGGCATAACCGGCGACGATGCCGAAGCGGAACGGAGTGGTCATGCGGCCATGATCGGCGGCGCGGCGGTGTCACCGCATCCGCTCCAGGACGTCACCCGGACGTACGCGCCCCGACGTCACCACAGCTCGATCACCGTCCGTAACACCCGCGGTGATCACTACGTCTCTCTGCACAAGTCACAGAGAGCGAGACAGACAAATGACCGCCGACCCGAACACCTGTCAACCGCCGCCGTCAGAGCCCGTCTCGCAAGCCGAAACGGTTTCGCCGCCCGCGCGCCGCAGCCACAAACCCCTCTTCATCGTCGCGGGTGCTGCGGTCGTCGCCGTGATCGCCACCATCCTGATCATCGTCTTCACGACCTCCGGCCCCTCGTCCGTCAACGGCACACTCTCTCTGCTGTGCGACATGAAATGCACCAAAGCCGCAGCTGACGGTTACGACGGTTACGACGGTTACGGGGACCTGAGCAACGGCTCGCAAGTCACGCTCGTGGACGAGACCGGGCAGGTCGTGGCCACCACCGAGCTGCGCCGCACCCCCGGCGAAGAAACGAAGATCGTCGAAGGCATGTGGGTACGCACGTTCACCTTCACGTTCACCGACGTGCCGAGCGCCGACCGCTACGGCGTGCACCTCGGCAACAACAACCGCGGCACCCTGTGGAAGAGCGCTGAGGAGACCGAGCGCGACGGCTTCAGCCTCACCATCGGTGGCTAGCGCAGCGTGACCGACAGGGCCTGCGCGATCTCCTTGCCGATCGCGTGGGTGGCCACCTCCGGCGGTGACCCCACCTTGACCACCATCGGCCCGCCGAACGGCTGGCGTTCCACCACCTCGATGCGTTCGCCCAGGTTGATCGCGTGTTCGGTCAGGTAGCGCAGCAGCTCCGGGTCGGTGTCCCAGACCCGGACGATCTCGCCGACCGCGCCCGGCTCCAGGTCGTCCAGGATGCGGACCGACAGCTCCTCGACGCTGCCGTCCGCGGCCGGGATCGGGTCGCCGTGGGGGTCGCGGACCGGGTTGCCGAGCTTGGCCGCGATGCGCTCGACCAGCCGGTCCGACACCGCGTGCTCCAGCGCGTCGGCCTCCGCGTGGACCTCGTCCCAGGTGTAGCCGAGCTCGGAGACCAGGTACGTCTCGATCAGCCGGTGCCGGCGCAGCACCGACCGCGCGAGCAGCCGGCCGTCGGCCGTGAGCTCGATGCCGCGGTAGGGCACGTGGGTGACCAGGCCGAGCTGGGACAGCTTCGTGACCATCCCCGACGCCGAGGACGGGCTGACCTCCAGCCGGCCGGCGAGCGAGGTGTTGGTGACGGGCTCACCGCGCTCGACCAGGCCGTAGATCACCCGGACGTAGTCCTCGACCGACGAGGATCTCCGGACCGAACCATCTCCCATGCCGCATACGATACGGGCCGCGTACTTTCGCCGTGCGCCTCACGGCCGCCAGCGGTAGCGGATCCAGCCGGGGACCGGTTCCGCGCCGAGCTGGGCGTAGAACGCCTCGCCTTTCTCGTTGCCCGCCTGCATGTCCCACTCGACGCGCCCGTCGGTGCGGGCGGCCAGCTCGGCGAGCAGCGCGCCGCCGAGGCCGTGGCGCCGCTGCGCGGGGCGCACGAACAGGTCGTCCAGCCAGATCCCCGGCCTGGCTTCCCAGGTGGAGAAGTTCCAGCTGCAGAAGGCGAAGCCGGCAACCGTGCCGGGCTCGCCGGGCGGGGTCGCGATCAGCACCCAGGCCTTCGGCGCCGGCCCGAACAGGTGACCGCCCATCTCGGCGCGGTCCAGCTTGAGGTCGTGCTTGTCCTCGTAGACGGCGTGCTCCTCGATGAGCGCGCAGATCTCCTCGATGTCTTCGACGACGGCGTCGCGGACGGGCATTTCGCCTCCCGTTTCTGTCGGTGGTGGTCGTTAGGGTCGAGCGCGGAGGAGGTGGTCGATGGCACCGGAGGAGAAGTACGAGGACCTGGTCGACGAGTTCACCGGACAACCGGGCATCACGCCACCCGGAGCGACCGGCGGGTTCGGGCGTGGCGCCCTGCGCGTCGATGGCCGGATCTTCGTGATGTTCGTCCGCGGGCAGCTGGTGCTGAAGCTGCCGGAAGCGCGGGTGGACGAGCTGGTAGAGGGTGGCCACGGCGTCCGGTTCGACGCGAACAAGGGCACCCCGATGAAGGAATGGCTGGCCCTGGCGTCGGACTCGCCGCAGCCGTGGCCCGCCCTGGCGAAGGAGGCACTCGAGTTCGTGGGAGGCATGTGAGACATCAGGCCTGGTAACGCAGTTCGCCGCCGACGGCGGTGGCCAGCACGCCCAGGTCGTCCAAAGCGGACTCGTCCAGCGGCGAGCCGGAGAGCACGGCGAAGTCGGCGAGCTTCCCGGGCTCCAGCGTGCCCAGGTCCTGCTCGGCGAAACTCGCGTAGGCCGAGCCGTACGTGTACGCGCGCAGTGCCTGCTCCGGCGTCAGCGCCTCTTCGGGTGCGAAGGGCGCGCCGGACGCCGTCCGCCGGCGCACCATGTCCGCCAGGGCGAGCAGGGGCGCGCCGTCGACCACCGGGCGGTCCGACGACGCCGGGAGCACGCAGCCCGCGTCGAGGACGCTGCGCAGGCGGTAGCACCACGGCACGCGGGCCTCGCCGAGCGCGGCGCGCATCCCGTCGCCGAGCTCGTTGACGAACCGGCCCTGCGGCGAAGCGAGCAGCCCCAGCGAGGCGAGCCGGGTCAGCTCCGCGGGCTGAAGCACCGCGCAGTGCTCGATGCGGTGCCGGTGGTCCGCGCGCGGTGAAGCGGCCAACGCGGCTTCGTACGCGTCGAGGACGACGGTGATCGCGCGGTCGCCGATCGCGTGCGTCGCGATCTGCCAACCGGCGTCGTGCGCCTTCCGGATCGTGCGGGCGATCTCGTCCTCGGGCACCTGGAAGTAGCCGCGGTTGTCCGGCTCGCCATCGAAGGGTTCGTGCATCGCGCAGGTGCGCCCGACCAGGGAACCGTCGGCGAACAGCTTCATCGGGCCGACGCGCAGCCACTCGTCGCCGAGGCCGGTGCGCAGGCCGAGGTCGAGGCCGAACCCGGCGCCGTCGGGCAGGTCGTGCAGCACGCTCGCGGCGACCATCACCGTGCTGCGCACGCGCAACACTCCGCGGTCGCGCGCGACCTGGTAGGCGGCCAGTTCGGCGGGCGTCTCGCCGACCAGCCCGCCGCCGATCCCGGCCTCTTGGACGCTCGTGATGCCCTCGGACAGGTACCGCTCCGACGCCCGGTCGAGGCCGCGGACGACCTGCTCCACCGGCGTCGGGTAGGTCAGCGGCCGCAGCAGCAGCTGGGCCTGCTCGCGCAGCAGCCCGGTCGGTGAGCCCTCGGCGTGCACGACGTCGCCGCCGACCGGCACGTGCGCCAGGTCCAGCTGGTCCAGCACGGCCGAGTTGACCACCGTCATGTGCCCGGACGTGTGCTTGAGCCGCACGAGCATCCCGGGCGCCGCGCGGTCGAGCCCGTGCCGGTCCGGGTGCCCGCCGGCGAGCTTGTTCTGGTCGTACCCACTCCCGATCACCCAGCTGCCGGGCGGCAGCGTCGCGGCCCGCGCGGCGACGGCGTCGTAGACCTCCTCGACGCTGCGGCAGCCGCCGAGCGGGACGTCGTCGAGGGCCATCCCGAACCAGGCCATGTGGTTGTGCGCGTCGTGGAACCCGGGCACGACGAACCCGCCGCCGAGGTCGACGCGGCGGCGCGCGGACACCCCGAGAGCGTCCTCCCCCAGCGCGACGACCCGGCCGTGCAGCACAGCGAGTGCGCTGGTCAAGCCCGTGCCCGTCCACACCAGGGCGTTTTCGTAGACCACATCGACCCGCATCTTTCAGAGGCTATCGATCGATCGATCGAACGTCTAGCATCGGCCTCATGCCCACCGTGGACTTCGCCGTCGAGGACGGCATCGCGCACATCCGGCTCAACCGGCCCGAGCGGCTGAACGCGGTCGCCGCCGTGCTGGTCGACGACTTCCTCGCCGCCCTCGACGCCGCCGCCCGCAGTGACGCGCGCGTCGTCGTGCTGTCCGGCAACGGCCGGGCCTTCTGCGCCGGCCACGACCTCAAGGAGCCCAACCCCGAGGGGGATTCGCGGGCGCGCCTGGACCGGCTCCAGGACGTGACCCGGCGGCTGCGCTCGCTGCGCCAGCCGGTGATCGCCGCGGTGCACGGCTACGCGATCGGCGCGGGCGCCGAGTTCGCGCTCGGCTGCGACCTGATCCTGGCGGCCGAGGACGCGGTGTTCGCGTTCCCCGAGGTCTCGCTGGGCCTGAGCGTCACCGGCGCGGCGTCGCGGCTGCTGCCGCTGCTCGTCGGCCCGCTCAAGGCGAAGGAGCTGCTGCTGCTCGGCGAGCGCTTCGACGGCCGGAAGGCCGCGGAGCTGGGCATGGTCAACGCGGCCGTCCCCGCCGAGCAGCTCCAGGCCGAGGCGCGCAGCTGGGCGAAGCGGATCTCCGAGCACCCGCCGGCCGCCGCCGCGATGGCGAAGCGCGTCCTCGACACCCCGATCGACGTCGAGCCCGCGCTGGAGCTGGAAGTCAGCCACGCGCTGATCACCGAGCACTCGGCCGCGGTCGCCGCGTCCACGGAGGCCTTCCGGAGCCGGACGTGACGCCCCTGGCCGAGATCGGGACCCTCGCCCAGCTCGTCACGCGGGCCGCCGAACTGTGGCCGGAGCGCACGGCGTGGATCTTCGACCAAGGCGACCAGCGCTTCACCTTCGCCGAGGTCGACGCCGAAACGTCGCGCATCGCCGCCGCGCTGACCGAACGCGGCGTCGGCCCGGGCGACCGGGTCGCCGTGATGCTGCGCAACGTGCCCGCGTTCCCGCTGATCTGGCTCGGCCTGGCCAAGATCGGCGCGCTGCTGGTGCCGATCAACACGAACTACCGCGAGTTCGACGGCGCCCACGTGCTCCGCCACTCCGGCGCCCGGCTCGCGATCGCCGCCGAGGAGTTCGTGGACCTGCTCACGCGCATCGCCCCGGAAACCAGCCTCGCCGAAGTCGTCACCCCGGACGCTCTCCAAGCGGCACTTTCCCGTGAAAGTGCCGCTTTCACGCCGGTGCCGGAAACGCCGGTGAACCTCCAGTACACCTCGGGCACGACCGGCGCCCCCAAGGGCTGCGTGCTGCCGAACCGGTACTGGACCACCCTGGCCGTCAGCCTCGCCACGGACTTCCCGGCCGTCGGCGCGGACGACGTCATCCTGACCGCGCAACCGTTCCACTACATCGATCCACAGTGGAACGTCGCACTGGGCCTCGCGGGCGGCGCCACGCTCGTCGTGCTGGACCGGTTCCACCCCAGCACGTTCTGGGCGAAAGTCCGCGAACACGGCGTCACGTGGTTCTACTGCCTGGGCCTGATGCCGGCGCTGCTGCTGCGTCAGGAACCATCCGACGCCGATCGCGACCACCGGGTCCGCGCGATCTGCGCGTCCGCGATCCCGCTCGACCTGCACGCCGAGCTGGAGCAGCGGTGGGGTGTGTCGTGGTTCGAGGCGTTCGGGATGACCGAGACGGGCGGCGACATCCGGGTGGGCGCCGCCGACCACGACGAGACCGTCGGCACCGGCTGCATCGGCCGGCCGAGCCGCGACCGCGAGGTGATGATCGCCGGGCCCGGCGGGGAACCGTTGCCGCGCGGGGAAACCGGGCAGCTGCTGATCCGCGGGATCGGCCTGATGCACGGCTACCACGCGGACCCGGTGGCGACGGCGAAGGCGTTCGAGAACGGCTGGTTCCACACCGGCGACCTCGCCCGGATGGACGACGCGGGCCGCGTCTACTACGTCGGCCGCACGAAGGACATGATCCGCCGCAGCGGCGAGAACGTCTCCGCCGACGAGGTCGAACGCGCGCTGCTGCTGCACCCGGCCGTGCGTGTGGCGGCCGTCATCGCGGTGCCGGACGAGCTGCGCGGCGAGGAGATCAAGGCGTACGTCGTGTGCGACGGCGAGCGTCCCGGACCGGCCGCGCTGACGGCGTTCTGCGCGGAAAAGCTGGCCTACTTCAAGGTTCCCCGGTTCTGGGCGTTCGCCGACGAGCTGCCGCTGACGCCGTCGGAGCGCGTCGCCAAGGGCGAGCTGCGGAAGGTGGCCGACCTGCGCGCCGGCGCCTGGGACACGAAGGTGGAGAGATGGCTGTGAGCAGTCGCGACCGGGTGCGCGCGGCGGCCGTGAAACTGTTCGCCACCAAGGGTTTCCACGGCACCGGCATCCGGGATCTGGCCCAGGAGGCGGAACTTTCGTCGGCGAGCCTGTACCACTACATGGGCACCAAGGAGGATCTGCTCGCGGAAATCATGCACACCGCGCTGAACCGCCTCCTCGACGCCGCCCGCGAAGCGACCGCCGGCAGCCCCGACCCGGTGCACCGGCTGCGCACGCTGGTGGCCTTGCACGTGCTCGCGCACGCGGTCGGCCCGGCGGAAACCCGGGTGGTGGACAACGAAGTCGACGTCCTGTCCCCGGCGGCGCGCGAGCCGGTCGTGGCCCTGCGCGACGGTTACGAGCGGCTTTGGGCCGCGGCCATCGACGAAGGCGTCGCCGCCGGGGTGTTCCACACCGAACACCCGGCGGTGACCCGGCTGGCCCTGCTGGAGATGTGCAGTGGTGTCGCGCGGTGGTATTCGCCGCGTGGCCCGCTCGCGCTGGACCAGCTCGCGGAGCACTACGCGGAGCTGGCGTCGCGGGCGCTGGGCTGCACGTCGGCTCCCGGCGTGAGCAACCTGGCCCGGTGCCGCGAAATCATCGCCAAAGAGTGGGGGCTGTCCGTTTAGCGCCGGTTTTACCTGAGTACGCCTTGCTCAGACGGCGCGCGTGGGGGACGCTCGAAGGGTGACTGAGGAAACGATCCAACTGGAACTGGACGACTCGGGTCTCGCGCCGGGCCTCCCGACGCCGGCAAACCCCCGCGATCAGGTGCAGGACGTGCCCTACCGCCCGGTCGAGTTCCGCGATGACGATCTCCCCACCGCCCTGGAGCGGTGCTCCAAGTGGCTACGGCAGGCGCAGGAGTGGCTGGGCGAGCCCCTCGACGTCCTGGCCATCCACCTCGACTACGACGACCGCCAGGGTTCGCCGTACTACGACGTGAAGCTGCTGTGCAACGAAGAGGACCTGGCCGGCGTACCGATCGCCATCCGCAACAAGAAGTAGCTCCAACCGCCGTCAAGGCCACTTCCCGGAGGCTCGGGAAGTGGCCTTGACCGCGTTCCGAGAGTCCTCAGCCGAGGACGCCGCCGACCTTCACGTGCCCCTTGAGCAGGTTGCGCGCGATCGTGCGGCGCTGGATCTCGTCCGTGCCCTCGTAGATGCGCAGCAGCCGCAGCTCGCGGTACCAGCGCTCGACGGGCAGTTCCCGCGTGTAACCCATGCCGCCGTGGATCTGCATGACGCGGTCGACGATTTCGTTGGCCTTCTGGCCGCCGTACAGCTTCGCCATCGACTGCGCGTGCCGCGAGTCGACGCCCTGGTCGACCTGCCAGGCGGCGCTGAGCACCAGCCAGCGCAGGGCTTCCAGCTCGACGCCGGAGTCGGCGATCATCCACTGGATGGCCTGCCGCTCGGCGATCTTCTGCCCGAACGTCTCCCGGGTGTTGGCGTAATCGATGGCCATCGAGATCAGCCGCTCGCACGAACCGATCGCGCGCGCCGGCAGCAGGTAGCGGCCCTGGCCGATCCACTGCATGGCGAGCTCGAAGCCGCGGCCTTCCTCACCGAGGATCTGCGTTTCGGGGACGCGGACGTCCTGGAAGATGAGCGACGCCGGGCCCCACTCGCCCATGGTGTCGATGTACTCGGACTTCCAGCCGGCCTCGCGGTCGACCAGGAAGCACGTGACACCGCCGTTCGCGCCCTTTTCGGGGTCGGTGATGGCGAAGACCATGGTGAAGTCGGCTTCGTTGCCGCCGGTGATGAAGGTCTTCTCGCCGTTGATGACCCAGTCCGTGCCGTCCTTGCGGGCGGTCGCCCGGATGGCCTTCGCGTCGGATCCGGCGCCCGGCTCGGTGATCGCGAAGCAGGACTTGCGCTCGCCCGAGATGGTCGGCAGCAGGTAGGCCTGCTTCTGCTCCTCGTTGGCGTGGAACAGGATGTTGTCCGCGGCGCCACCGAAGCGGAACGGCACGAAGGTGCGGCCGAGCTCGGCTTCGAGCAGCGCGGCCATCACGGCGGACATGCCCATGCCGCCGTACTCCTCCGGCGTCAGGATGCCCCAGAAGCCGGACTCCTTGGCCTTCAGCTGGAGGTCCTTCAGCTCCTCGCCGGTGAGGCCGGGCTGGTGCGCGCGCTCGCGCCGCAGGACCTCCTGCTCGAGCGGAACCAGCTCGCGCTGGACGAACGTGCGGACCCAGTCGCGCACTTCCCGTTCTTCGGTGCTGAGAGAAAAGTCCATGGGTGAGCTGCTCCTCCGACACTGGCTAAGCGCTTGCTTAGTCAAGAGTACCCGCTGAGTGTGGCATTACCCCAGTCCTGCACCCGAATTCGTGACAACCGGCGCGGCACCGGGAAGGATCGGGGGTGTGATGGAGATCGTGGTCCGCTGGTCAGCGCCGTTGCCCGCCGAGCCGCGCTTCCTGCGCCTGCTGGACGACGTCGAGCAGGACAGGTTCGGGGCGTACCGGCAGGACGCGGACAAACGCCGGTTCCTCACCGGCCGCGTCCTGGCGAAGACGGTCACGGCCGAGCGCCTGGGCATCCCGCTGGAGTCGGTGAAGTTCGACGCGACCTGCGACGACTGCGGCAAGCCGCACGGCAGGCCACGCATCCCGGGCGCGGACCTGACGTTGTCCATCTCACACTCGGGCGACCTGATCGGCCTCGCCGCCACCCCGGCGGTCCCGGTCGGCCTCGACGTCGAGACGGCGACGCGCAAGGCCGACGAGGGCCTCATCGAGTACGCGCTGAGCCCCGCCGAGGCCCAGCACCTGACCGGACTGTCGGGCGAAGAGAAGGCGCGCGCGTTCTTCGTCTACTGGACGCGCAAGGAGGCGGTGATGAAGGCCACGGGCAAGGGCCTGAAGATCCCGCTGCAGAGCATCACGTTCTCTCGCTACGACGAGCCGGCCCGCCTGCTCGTCTCGGGCGACCCGGCCCTGGACCCGGCCCGCACCAGCCTGTCGGACCTGAAGGCCGCAGACGGCTACCGCGCGGCGATCGCCGTCCTGACCACCGAAGAGCTGTCGGTGACCGAGGAACACTGGGTCCCCTGAGCGGTACGCGGAGTAGCACCGCCCACCGCTATAGTGGCCCTATGTCCACGGCAGCCATAGAACCGGAACCGGATTTCGGTGCGAGCACGTCGCCGTCCGCCATCCGGTCGGCCCTGTTGCCGGAGGACGTGGCCGAGTTCGATCGCGACTACGAGCACGCGCTCGACGTCGCTCGCGAGCAGCTGAGCCTGACCGACCTGGTCGAGACCCTCGCTTCGTGGAGCCGGGTGGCTCGCAGCACGCAGGCCGACCCGGCCGCGCACCGGCGGATGCTCCAGGCCGCGGACAAGACCCTCCAAACCGGGCAAGCACCGGCCGGCAGCCGGTCGTGGAGCACCTTCAAGACGGAGCTCGGCCTGCAGTAGTGGCCTACGACATCGAGGTCTACCCCGAAGTCCAGGACCAGATTCGAGCACTGCCACGGCATGCTCTTCCGGCCTTGGCCGAAGCGATCGCCGTGCTCGAAATCGTGCCGGACAAAGGCGACCCGTACCACCGAGCGAACCCGGACGGCGCCATGCGCAACCTGGTGTTCGGCACGCATGGCGAAGGGCTGTTGACCTACCTGGTCCTCGAAGACCAGAACCGGGTCGACCTGCTTCGCGTGCTCTGGACTACGTGAGCGAGTCCTCCAGGCCCATCGCCGTCAGCAGGGTCCGGAACTTCGCCGTCGTCTCGTCCAGTTCCGCTCGCGGGTCCGATGCCGGGACGATGCCGCCGCCCGCGTACAGCCGCATCGACGTCGACGCGATCTCGGCGCAGCGGATCGCCACCGCCCACTCGCCGTCGCCCGTGGCGTCGACCCAGCCGACCGCGCCCGCGTAGTAGTCGCGGTCGAACGGCTCCAGCTCCTGGACCAGGTCGCGGGCACCCTCGGTCGGGGTGCCGCAGATCGCCGGGGTCGGGTGCAGGGCCGCCGCGAGGTCGAGAGCCGTGACGTCCGGGTCGGCCAGCTCGCCGGTGATCGGCGTGCGCAGGTGCCAGATGGCCGGCGTCGTCACCAGCTCCGGCTCGGCCGGGACCTCCAGCGTCCGGCAGAACGGCCGCAGCGCCTCGACGACGTAGTCGATGACCACGGCGTGCTCGAGCTGGTCCTTGCGGGACGTCCGCAGCGCCTCGCCGTTGGCCCGGTCGGTCGCCGGGTCGGCCGAGCGCGGCATCGAGCCGGCGTGCGGGCTGGAGAAGACCGTCGACCCGGTGCGGCGCAGCAGCAGCTCGGGCGTCGCGCCGACGAGCGTCCGGCCGCCGGGCAGCTCGGCCGCGTAGGTGAAGTGCCGGGGGTTGCCGACCGCCAGGTTGCGCACGATGCTCTCGGCGACCAAGGGGGCGGCGAACTCGAGGTCGAGCGCGCGGGCCAGGACGGCTTTCCGCAGGTCACGCTCACGAAGTGCGTCGACGGCGGCGCGCACCGAAGCCATGTGCTGCTCGGGTGAGGGCACCGCACGCACGCGCGACGGCGCCGACAGGACCTCACGGGGCAATGAAGGAGCGCCTTCGGACCGGTGGACGGTCCGCGGCACGACCAGGTGACCCGGCACCTTCGTGTCGGGGCCGGTGTCGAACGGCAGGACGCCTACCGCCAGCGGGGCGCCGGTCTCGGCGAGGACGCCGGGAAGCACCGCGGCGAGCCGCCGGGGGTCCGTCTCGGTGACGGTCCGGAGGGTGCCCTGCGCCAGGAGTGCGCGCCGGGCGGTCGTGAACAGGAAGTCGCCGCGCTGGTAGCGGGCGGCTGTATCAACGGCTGGGAGTTCGTCCACCACTCCAGAGTCCCAGGATCCGAGAGATCCGCGAGGGAAGTGTCACGAGCGACACTCCCCCCGCGGTCAGCTCCTGGTGACGGCTACTTGAGCGCGTCGATGAGCGCCTCGCGCTGGCGCTCGCCCAGGCCGGCGGCGCGCCGGTCCGGGTCGATGCCGGCCTGCTCGAGCAGGGCGGCGACCTTCACCGCGCCGAGGCCGGGAACGGCCTTCAGCAGCTGGGTGACCTTCGTCTTCCCGATCGTCTTGTTCTCCTTGGCCTGCTTGAGCACCTTTTCGATGCTCTCCTTGCCGGACTTGATCGACGCGAGCAGCTCCGAACGCGCCTTGCGAGCCTCGGCCGCCTTGGCGAGTGCATCGGCGCGCTGCTCCGGAGTCAACGTAGGCAGAGCCAACGTAGTAGTCCTTTCCTCTCAGGTCTCCGCTTTCGCGGCCGACGGCTTTTTGCTGTGCTTGCTGCTGCAAGCGCTGGCCAGCCGTCCCTTACCACGGCCCCAGTAAACGCCACCGGGATCGCGGCCGTGCAACCGACACGCACTTATTACCCCTGGAGGTGATGCCGGGCAACCCGCTCCGGCCTGCGGAAACGCTCCCAATCCGCGTTCCGAGTGGCCTGACTCACCCGGAAGTGAAGCCTCCGCTACGCCCCGAATTCGCGCTTATTTCCTTACATACAAGGAAAAGGGCAAGATCCGATGATCATGATCACCGTTCGGTCGTCCCGCGATCGGGCGACGACCGTGACCGAACGGAGCCATTGTTGACCATGCCCGCTTCACCCGATCCGCACTAGAGTCGGCTCAACCCCAGTTCACCGGCGAACACCCCCCGGGAGTGACCATGTTGAGCACCATGCAGGACGGCCAGCTGTCGCTGGCGAACCTGCTCCGCCACGGCACGTCGGTGCACTCGGCGAGCGAAGTCGTCACCTGGACCGGTTCAGAAGCCCGGCGCGAGACCTACGGCGAGCTGGGCCGCAACGCCGCCCGCCTCGCGAACGCGCTCCGGAGCCTCGGCATCACCGGCGACCAGCGCGTCGGCACGTTCATGTGGAACAACGCCGAGCACCTGGCCGCCTACCTGGCCGTCCCGGCCATGGGCGCCGTGCTGCACACCCTGAACATCCGCCTGTTCCCCGAGCAGCTGGTCTTCGTGGCCAACCACGCCGAGGACCAGGTCGTCATCGTCGACGGCACGCTGGTGCCGCTGCTGGCCAAGCAGCTGCCGGAGTTCAAGACCGTCCGGCACGTCATCGTGGCCAACGGCGACGCGTCGGCGCTCGAAGCCCCGGCCGGCGTCGAGGTGCACTCCTACGCCGACCTGCTGGCCGCACAGCCGGACACCTTCGACTGGCCGGAGATCGACGAGCGCTCCGCGGCCGCGATGTGTTACACGTCGGGCACCACGGGTGACCCCAAGGGCGTCGTCTACTCGCACCGGTCGATCTGGCTGCACTCGATGCAGGTCTGCATGAGCGACAGCATGAACCTCGCCCAGCACGACAAGGCGCTGGCCATCGTGCCGATGTTCCACGCGATGGCGTGGGGCCTGCCCTACGCGGCGCTGATGGTCGGCGCGACGCTCGTCATGCCGGACCGGTTCCTCCAGCCCGCCCCGATCGCCGCGCTGCTGGCCGAGGTCAAGCCCACGTTCGCCGGCGCGGTCCCGACCGTCTGGCAAGGCCTGCTCGCCCACCTCGAAGCGCACCCCCAGGACATCTCGCACCTGCGTGAGGTCGTGGTCGGCGGCTCGGCCGTGCCGCCGTCGCTGATGCACGCGTTCCAGGAGCGCCACAACGTGCCGATCCTGCACGCCTGGGGCATGACCGAGACGTCGCCGCTGGGCAGCGTCGCGCGGCCGCCGGCGTCGGCGACCGGCGACGAGGCCTGGCGCTACCGCTACACGCAGGGCCGCTTCCCGGCGTCCGTGCGCGCCCGGCTCATCGGCGACTCGGGCGAGGTGCTGCCCTGGGACAACGAGGCCGTCGGCGAGCTGGAGGTCCAGGGCCCGTGGATCGCCGGGCAGTACTACGGCGGGCAGGACATCGACCCCGACAAGTTCCACGACGGCTGGCTGCGCACGGGTGACGTCGGCAAGGTGAGCTCGGACGGCTTCCTGACGCTGACCGACCGCGCCAAGGACGTCATCAAGTCCGGCGGCGAGTGGATCTCGTCGGTCGACCTGGAGAACCAGGTCATGGGCCACCCGGCGGTGGCCGAGGCCGCGGTCGTCGGCATCCCGGACGAGAAGTGGGACGAGCGGCCGCTGGTCGCCGTCGTGCTCAAGGAAGGCCAGACCGCCACGCCCGAGGAGCTGCGCGAGTTCCTCAGCGACAAGGTCGCGAAGTGGCAGCTGCCGGAAAACTGGACCTTCGTGGACGAAGTGCCCAAGACGAGCGTCGGCAAGTTCGACAAGAAGCGGATCCGCGCGTCCTACTCCGAGGGAAAGCTCGACATCTCACAGCTCTAACGGGTAAATCTCCGGCGTGGCTTCAGTTCCGTGAATGCCACGTTGAGGGACTCTGTGTCCCTCGATGTGGCATTCACGGACGTACGCGGAGGAGTACTGGGGATGCGGAACAGACGTAGTTTTCTCGCGCTCGCGGGGGTCGGAGCGCTCGTCGCGGCGTGCGGGTCCAACACCGGGCGGCAGGGCGACCCGCCCGCGTCGACGGCGTACTCGGCGGGACCGCCGCCGTCCGACGCCCCGAAGGTCGGCCTGCAGCAGTGGTACCACGCGTACGGCGAGGACGGCGTCCAGGAAGCCGTCAAGCGGTACGCCGCGAGCTACCCCGGCGCCGCCGTCACGGTGCAGTGGAACCCCGGCGACTACGACTCGAAGATCGTCACCGCACTGCAGAACAGCAAGGTGCCGGACGTCTTCGAGGCGCAGGTGAAGATCGACTGGGTGCGGCAGAACCAGGTCGTCGCGCTCGACGACGTCATCGGGCCGGTGAAGGGCGACTTCAGCCCGGCCGTGCTGGCCGCGCAGACCGTCGAGGGCAAGGTCTACGGCATCCCGCAGGCCACCGACACGCAGGTGCTCTTCTACCGCAAGAGCCTCCTGCAGGCCGCCGGCGTGCAGCCGCCGCAGACCGTCGACGAGCTGATCGACGCGGCGTCGAAGCTCACGAAGGACGGCGTGAAGGGCTTCTTCGCGGGCAACGACGGCGGCGTCGGCGTGCTCACCGGCCCGCTGCTGTGGTCGGCTGGCCTCGACTACCTGAAGAACGGCAACCGCGAGGTCGGCTTCGACGACCCGCGTGCCGCGACCGCGCTGGCCAAGCTGCACACGCTCAACACCAACGGCTCGCTGCTGCTCGGCGCGCCCGCCGACTGGTCGGACCCGGGCGCGTTCATCGACGGGCTGACCGCGATGCAGTGGACCGGGCTGTGGAACGTACCGAAGATCCGCGACGCGTTCGACGACGACTTCGGCGTGCTGCCGTTCCCCAAGCTCGACGGCAGCGGCGCGCCGTCGGTGCCGGTCGGCGCGTACGGCGCGATGGTCAACGCCAAGAGCGCGCACGTCGCCGAGGCGAAGGCGTTCGTCAAGTGGCTGTGGGTCGACCAGACGCAGGACCAGCTGGAGTTCGCGACGAAGTTCGGCTTCCACGTCCCGGCGCGCCAGAGCCTGATCGACCGCGCGGACAGCCTCAAGTCCGGTCCGGCCGCCGACGCCGCTCGCTTCGTCAAGGAGAACAGTCACCTGGTCGGCGGTCCGGTGTGGACACAGCAGGCGAACACGGCGCTGTCCGACGCGGCCGCGAAGATCGCGAAGGAGGGAGCGGACCCCGCCGCGCAGGTCAAGACGGCCGTCGGGGTCGCGCAGGCCGAACTCAAGCGCCTGTTCGGATGAAGCGGCGCGATGCGCGCGCGTTCTGGCTGTTCGTCGGGCCGTTCCTGCTGGGGCTGGCGGTGTTCGCGTACCTGCCGATCGGCTGGAGCGCGTACCTCTCGTTCTTCGACGCGCGCAACACCGTCACGCCGACGCGGTTCGTCGGGCTGGACAACTACGGGCACATGCTCACCGACGAGCCGTTCCTGTCCAGCCTCGGCACGTTCAGCGTGTTCGCGCTGTTCATCGTGCCGCTGACGTTCGTCCTGTCGCTGGCGCTCGCGCTCGGCGTCAACCAGTTGCGGTTCGCGCGCGCGTTCTTCCGGTCGGTGTTCTTCCTGCCGTTCGCGTGCTCGTACGTCGTGGCGTCGCTGATCTGGAAGACGTCGCTGTTCTCCGGCGTCCGGTACGGCCTGGCGAACACGGTGCTGTCGTTGTTCGGCGCCGACCCGGTGGCCTGGACGGGCACGGTCCACCCGCCGTTGTACTGGATCGTGCTGGTGACGGCGCGGCTGTGGCTGCAGCTCGGGTTCTACATGATCCTGTTCATCGCGGCGCTGCAGCGGATCCCGGTCCACCTGTACGAAGCGGCGTGGCTCGACGGCGCGAAGCCGGGCTGGCAGGTGTTCCGGTACGTCACGCTGCCCCAGCTGCGCGCGACGGCCGTGGCGGTGCTGCTGCTGAACCTGATCAACGCGTACCAGGCGTTCGACGAGTTCTACAACATCATGGGCGACGCCCGCGGCTACCCGCCGTTCGCGCGGCCACCGTTGGTCTACCTGTACTACACGTCCCTGGGCTCGGGCGGCCAGGACCTGGGCCGCGGCAGCGCGGGCGCGGTGATCCTGGCGCTGATCATCGCTCTGGTGACGCTGCTGCAGGGCCGCGTCCTGCGGTTCGGACGTGCGACATGAGGGCGTTCCTCCGCTGGACGGCGCTGATCATCGCGGCCGTGCTGTTCCTGCTGCCGTTCTACCTGCTGCTGCGCAACGGCCTGGCCTCGCGCGCGGAGATCACCGCTCCACAGTGGACGTTCTTCCCGTCCACAGTGCACTGGGAGAACTTCTCGAAGCTCTTCGCTTCGGACGACGTCCCCTTCGCGAGGAGCTTGCTGAACTCGGCGATCGTGGCGGTCCTGCAGACGGCCGGCCTGCTGGTGCTGTGTTCCCTGGCGGGCTACGGCCTGGCACGCATCCCGTACCGGCATTCCGGGATCGTGTTCTACGCGGTGCTGGGGACGCTGATGATCCCGACGTCGGTGACGTTCGTGCCGAGCTTCGTGGTGGTCTCGACGCTCGGCTGGCTGTCGGACTTCCGCGGCCTGGTGATCCCGGGCTTGTTCAGCGCGTTCAGCGTCTTCCTGTTCCGGCAGTACTTCCTGGACTTCCCCCGCGAACTGGAGGAGGCGGGCCGGGTGGACGGCCTCACCCGCTGGGGCGTGTTCTGGCGCATCGTGGTCCCGAATTCACGCGGCTTCTTCGCGGCGATCGCGGTGATCACGGTGATCGGCAGCTGGAACGCGTTCCTGTGGCCGCTGATCATCGCCCAGTCGCCGGATTCGTGGACGGTCCAGGTGGCACTGTCGGGCCTGCTGACGGCGCAGAACCCCCAGCTGAACCTGCTGTTCCTGGCGGCGGCGGTGTCGATCCTGCCGATCGTGCTGCTGTTCGCGTTCCTGCAGCGGTACCTGGTGCAGGGGGTGACGGAGTCGGGCTTGAAGGGCTGAGTAACGACCGGGGTCACCTGAACGACTTCGGGTTACTGACAGAAGTGGGTGCGGCGTGACCGATTTCGACTCCTACCAGCAGCCCGGCCCGGCCGAGCCGGCGTGGCAGCAGTACCCGCCGTCCATGCCGACACCGGCCCCGCCTGCGGCGATGCAGCCTTACTACGGGACGCAGCCGTACCCGGTCCAGCCCTACGCGGCGCAGGCCTACCTGTCGCAGCCCTACCCAGCCCAGCCCTACCTCGCTCAGCCCTACGCGATGGCGGCGTACCCGATGCTGCGCACGAGCGGCATGGCGGTGGCGGGCATGGTCATCGGCATCCTGGCGCTGATCGCCTTCTGGGTCCCGTTCGCGGACCTGCTGCTCGGTTTCCTGGCGATCGGCCTGTCGTGGGCCGGCATCGTCCAGGGCGGCCGGCCCGGCTACACCGGCAAGGGCATGGCGATCGCGGGCCTGATCTGCGGAATCATCGGCGTGATCCCGGCGCTGATCGTGATGCTGTTCTTCTTCGGCCTGTTCGCCGCCGCCGGCGCGTGCGGCATCGCCTGCTGAGCGGCAGCGCCAGCGGCGGAAATGACCACGACCTTCGGCGGTACACCCCACCCAGCCGTCGTGACATGGTGAACCCAAGTGTCACGGTGAATGTTTTTCATGTTCACCGTGTGGTCAACGTCGTCCGGCACGGTGCTGGGCAACCGAGATACCTGGGGAGCGAGACACCATGGCCGAACTCACGCGGCGCACCTTCGCCACCGCCGGCGCCGCCGGTCTCGGGCTGCTGCTCTGCACGCCCACCGCGAACGCGCTCGACCGCGCGCTGCGGCTCACCGCCACCCGCTCCGTCAGCACCGCCGGGACGACCCTCGAGCAGGTCGCGACCGGCGGCGGCACCGCGACCTACTCCCGGCTGAGCGCCGGCCC
This sequence comes from Amycolatopsis sp. WQ 127309, assembly GCF_023023025.1. Lineage (NCBI taxonomy): Bacteria > Bacillati > Actinomycetota > Actinomycetes > Pseudonocardiales > Pseudonocardiaceae > Amycolatopsis > Amycolatopsis sp. WQ 127309. The sequence goes on from NZ_CP095481.1 coordinate 1,617,382, forward strand.
CGGCTGGCCGCTCGTCGTCCGCGGCGATCTCGCCGCCCCGCAGGCCGGGCGCGACGACCGGCGCCGCGCGCTCAGCGCGTTCGTGCAGTTCACCGACCTGCACATCACCGACACCGAGAGCCCCGCGCGCTTCGAGTACCTGCACCCCTACATCGGCTCCGCGCACCGGCCGCAGGAAGCGCTGGGGACCGTCGCGACCAGCGCGCTCGTCGAACGCGTCAACAGCGTGCGGCAGGGCCCGTTCACCGGACGGCCGTTCGACCTCATGGTCACCACCGGCGACAACACCGACAACCACGAGCTGATCGAGCTCGACTGGTTCCTCAAGCTGCTCAACGGCGGCAGCATCACGCCGAACTCCGGCGACGCGAGCGCGTACGAGGGCGTCCAGAACTCCGGCAACAGCACGTTCTGGAACCCGGCCACCCCAGGCGCCGACGCCTACTCCGCCAAGGGTTTCCCGCAGCTGCCCGGCCTGCTCGAAGCGGGCATCGGGACGTTCACCGCGCCGGGCCTCGACGTCCCGTGGTTCTGCACCTTCGGCAACCACGACGACAGCATCGTCGGGTCGCTGCCGGCCCAGATCCCCGGCATCGACGCCTGGTACACCAGCAAGTACAAGGTGATCGGCAAGGACGAGAGCACCGCGAAGAAGCTCGCCGCGGCCATCAAGAAGCCGGGCTCGAGCGTGCCGGTCGCCGAGCTGTTCGGCGGCGGGGGCACGATCCGCGAGATCACGCCGGACGCGCGTCGCCGCCCGTTCAGCACCGGCGAGTTCGTCCGCGCACACCTGGACACGGCCAACACCGGCCCCGGCCCGGTCGGGCACGGCTTCGGCGCCGACAACGCCGACGGCAAGGCCGTTTACTACACGTTCCGGATCGCGCCGGGCATCACGGGCATCAGCCTCGACACGACGACCGACGCCGGGTTCGCCGACGGCTCGATCGGCCTCGCGCAGTACAGCTGGGTCGAGTCGACGCTCAAGCGCGGCAGCTCGGCGTACTACGACTTCTTCGGCCGCAGGGTCACCCACAGCGTCACCGACGAGCTGTTCCTGCTGTTCAGCCACCACACCAGCGGCTCGATGGGCAACCTGCTGCCGGACTCGCGCCACCTGCTCGACCCGCGCCTCGACGGCAACGCGTTCGTCGCGCTGCTCAAGCGCTTCCCGAACGTGCTGGCCTGGGTCAACGGCCACACGCACCGCAACCAGATCACCGCCCACGCCGGCGGCACGCCGAAGCAGAGCTTCTGGGAGATCAACACCGCGTCACACGTCGACTTCCCGCAGCAGGCCCGCATCGTCGAGGTAGCGGACAACGCGGACGGCACGTTGTCGCTGTTCACAACGCTGATCGAGGCGGAGGCACCGTACGCCGTGGATTACGACGCCCGGACCCCGCAAGCGCTTGCGTCCCTCTACCGCGAGCTGTCGTACAACGACATCCACGTCGACCTGGGCCGCGTCGGCTCGGACGCGGACCACAACACGGAACTGCTGCTCGTCAACCCGCTGAGCTGACGCGTTACCCCGGAGGTAATCGACCCGCGGCGCCGGCGTCCGGCAAGCTGCGCGGCATGACCGATCCCGAGGGCACGCAGCTCTTCCACCGCTCCATGCCGTTCTCCGAACGCCTCGGCGTCGAGGTGTGCGAGCACGGGCCCGCGCTCGTGCGCAGCCGGCTGAAGTGGGACGAGAGCCTCTGCACGCTCGGCGGCGCGCTGCACGGCGGCGCGCTCATGGCGCTGGCCGACTCGACCGGCGCCGTGTGCGCGTTCCTCAACCTGCCCGAGGGCGCGCAGGGCACGACGACCGTCGAGTCGAAGACGAACTTCCTGCGCGCGGTGCGTTCGGGCTACGCCACTGCGTCGTCCAGACCACTGCACGCGGGCCGCAAGTTCGTCGTGGTGGAGACGGAGATCCACGACGACGACGGCAAGTTGGTCGCGAAAGTGACACAGACCCAAGCCGTCCTCTAGGTACCTGTTTACATACCCGGCCGGACCGGCGAAAATCCCTGGCTACTGGGTGGGTCGAGCGAGGAGCCGGGATGCGGGTACGCAGTTTGTTCTCCCTATTGTCCGTTGTGATGCTGACGGCGGTGACGGCGCAGGTCGCCGAGGCCGCGCCCGGCCGGCCGGGCGACGACGAGTCGATCGACTACCACGAGTGGGCCGGCGGCCGCCTGCACGAGGGCAGCTTCGCCGGGCTCGCACTGACCCGCGACGGCCTGCGCATCACCCGCCCGATCGGCACGGTCGAGCACACCGAGCCCGAGCTGGGCACGACGAAGACGTACGAATACGGCCAGTGGACGTCCCCGTCGTACCGCCAGGGCTTCGGCGCGACGCAGCTGGTGTCGTCGTGGAACGCGCAGACGCCGGCGAAGACCTGGCTGCAGGTCGAGGCGCAGGGCAGGACGGCGGCGGGCGCGGAAACCGGCTGGTACGTGATGGGCCGCTGGGCCAGCGGCGACGCCGACGTCCTGCGCACCAGCGTCGACGGCCAGGACGACGCGAACGCCCTGGTCGACGTCGACACGCTGGTCACGAAGGCCGGGGTCACGCTCAAGTCATACAAGCTGCGGATCAGCCTCTACCGCGAGGCGGGCTCGCACGCGACACCGTCGGTGACGTCGCTGGGCGCGATGACCTCGGCGGTGCCGAGCCGCTTCGACGTCCAGCCGACGAAGCCGGGCCGCGCGAGCGGGATCGAGCTGAAGGTGCCGGCCTACGCGCAGAACCTCCACAAGGGACAGTTCCCGCAGTACGGCGGGGGCGGCGAGGCGTGGTGCAGCCCGACGTCGACGGAGATGGTGGCCGAGTACTGGGGCAAGAAGCCGTCGGCGGCGGAGATGTCGTGGATCCCGTCGGACTACGTCGACCCGTCGGTGGCGTTCGCGGCGCGCTACACCTACGACCACGCCTACGACGGCACGGGCAACTGGCCGTTCAACACGGCTTACGCGGCGTCACGCGGGCTGCGCGGGCACATCACCCGGCTGCACTCGCTGAACGAGCTGGAGAACTACATCGTCCGCGGCATCCCGGTGATCACGTCCCAGTCGTTCCTGGCCGACGAGCTCGACGGCGCGGGCTACGGCACGGCGGGCCACATCATGGTGGTGGTCGGCTTCACCAAGGACGGCGACGTGATCGTCAACGACCCGGCGTCCAGCAGCAACGACCGGGTGCGCAACGTCTACAAGCGGGACCAGTTCGAGAAGATCTGGCAGCGCACGCAGCGCTACCGCGCGGACGGAACCGTAGCGGGCGGCCCGGGCGGGATCGCGTACATCATCACGCCGGCCTAAGCCGTGAATGTCGCATTGAGGGACTCGGAGTCCCTCAATGCGACATTCACGGACTTTCACCAGGTCTGGCCCCGCTTCAGCTCGGGTCGCGCGGCCCCTCGTCGGGACAACCGCAGCCGCCACCCTCCCGGGGCGTCGGCAGCCGTCGCTCAGGCGGGCTCTGCGGCGGCAGCGCCGTGACCATCATCGTGTCCGCGTACAGCGGGCCGATCCGGTCCGCGCCGTTCGGCGAACCGAGTGGCGCGTCGCGCCCGGGAAGGATCTCGGTGAAGAACCGGCCGTTGTCCCGGGCGTGCTCGTCGAGGGCGGACAAGGGGTCTTCCACGTACGAGACCGCCCCCACCGGGCAGACCGCCTCACAGGCGCCGCACTCGAAGCACTCGGTCGGATGGATGTAGAGGCTCCGGTAGCCCTCGTAGATGCAGTCCAGGGGACATTCGTCGACGCACGCGCGGTCCTTGAAGTCGACGCAGGCAAGGCCGATCACAAACGCCATGCGTGAAACCTAGCCACATCCGCTCTGTCCGGATAGATCTCGTGCCAGACTTTCGGAGCCATGCAGCGCCCACTGTTGTTCCTCGACGTCGACGGTCCGCTGATCCCGTTCGGGCGGACTTCCGGCGAGTACCGGACGTTCACCGACGCCGATGTGGGCAATCCGCTGCTGTCCCGGATCGACCCGGGGCTCGGCCCGCGGCTGCTCGCCCTCGGGTGCGACCTCGTCTGGGCCACCACCTGGATGGAAGACGCCAACGACTGCGTGGCTCCGCTGGCGGGCCTGCCACCGCTCCCGGTGCTCGACTTCCCCGACGACGACGCCACCGGCCCGCACTGGAAGACCCGGAGGATCGTCGAGCGGGCCGCGGGCCGCACCTTCGTCTGGATCGACGACGAAACCACCGACGTGGACCGCGCCTGGGTGGGCGAACACCACCCCGGACCGGCGCTGCTCCACACCGTCGCACCGAGCGTCGGTCTCACGACCGGTGACCTCGGTGTCATCGCCGAATGGCTGGCCCAAGTTGCGTGAAGCGCAACCTGTTGCGCCATCATCACCGACTCTCACTCATGCGGATGTCGCCATCTGCGCGTCATCCGTGGCAAGCTGCGGACGAACCAGCAGTGCAGCCGGAAGGTGGATACATGCCGTACGAGGTCCAGGGGGTCGTTTCGCGGGCGAAGGGCGAGCCGGTCTCGCTGGAGACGGTTCTGGTGCCCGATCCCGGGCCCGGCGAGGCCGTCGTCAACGTGCAGGCCTGCGGGGTCTGCCACACCGACCTGCACTACCGCGAAGGCGGGATCAACGACGACTTCCCGTTCCTGCTCGGCCACGAGGCCGCGGGCGTCGTCGAGGCCGTCGGGGACGGCGTCACCGACATCGAACCCGGCGACTACGTCATCCTCAACTGGCGCGCGGTCTGCGGCACCTGCCGGGCGTGCAAGCGCGGCAAGCCGTGGTACTGCTTCTCGACGTTCAACGCCACCCAGCCGATGACGCTCGCCGACGGCACCAAGCTGTCGGCCGCGCTCGGCGTCGGCGCGTTCCTCGAGAAGACGCTCGTCCACAGCGGACAGTGCACGAAGGTCAGCCGCGACGCCGAACCGGCCGTCGCCGGGCTGCTCGGCTGCGGGGTGATGGCCGGGCTCGGCGCGGCGATCAACACCGGCGCCGTCACCCGCGGTGACTCGGTCGCGGTCATCGGCTGCGGCGGCGTCGGCGACGCGGCCATCGCGGGCGCGAAGCTGGCCGGGGCCACCACGATCGTCGCGATCGACATGGACGACCGGAAGCTGGAGTGGGCCAAGGACTTCGGCGCCACCCACACCGTCAACAGCCGCGGGCTGAGCGAAGAAGCCGTCGTCGAGGCCATGCAGGACGCCACCAACAGCTTCGGCCCGGACGTCGTGATCGACGCCGTCGGCCGGCCGGAGACCTGGCGCCAGGCGTTCTACGGCCGCGACCTGGCCGGGACCGTCGTGCTCGTCGGCGTGCCGACGCCGGAGATGCGGCTGAACGACCTCCCGCTGATCGACTTCTTCTCGCGCGGCGGCTCACTCAAGTCGTCCTGGTACGGCGACTGCCTGCCGAGCCGGGACTTCCCGATGCTGGTCGACCTCTACCTGCAGGGCCGGCTGCCGCTGGACAAGTTCGTCACCGAGCGGATCGGCGTCGACGGCGTGGAGCAGGCCTTCGAGCGCATGCACCACGGCGACGTCCTGCGTAGCGTGGTGACGTTCTGACGCTCTTCGTCGACGAGGACTACCCGGCCGACCCCTACCCGGGGACCCGGCCGGGTTTCTCCTTCGTGCACACCGACGGCGCCGGCTATCCCCTGGACACGGCGCCGGACGGCTGGCGCGAACGCCAGGCCGTGCTGGCGTACGGCTCCAACGCGAACCCGTCGAAGATCAGCTGGATGCGCGCCGAGCTGGGCCTGCGGGGCCCGGTCGTCGTCGCGCACGCCCGGTGCGACGGCCTCGCCGCGGTCTGGGCGTCCGGCCTGCGCTACCGCGACGGCCAGCGCCCGGCGACGCTCACCGCGCTGCCGGGCGTCGAGGAGCACGCCGTCTGGTTCGTGACGCCGGACCAGCTCGCGGTGCTGGACGTCTGCGAGGGCCGCGGCAACCGCTACCACCTGGTCCGGCTGACCGACCCGGACATCACGCTCGAAGACGGCAGCAAGGTCACCGACGTCCTGGCCTACATCGGCGCGATGCCGATCCGCTTCCCGTTGCTGGTCGACGGCAAGCCGGTGCGCACCGCCGACGTCCCACAGGCGCAGGCGATCGAGCTGCGGGGCGAGGAAGCGCCCGGTCCGGGCGTCGCGTGCGAGGTCGTCGAGCCGCCGGACGGGCGCACCTTCCCCTAGACCAGCTTCCCGGGGTTCAGGATCCCGGTCGGGTCCACAGCGGACTTCGCCGCGCGCAGCACCTCGACGCCGAGCTTGCCGATCTCCGCGCTCAGGTACGGCGCGTGGTCGACGCCGACGGCGTGGTGGTGCGAAATCGTGCCCAGGCCGCTGATCGCCTCGCACGCCGCGGCCTTCGCGCGCTGCCACTGCCCGACCGGGTCGGCCTGGTCACGCGCGGTCAGCACCGTGAAGTACAGCGACGCGCCCGTCTCGTACGCGTGCGAGATGTGGCACATGACGATCGCGCGGCCCAGCGACGCCGTGAGCGCCGCGCGGACGTCGTCGCGCAGTTCGTCCACAGTGGACCAGTACGTCGCGGTCTCCAGCGTCTCGACGCACACGCCGCGGTCCATCAGGGCGTCGCGCTGGCGCGGGCCGCCGAACCGGCCGTGCCGCCAGGACTCGCCGAGCGCCTTGCCGACGCGCACCGCGCCGAGCGCTTTCAGCCGGCGCGTGGTCTCGCGGCGTCGGACCGCGACGTCGTGCGCGGTGCCTTCCCAGCCGACGATGAGGAAACACGGCCGCCGCACCCCGCGCGCGGCCAGGTACCTGCGCAGCGCCGTCGTCTTGAGCCCGGCGTTCAGCGCGAGCGAGACCTCGGTCTCGTCCACATCGGACAGCCGGGTGACGTCGGCGAGCACGTGGTTCTGGGCGAGGTCGCGGACCGCCGCCGCGCCGGCTTCCCAGCCGGGCAGCGCGTAACCCTCGTACCGCTTGACCGGCGGCGCCGGCCGGACGCGCAGCGAGACCTCCGTGATGACGCCGAGCGTGCCTTCGCTGCCGACGGCGAGCTGGCGCAGGTCGGGGCCGGCCGCGGACGCCGGGGCAACGCCGAGCTTCCACTCGCCGCGCGGGGTAGCCAGCCGGACGCCCGTGACCATGTCCTCGAACCGGCCGTAGCCCGACGACGCCTGGCCGGCCGAGCGCGTCGCCGCGAAGCCGCCGATCGTGGCGCGTTCGAACGACTGCGGGATGTGCCCGAGGGTCAGGCCGCGCTCGCCGAGCAGCCGCTCGGCTTCCGGCCCGCGGACGCCGGCCTGCAGCACGGCGATGCGCGATTCGGTGTCGACCGACACCAGCGCGTCGAGCCGGACGAGGTCGAGCGCGATCACGGACGTCTTCCCGCCGCTGAGCGCCGCGACCCCACCGACCACAGAGGTCCCGCCGCCGAACGGGACAACTCCGACATCGTGGCGCACGCAGACGTCGAGCACCGCCTGGACCTCGTCCGGCCCGGCGGGCAGCACGACCGCGTCCGGCACCGGGAAGTCCGCCGCGGACGACCGACGGCGCAGGAGATCCAGGTAGGACAGCCCGGTGGCCCGCGCGAGCCGCGCCGCGTCGTCGACCAGCACGTTCGCGGTTCCGACGACCTCGGACAGCGCTTCCACTGCAGACTCGACCAAACTTGACGACGGTATTTTCACCGTCAATTCGGCCACCTGTGCAGCGCCGGGAGCCACCTGGCCTATACGCTGTTCAAGCCACTTCGCCGCCCGCGCGGGCAGCTGGGCGGCGTCGGCGGCTTCCGCGGTCCAGGACTGACGGAGACGGTGGTCAATCAGCTCGTTCACGACTACAGTGTGACATATGGACGTGAAACGTCACACCACGCAGACCGCGGGATCTTCCGCGCTCGCGGACACCCGTAACCGGCAGACGGCGACGCGAGTGGCCGATGACGTGCTGCTCGACGCCGCGCGCACCTGCGTGCTGGCCGTCGGTGTGCGCCGCACCACACTCGCCGAAATCGCCCGCACCGCCCGCGTCAGCCGGATGACCGTCTACCGCCGGTTCCCGGACGTGCGCAGCGTGCTCGCCGCGTTGATGACGCGCGAGTTCAGCGGCCTGCTCCGCACGGCGAGCGAACGCGGCGCCGAGGCGGCGGACAGCCGTGAGCGGCTCGTGCTCATCGCCTCGGCCGGCATCCGCGCGCTGTCGAACGACCCGCTGTTCCGCACACTGCTCGACGTCGACCCCGAACTGGTGCTGCCGTACATCGTGGAGCGGCTCGGCGCGACCCAGCGGTTCGCCGAGCAGGTGCTGCACCAGCTGCTCGAAGCCGGCCACCAGGACGGCTCGGTCCGGCGCGCGCCGGTCGCGGCGCAGGCCCGGTCGGTGCTGCTGCTGGTCCAGTCCTTCGCGTTCTCGCTGCGGCCGGCCACGATGGACCTCGACCCGGCGGCGCTGATGGCGGAGTTCACCCACGTGCTCGACGCGGCCTTGAAACCATGACGTCCGGTTCGCTCAACGCGCAGCGCCGCGAACGCGAGCTCGCGGAACTGGCGTCGGGCGAGCGCGTCGACGTCATCGTGGTCGGCGGCGGCGTCACCGGCGCCGGGATCGCGCTCGACGCGGCGTCCCGCGGCCTGTCGGTGGCGCTCGTCGAGGCGCACGACCTCGCCTTCGGGACGTCACGCTGGTCGTCGAAGCTCGTCCACGGCGGACTGCGGTACCTGGCGCACGGCGAACTGGGCTTGGCGCACGAGAGCGCGGTCGAGCGCGGCATCATGATGACGCGCACGGCACCGCACCTCACGCGCGCGATGCCGCAGCTGTTCCCGTTGTACCCCAGCACATCCCGGACGCAGCAGGCGCTGGTGTCGGCGGGCTTGCGCGCGGGCGACGGCCTCCGCCGAGCCGCGCGCACGCCGTCGTCGGTGCTGCCGCGCCCGCGCACGATCCCGGCCGCCGAAGCCCTGGCGCTGGCACCCGGGTTGTCCCCTTACGGCTTGCGCGGCGCGTTGCTGGCCTACGACGGCGCTCTTGTCGACGACGCCCGCCTGGTCATCACCCTGGCGCGCACGGCCGCGACGTTCGGCGCCCGCATCCTGACCCGGCTGTCGGCGCTCTCGGTGACGGCCGACCGCGTCCGCGTCCGCGACGGCGTTTCGGGCGACGAGCTGGACCTGGTCGCCCGCCAGGTGATCAACGCGACGGGCGTCTGGGCCGGCACGCTGACCGGCTCGGTCCGCCTGCGCCCGTCGCGCGGTTCGCACCTGGTGCTGGCGCCGGGAACGGTCCCGATGGGCACGACGTCGATCAACATCGGCGTGCCGGGCGAGACCAACCGCTTCGTGTTCCTGCTCCCCCAGCCGGACGGCCGCGTCTACTTGGGACTGACGGACGAGCCGGTTTCGGGCCCATTGCCGGACGTACCAACGGTTCCCGAGTCCGATGTGGACTTCCTGCTGTCACTGGCGTCGTCGGTCCTGTCACGCCCGCTGACCCGCGACGACATCGCGGGCTCGTACGCCGGCCTGCGCCCGCTGATCGAGGGCACGGGCGGCCGATCGGCGGACCTGTCCCGCAAACACGCGGTGCTGGCGGGTTCCGACGGCCTGCTGACGGTGGTGGGCGGCAAGCTCACGACCTACCGGCGCATGGCGGAAGACGCGGTCGACGCCGCGGTCCGGCTGGCCGGACTGCCGGCTTCGCCTTGCCGAACGGCCCGGCTCCCCCTGCTGGGCGCGGCCCGCCGCGAGGATCTGTCCCTTGTGGACGCTCAACCCCGCTTGGTAGCCAAGTACGGCACGGAGGCCCCACGGGTCGCGGCACTGGGCGAGCTGGACGCGGAGTTCGCGGCCCCGGTGTCCGACGGCACGGAGATCACCGCGGCGGAGATCGTCTGGGCGGTCCGCAACGAGGGCGCCCTGGACGTCGAGGACGTCCTGGAGCGCCGCACCCGCCTGTCCCTCATCCCGTCCGACGCCGCCGCGGCGACCCCGCGCGTGGCGGAGCTGGTCGACAAAGCCCTGGCCGGCCTGGCCTGATCCCGAGGCTCTCATACGCCCCAATGTGGCGTTGGGTGCGCTGGACGCACCGAACGCCACATTGGGTGCGTCAGATGCACCCAACGCCACATTGGGGCGCTTCGGCGCGCGCGAAAACTGAGGCTTGATGTTCTCTTAAGTTGACGAGTCGTTGGGTTTTTGCAACAGTACGTTTTATGAGTCCGGTCAGACGCGGCAAGGAGCTGCCGATCCACAACCGGCTGCCCGTGTTGAGAGCCGAACGCGGGATGAGCCGGGCCGCGCTGGCGAATGCCGTCGAAGTGAACCCGCAGACCATCGGGGCGCTCGAGCGCGGCGACCACTATCCGAGCCTGGACCTGGCCTTCCGGATCTGCGCGGTGTTCGACCTGCCGGTCGAAGCGGTGTTCAGCCGCGAGCCGTTCCTGCCACTGTCCACCCAGGTTTACCGCGAGGGGGGAGCATGACCATGATCGAACAGCAGGGTCGGCTGGCGGCCTACTGGGAACGTCAGCTCGACAAGATGGACGAACGCGAACTGCGGCACGCCCAGCGGCTGCCGGGCTGGCGCGACCGGCGGCACCGGCGCGCGCTGGCCGGAGTGCTGGCCGGCGCCGACCTGGTGCTCGTCGGCAGCGCGGCCGTCTTCACCTTGGTCTCGCCGTGGCTGTACTTCGGCCTCTGGATGGGCTCGCTGCTCGCCGGCGGAGCCGCCTTCACGCTGCTGAAGATCCTGACCGGCCGGATGAGCGGGAGCTTCTCCCGGCTGCTGGACGAGCGCGAACGCGAGTGGCGCCACCGCGTCACCTACATCGGCTACCTGGCGCTCGTCGCGCTGATGCTGGTCGCGATGTTCTACACCCTGGTCGTCGCCGGGCAGGCCGAGGGCGCGTTCCGCGGCGTGATGATGATGTCCGCGCTGCTGGTCACCGGCACCACCGTCCCGCCCGTCGTGCTGGGCTGGTCGCTGCCGGACGACGACCCCGAGGACTTCGAAGAGGGGGACGCACATGGGTGAGGGGAACCTGGAGATCGACGCGATCTCCAAGCGCTACGGCGCGAAAGTGGCGCTCGACGGCGTCACGTTCGACGTCCGCGCCGGCGAGCTGTTCGGCTTCGTCGGCAGCAACGGCGCGGGCAAGACCACGACGATACGGATCGCACTGGGGGTGCTGGCCGCGGACGGCGGCGAGGTCCGCTTCGACGGCAAGCCGATCACGCACGAAACCCGCACGCACATCGGCTACATGCCGGAGGAACGCGGGCTGTACCCGAAGATGAAGGTGCTGGACCAGCTCGTCTACCTCGCCGAGCTGCACGGCCTGACCACGAACGAAGCCCACCGCAACGCCGAAGCCTGGATCACCCGGCTCGGGCTGGCCGAGCGCCGCAAGGACGAGGTGCAGAAGCTCAGCCTCGGCAACCAGCAGCGCGTCCAGCTGGCCGCGGCGCTGGTGCACGACCCGGCCGTGCTGGTGCTCGACGAGCCGTTCTCCGGCCTCGACCCGCTGGCCGTCGACGTGATGAGCGCGGTGCTGCGCGAGAAGGCCGCGGCCGGCGTGCCGGTCGTGTTCTCCAGCCACCAGCTCGACCTCGTCGAACGGCTCTGCGACCGCGTCGGGATCATCCGCAACGGCCGGATGGTCGCCGTCGGCACCGTCGGCGAGCTGACCGCCGAAGCCGGCAGCAAGCTCGTGGTGACGGCGCCGGGTGCGCGTCCCGGCTGGGCCGCGAGCCTGCCCGGCGTGCGCGTGCTGGAGGAACGCGACACGACCACCGTGCTCGGCCTCGAACCGAGCGCCGACGACCAGGCCGTGCTCGCCGCCGCGCTGTCGACCGGGCCGGTCACCGAGTTCAGCCACCGCCGCCGCACACTGACGGAGCTGTTCCGCGATGCCGTCTCCCAGAACGACACAGCGGACAAGGGGGAGCCACGATGAGGACGCTGAATGGCCGGCGAGCTGTCTGGCTCGTGATGAAACGCGAGCTGAACACGCGGCTGCGCACCCGCTCGTTCGTGATCGGCACCGTCGTGATGCTGGTGCTGCTGCTGGGTTACGTCGGGTTCCAGACGGCGCTGGCCGGGGCGGCGGACAAGCGCACGGTCGGGCTGACCGGGCAGGCCATCGGGATCGCCCAGCAGCTGCAGACCAAGGCGGCGCAGTCGGGCCAGCAGATCTCGACGGTCATCGTCACCGACCCCGCCGAGGGCAAGCAGAAGGTCGAGGACGGCGACTTCGACGCGCTCGTCTCGGGCAGCGCGGCGAAGCTGACCGCCACCTATAAGTCCTCTTTGGACAACAGCCTGCGCACGGTGCTCGACCAGGTCGCGCAGCAGCAGGTGCTCGACGGCGTCCTCTCGGCCGCGCAGCTCGAACCCGCCGACGTGATGGCGCAGGTCAACGGCACCCACGTGCAGGACGACGCGCTGTCGCCGGAGCCCGCCGACCACACGGAACGGCTCATCCTCGGCGTGATCGTCGCGTTCCTGCTCTACATCAGCATCATCACCTACGGCATGATGGTCGCCCAGGGCGTCGTCGAGGAGAAGTCGAGCCGGGTCGTGGAGATCCTGCTCGCCAGCGTGCGGCCGTGGCAGCTGTTGCTGGGCAAGGTGATCGGGCTCGGCCTGGTCGGCCTGACGCAGCTGGTCATCCTCGCCGCGGCCGGGCTCGTCGCGGCGACGGCGACCGGGGTGCTGTCCCTGACCGGCTTCGCGACCGGCGCGTTGCTGTGGGGCCTGCTCTGGTACCTGCTCGGGTTCCTCTTGTACGCCACGATCTACGGCGCGCTCGGCTCGCTCGTGTCGCGGCAGGAGGACACGCAGTCCGTGGTCGGGCCGATCAACATCGTGCTGATCATCGGGTTCGTCTCCGGGTTCAACCTGCTCCTGCAGGACCCGGACGGCACGGCGACCAAGGTCGTCTCGCTGATCCCGCTGCTCTCGCCGATCCTGATGCCGGCCCGGATCGCGACCGGCGCCGCGACCGGCTGGGAGATCGGGCTGTCGCTCGGGCTGACCGTCGCGCTGGTCGCGCTGCTCACCTGGCTGGGCGGCAAGATCTACGGCAACAGCGTGCTGCGCATCGGTAGCCGCATCAAGCTGTCGGAGGCCCTGCGCGGCTGAGCCATCACGACGTGATCTGGCCGTACCGCTCCAAGGACACCTGGCGCTCGTGGGCGTGGTCGACCATCGGCTCCGGGTAGTCCTTGGGGCGGTCCTTCAGCTTGTGGACCGCTTTCCCCTGCACCGGACGCAGTTCCGGCACGTACTTGCGGACGTAGTCGCCGTTCGGGTCGAACTTCTCCCCCTGCGTCGTCGGGTTGAAGATCCGGAAGTACGGCGCCGCGTCGGTGCCGCTGCCCGCCACCCACTGCCAGTTCAGCTGGTTCGACGCGAGATCGCCGTCCACGAGGTGGTTCATGAAGTGCCGCGCGCCCTGCCACCACGGCAGGTGCAGGTCCTTCACCAGGAAGCTCGCGACGACCATCCGGACGCGGTTGTGCATCCAGCCCTCGGCCAGCAGCTGCCGCATCCCGGCGTCGACGATCGGGTAGCCCGTCTTCCCGGCGCACCACCGCTCGAAGGCCTCGCGGTCGTCGTCGTGGCTCATCTTGTCGAAGCGCTTGTCGTAGTTCTTGCGCGCGGTTTCCGGCCGGTGCCACAGGACGTCGGCGTGGAACTCGCGCCAGCACAGCTCGCTGCGCAGCGACTTCGCGCCGACGCGGTCATCACCGGCGAGGTCCGCCAGCAGCGTCCGCGGGTGGACGCACCCCCAGCGCAGGTACGGCGAAATCCGCGTGGTGCCCTCACGATCCGGCCGGTCGCGGTCCTCGTCGTAGGTGTCGACGCCGCCGTCGAGGAAGGCGTGCCAGACGTCCAGCGCGGCCTGCTCCCCCGGCTCGGGCAGCACCGCGGAAACGCGCGGCGGCTTGGGGATCTTCAACGACTTCGGCGGCTCGACCCAGTCCACAAGGGACGGCCCGGTGTCCGCGGGCGCGCGCCAGCCGTGCGCGGTCCAGGCGCGGAAGAACGGCGTGAAGACGCGGTACGGGTCGCCGTCCGGCTTGGTGACGCGCCCGGGCGCCACCGCGTACGGCGAGCCCGTCTCCACCCAGTCGATGTTGTTCTCCGCCAAGGCCTTCGCGACCTCGGCGTCCCGGCGCCGGCCGTACGGGCCGGTGTCGGCGCTGACGTGCACCGCGGACGCGCCGACCTTCTTCGCGGCTTTCACGACCTCGGCCGCCGGGTCACCGCGCACCAGCATCAGCCGACCGCCGAGCTGCTCGTCGAGCTTCTCCAGGCAGCCGTAGAGGAACGCCGTCCGCACATCGCCGGACGGCTTCAGCAGCGCCTCGTCGAGGACGTACAGCGCGAGGACGTGCTTGCTGTGCTTCGACGCTTCCAGCAGGGCGGCGTGGTCGCCCAGCCGCAGGTCGCGGCGGAACCACAGGACAACCGGCGCTTCTTTGGTCACGCCGGACAACGATAAGCGCCCCGCCGTGCCAGTGCACGACGGGGCGGTTATCCGGGTTAAAACGCTCAGCGCTCCGACATCGGGGTGTAGTCCCGCGACGCGTGGCCGGTGTAGATCTGCCGCGGGCGGCCGATCTTGGTGGCCGGGTCGTTGATCATCTCGCGCCAGTGCGCGATCCAGCCCGGCAGGCGGCCGAGCGCGAACAGCACCGTGAAGAACTTCGTCGGGAAGCCCAGCGCCCGGTAGATCAGGCCGGTGTAGAAGTCCACGTTCGGGTACAGCTTGCGCGAAACGAAGTAATCGTCCGAAAGCGCGGTTTCCTCGAGCTTCTTGGCGATGTCGAGCAGCTGGTCGCCGCCCTTCAGCTTGCCGAGGATCTCGTCGGCGGTGTTCTTGATGATCTTCGCGCGCGGGTCGTAGTTCTTGTAGACCCGGTGCCCGAAGCCCATCAGCTTCACGCCCTTTTCCTTGTTCTTCACCCGCTCGACGAACTTGGCGACGTCGCCGCCGTCGTTCTTGATGCCCTCGAGCATGTCGAGCACCGCGGCGTTCGCACCGCCGTGCAGCGGGCCGAACAGCGCGTTGATGCCGGCCGAGATCGAGGCGAACAGGTTCGCCTCGGACGAGCCGACCAGGCGCACGGTCGAGGTCGAGCAGTTCTGCTCGTGGTCGGCGTGCAGGATGAACAGCAGGTCGAGCGCCTTCGCGACGTCCGGGTCGACCTCGTACGGCTCGGCCGGGAAGCCGAACGTCATGCGGAGGAAGTTCTCGACCAGGCCGAGCGAGTTGTCCGGGTACAGCAGCGGCTGGCCCACGGACTTCTTGTACGCGTACGCGGCCAGGGTCGGGACCTTGGCGAGCAAGCGGATGGTGGACAGCTCGACGTTCGGTTCGTCGAACGGGTCGAGCGAGTCCTGGTAGAACGTCGACAGGGCGGACACCGCGCTGGACAGCACGGGCATCGGGTGCGCGTCGCGCGGGAAGCCGCTGAAGAACGCCTTGAGGTCTTCGTGCAGCAGCGTGTGGCGCTGTATCTTCTGGGTGAAGTCGGCCAGCTGGGCCTCGGTCGGCAGCTCGCCGTAGATCAGCAGGTAGGAGACCTCGACGAAGGTCGACTTCTCGGCCAGCTGCTCGATCGGGTAACCCCGGTAGCGGAGGATGCCGGCGTCGCCGTCGATGTAGGCGATGGCCGACGACGCGGCGCCGGTGTTGACGAAACCGGGGTCGTAGGTGATGTACCCCGTCTGCGCCAGCAGCTTCCCCAGTTCGATCCCGGGCGCGCCCTCGACCGGGTGGACGATCTTGAATTCGTGCTCGCCACTCGGAAGGCTCAGCTTCGCGGTTTCGCCGCCGGACTGCCCCGCAGTCGTCGCGTCGGACATGCAAGTCCCTCTCACGTTGGGCACGGGACGGCGGCGCCTGTAGGTTCCACAGGTAGCCACGTGTTCACGCGAGGAAACACTGGCGCCTCGCTGCACACCGCCCCGCTGGGGTATGAAGAATGCCCCTCTACGCTAGTCGAGAACCCCGGCACCGCGCAGCGGTGACGTTGCCCCTGGTACCCGCTTTGGGACCAGGTTCACACGGTGGATGCCATATCGGCCGATGTGGGCGGCTCCGCGCCACTGCGCGACACGGTGATCGAGGCGGCTTTCGCGGCGAAGGTGAGCGCTTCGCGCCACGCGTCCGCGTCGAGGGAGGCCAGGTCCGAGACCTCGCGGGTGGTCAGCCAGGCCAGCAGCGCCCCCTGGACGGTGTCGCCGGCGCCGATGGTGTCGACCACCGTGACCTTGCGCGACGGCACGTGGGCCACCTCACCTGCGGCGGTGATCACCGCGACGCCGTCGGCGCCCCGGGTGAGCACGACCGCGTCCACACCGGACTCGACCCACGTCTTCGCGGCGGCGACCGGGTCGGCGCCTTCGGTGAGCCACGCGGTGTCGTCGTCGGAGATCTTCAGCAACCGGACGTCCGGCAGCCACGACGCGAACCGGGCGCGGTAGGCGGCCGGATCGGTGATCAGCGCTTCGCGGATGTTCGGGTCGAGCACGGTCAGCACCCCACGGGCGGCCTCGCGCCGCAGCATCGCCTCGTACGCCGACGCGCCGGGCTCGAGGACCATGCCGAGCGTGCCGAGCGAAAGCGCGGTGACCCGCTCCGGCAGCGCGCCGGGGTCGGCGACGAGCCGATCCGCCGTGCCCTCGACGTAGAACGTGTAGTGCGCGGCGCCCTTCGCGTCGAGCGCGACGACGGCCAGCGTCGTCGGCTCGTCGCCGCGTTGCAGCAGCGACGTGTCGACATCGGACGCGTGCAGCCGCTCGACCATCGCCTCGCCGAAGCGGTCGGTGGACACCCGCGACAGGAACGCCGTCGGCACGCCGAGCCGGCCCGCGGCCAGCGCGACGTTGTACGGCCCGCCGCCCAGGCGCGGCAGCAGCGCGCGCAGCCCACCGTCCACAGTGGAGTCCAAGGGGTCACCCGGGACGAGGTCTACGAGAGCTTCTCCGCCTACGACGATCACGCGGCGAGTTTAGAGGAGATTCAGCTGACAATTCCTGTCCGCTATTTGTTCAGCCCGCCGAGCAACAGCTCACCCAGTGCGGTGAACGCTTCGGCGTCCGACACCTCGGTGCGCTGGGCGAGCACGCCGGTCTGGATGCCCTCGACGATCAGCCCGGTCATCTCGGCGATGAGCCGGGCGTGGACGTCGCGGAAGACGCCGTCGGCGACGCCCTTGTCGATGAACGCGTGGATCCGCTGCGCCGCGAACCGGCTGTTGACCTGGTAGGTCTCGCGCGCGGGGGCGAACTCGGCGATGTCGCGCATGAAGGTCGCCGACGCGCGGTTCAGGTGCTCGGCGACGCCGGCCAGGTACTCGCCGATGAGCTTGGGCGCGTCGTCGATCCCGGCGATCCGCTCCTCGATGCGCGCCGCGGCGCCGCGGAAGAACTGGGCGACGACCTTGACGGCGAGCTGCTCCTTGCTGGGCGCGAGCGCGTAGAGCGTCGACTTCGAGCAGCGCAGGCGGGCGGCGATGTCGTCCAGGGTGAAGGCGGCGAAACCCTCCGCGAGGAAGAGGGCCTCGAGGTCGGCGAGCAGGGCGCGCTGCCTCGCGGTGGGCCGGCGACTGGCTTCCATCGGACCACTATCTCCTACGTCTCACGGCCGCCCCAGGCTCGTCGTACTGTACTCTCAGCAGACCCACAGTACTGTTTTCAGTACCGTTGTCTGGGAGGACGACCATGCCTGCCGAACGCCTGCTGCCCGATTCGGACGCCGAAGACCTGGTCGCGCTGGCGACCGAGATCGCCCGCGACGAGCTGGCACCCCGCGCGGCCGAGGCCGAGGAGGCCGAGCGGTTCCCGCGCGAGCAGTTCCGGCTGCTCGGCAAGTCCGGCCTGCTGGGGCTGCCGTACGCGGAGCGCTGGGGCGGCGGCGACGTGCCGTACGAGGTGTACCTGCAGGTCCTGGAGGAGATCGCGGCCGCGTGGATGACGGTCGGCGTCGGACTCTCGGTGCACACGATGTCCTGCTACGGCCTGGCCAACTGGGGCACGGACGAGCAGCGCGACGAGTGGCTGCCGGACATGCTCGAAGGGGGTCTGCTCGGCGCGTACGCATTGTCGGAGACGCAGGCGGGCTCGGACGCGGCCGCGTTGACGACGCGAGCGCGGCTCGACGGCCCGGACTACGTCGTCAACGGCACGAAGGCGTGGATCACCCACGCCGGCGTCGCGGACTTCTACACGACGATGGTCCGCACGAGCGAGCAGGACATCTCCTGCCTGCTGGTCGACGGCTCGACGCCCGGCCTCTCGGCGGCGGCGCGCGAACGGAAGATGGGCCTCACGGGCTCCCCGACGGCGCAGCTGAACTTCGACAACGCCGTGGTGCCCGCTTCGCGGCTCATCGGCGCGGAAGGGCAGGGGCTACGGATCGCCTTGTCGTCCTTGAGTTCGGGACGCCTGGGCATCGCGGCGTGCGCGGTGGGCCTGGCGCAGGCGGCGCTGGACGAGGCGGTCACCTACGCGAAGGGCCGCTCGCAGTTCGGCCGCCCGATCATCGACTTCCAGGGCGTCGAGTTCCTGCTGGCCGACATGGCGGCCACGGTCGAGTCGTCCCGCGCGACGTACCTCGACGCGGCCCGGCGACGCGACCGCGGGATGCCGTTCCAGCGCCAGGCGTCGATCGCGAAGCTGGTCGCGACGGACGGCGCGATGAAGGTGACGACGGACGCCGTCCAGGTCCTCGGCGGGGCAGGTTACACGCGCGACTTCCCGGTGGAGCGGTACATGCGGGAGGCGAAGGTGCCGCAGATCTTCGAAGGTACGAACCAGATCCAGCGCATGGTCATCGCCCGCGAACTGAAGGCCTCTTAGCCCGACACCGAACTCGCGTGATCCGAACCGTAACTCGCGTGATCAGAGCCGTATCCGGCGTGATTGAAGCCGGAACTCGCGGTTCCGGCCCCAATCACGCGAGTTCCGGCCTCAATCACGTGAGTCACGGCCCCAGTCACGCGAGTTACGGGTTGTCGGCCGGGGGTCTTGTAACCCGGTCCAGCGAAGGCTGTCGCACGGCCGGCACGGATACCGTTACCGCATGTCCGGCCGTCTGCTGTCCGTCGAGGAGTACCGAGCGCTCGGGGAAACCGACCGCGGTTTCACCGAACTGGTGGAAGGCCGGGTGGTGCCGTCGCCCGGCTCCGGCCGGAGGCACAACATGGCCGCGTGCCGGCTGGCCGGACAGCTCGAACGGCAGTTGCCGCGCGATCTCGCCTTCGCCCTCGGCACCGACCTGGACCTGCAGCTGGCACCGCACGGCGAGCCCGGCTTCTCCCGCCGCCCGGACCTGCTGGTCTTCGACCGGGCCGCGGTCGCCCGCGCCGGCGACCTGATCCGCGCCGACGAGGTGGCCGTGGTCATCGAGATCGTGTCGCCGGGCTCCCGACGCACCGACTACCGGGTGAAGCACGACGAGTACGCCGACGCGGGGATCCCGCACTACTGGATCGTCGACCTCGGCGAGCCGGTCTCGCTCGCCGCCTGCCGCGGGTACCAGGACGCGCCGGCGGTCACCGGGACCTTCGCGACCGACGTCCCGTTCCCGGTCAAGCTCGACCTCGACGCCCTGCTGTCGTGAACGATGACTCGATCGAGGGAAAGGTGTCTCACTCAAAGTACAGATACGGTTACTCATGGTTGCACTTGAGCCGTGAGACAATTCCGGCAACGTGAGGAGATGCTGTGATTGCACTTTCCCAGCCGGAGCCTGCTCGCCGGTGGGGGATCCCCGATCACCTGCTGACGATCGAGGAGTACGCGGCGCTCGGTGAAACCGACTCAGGTTTCACCGAACTCGTGGAAGGCCGCGTCGTGATGTCCCCCAGTCCCATTCCCGACCACAACGACGCGTTGCTCGAACTTGCGCAACAGGTCATTCCACAGCTGCCGGACCACCTCAAGGTTCTCCTCGACACCGACGTGGATCTCGGTCTGGCTCCCAGGGGCAGACCGGGCCATTCTCGACGGCCTGACCTGATGGTTGTCGAAAGAACCGCGCTTATCCGCGTCCGAAAGATGAGGGGCATGCTCCGGGCCGAAGAGGTGGCCGTCGTCGTCGAAATCGTGTCGCCGGGTTCGAGACGCACTGACTACCAGGTGAAGCACGATGAGTACGCCGATGCCGGCATCCCGCACTACTGGATCGTCGACATCACCGAGCCGGTCTCGCTCGTCGCTTGTCACCAGGCCGGCGAATTCGGCTACATGGACGCCGCCGCGGTCACCGGGACCTTCGCGACCGACGTCCCGTTCCCGGTCAAGCTCGACCTCGACGCCCTGCTGTCGTGATGTGAATAGACGGACGACACGCTGGAACCGCCCGGTAACCGGCGTGTCGTCCGTCCGCTCTGGGGACGGTCAGCGGGACTCGCGGTACCGGCGGTCCGCCGATACGCCTTCGCCCAGCTGCTCGTCGAAGTGGTACACCTCGGCGCCGCGGACGAAGACCCGCAGGGCGCGGTTCATCACGTCCAGCGGGTCACCGGACCAGAGGACGACGTCCGCGTCCAGGCCCGGCTTCAGGGAGCCGATCTGACTGTCCAGCCCCAGCATCTCAGCTGGGTTGACGGTCAGCGACTTCAGGGCTGTGTGCGGGTCGAGGCCGTCCTTGACCGCGAGCGCCGCCTGGTAGACCAGGAAGTTGATCGGGATCACCGGGTGGTCCGTGGTGATCGCGATCTTGACGCCGGCGCGGGCCAGGATGCCCGCGGATCGCAGCGTGCGGTTGCGCAGCTCGACCTTGGACTTCGTGGTGAACAGCGGCCCGAGGATGACCGGGACGTCGCGCTCGGCGAGCAGGTCCGCGATCAGGTGGCCTTCGGTGCCGTGGTTGATCACGAGCTTGTAGCCGAACTCGTCGGCGAGGCGGATCGCCGTGACCATGTCGTCCGCGCGGTGGACGTGCTGGTCCCAGTACAGCTCGCCGTCGAGGACCTTGGCCAGGACCTCCTGGGTCAGGTCGACCTCGTGCGGCTTGCCCTCGGCGGCCGCGTGGTCGCGCTTCGCCTGGTAGTTGCGGGCCTTGGTGAACGCCTCGCGCAGGATCGCGGCGACGCCCAGCCGGGTCGACGGCGTCTGCTTCTTCTCGCCGTACACGCGCTTCGGGTTCTCGCCGAGCGCGCTCTTCACGCTGACGTGCTCCGCGAAGACCATGTCGAGGATGCTGCGGCCCCAGGTCTTGACGCCGATGGTCTGGCCACCGATCGGGTTGCCCGACCCGGGCTTGATGACGACGCTCGTGACGCCGCCGGCCAGCGCGTCGTCGAAGCCGGGCTCGTACGGGTCGATGCCGTCGACGGCGCGGAACCGGGCGCCGTTCGGGTCGGTCATCTCGTTGGTGTCGTTGCCGGACCAGCCCTCGCCGTCCTCGTGGACGCCGAGGTGCGCGTGGGCGTCGATGAAGCCGGGCAGCACCCAGGTGCCGGCCGCGTCGACCAGTTCGGCGTCCTCCGGGATGTCGACGTCGGCCTCCGTGCCGACCGCGACGATCTTGCCGTCGTCGATCAGGACCGTGCCGTTGTCGATGGGATCACCGTCGATGGGGACGACGTAGCCCCCGACAATTGCCTTCGCCATAGTTCGCCACGCTAACGAACTGACCCGGGTGGCCGCGAGCCGGGCTCAGCTCGCCGGCAGATCGAACCCGAATCCCGCGACGACCAGCAAGACGCCGATGACGCGCAGCGACCGGTCGGGCCGCGGGCCGCCCCTCGAAACTGCTCCGGAGCAACCTACGGAACCCGCGGCTTCTCCAGGTGCACCAATTCGTGGTTGTTCTCGGGCGTCCGGTGCGTCTCGCGGTAGCCGTGCTTCGCGTACATCCCCAGCGGCCCGACGCTCTTCGACCCGGTGAACAGCCGGAACACCGTCACCTCCGGTGGGGCCGCCGCCTCGGCCGCGAGCAGCAGCCCGCCGCCCAGGCCGGCACCCTGCCGATCCGGCGCGACGACCAGCCGGGTCACCAGACCCACGTGCCCGGTCACCGTCAGCCGCACCGACGCGAGCAGCCGGCCGTGCTCGCGGAAACCCCACGAGAGGCACGACTCCAACGCCGTCCGCGCCTCCGCAAGGGTCTCCAGCAGCGGCGGCAGGTCGAAGTCGTCGTGCGCGCGGGCTTCGGTGACGTACGCGGCGCGTTGCAGCGTCAGCACTTCGCCCGCGTCGGCGACGCCCAGGCGAAGCGGCTTCACTTGACGCGGATGCCCCAGCTGCCCGACCACGACGCCGCCGGCTCCAGCTCGACCAGGTCGGTGCCGGTGTTGAGCGCGTCGGCCGGGCAGGTCATCGGCTCGATCGCGACGGCGCGGCCGCGGCCGACCAGGTCGTCCGGCGTGAACACCTGCGCCCAGTGGAAGTCCGGGCCGGTCCAGACCAGCAGCTGCTGGTCGCCGTGCGCGAGGACGAAGTGGTGCAGCCCGTCGTCGGCCGTCGTGAGACCGCCGAACGCCGTGTCCAGGTCGACGCCTGCGAGGACGCGCCCGCCACGGAAGTCGAACTCGGTGCCCTCGACGTCCTGCTCCGGCGCGTACGGCATCTGCTCGTCGCCGAGGTAGGGCCGGACGCGGCTCGCGGGCAGGGTGAGGGTCAGCTCGTCGGTCGGGACGTCGCCGATCCGGAAGTACGGGTGCGTGCCGACGCCGACGCCGATCGGCTGCTCGCCCTCGTTGCGGATCTCGTGCGTGATGGTCAGCTCGCGCGGCGCCAGGTCGTAGGTGATCGTCGCGCGCAGCGGCACCGGCCAGCCCGGCTGCACCTCGACGTCGACGGCCAGGGTGATCGACGACTCGGCGTGCTCCAGCAGCTCCCACTCGAGGTGGCGGGTCAGGCCGTGGATGGCGTTGCCGCGCGCCTCCTCGGTGATCTCGAGCTGCTGCTTCTCGCCCTGGAACGTCCACTGGCCGGCCTTGGTCCGGTTCGGCCAGGGCAGCAGCACCTGCCCGGCGCCCTTCGGCGGCTTCGCGTCTTCGGCGAACTCCTCGACGTACGGCACTCCGCCGACTTCGAACGCGCGCAGGCCCGCACCGATCTCGGTGACGACGGCGCGCGCGTTGCCGCGGGTGATCTCGAACTGCTGACCGGTCGGGTTGCCCATGCGGACGACCTTACCGAGGCTGCGGGACGACCTTGATGCCCAGCGCCGCCGCGTCCGCCAGCAGTTCGGCCAGCACCGCGCGTTCCCGCTCGGTCCAGTCCTGCTCGGCCACGTCGACGTCGAGCACCGGTGGAGTCGGCTCGGCGTGCACCGCCGCGGCCAGTGCGGCCAGGAACTCGCCGGGCCCGTCGTCGGGGCCGAGCACCGCGAGGACGATGCCGTCGAGTTCAGCGGGGATCCACAGACGGGGCCCGAGGACCCGGACGAGTGTCCTGATCTGAGCCGAAACGACTACACTCCGTGTCCCCAGATCGCTCTCCCCGACCTCCAGCCCGAGGTCGGCCAAGGCGGCGCGGATGATCTCGATGTCAACCGGATCGGCGCCGTACCGCTCGGCGAACAGGTCTCGTCCGAGAGTGCCCGGACCCGTGGTGAGCTGGTCAGGGATTGACGAACGCCGACGCAGCACCAGCGTCACGGTGACGCGCCGCCGCGAGCCGGCAACGGCCCGGGGCAGCGCTCGGCGGACACCACCCGGCAGTGCGACGAACTCGGATTCGCTCACGCTTAGTGATGCTGCTCCGCCGGTGCCCGGTCAGACCAGCGACCTCACCCGGATGGCCGTAGCCGAACTTTTCAGCGTTACTCACTAGACCGGTCGTCATAGTTTGGGTTACGGTCGTCCCATGGTTCGCCGCACCGACACGCGGCAGCGGATGCTCGACACCGCCGCCGACCTGTTCCACTCGCAGGGCTACCACGCCACCGGCCTCACCCAGCTGACGACGGCCGGGGGCGCGCCGAAGGGGTCGCTCTACTTCCACTTCCCCGGCGGCAAAGAACAATTGGCCGCCGAAGCCGTCCGGCTGTCGAGCGAACGCACCGGCGCACTGCTCCGTGCCGTCGTGGCCGACGCCCCGGACGTCGTGACCGCGATCGACCGGGTCGTCGACGCGCTCGCGAACTTCCTCACGGAGTCCGACTTCCAGCGCGGCTGTCCACTCGCGACAGTCGCGTTGGACGCCGCCGCCGAGAGCGAGCCGATCCGCGAAGCCTGCGCGGACGGCTACTCGGACTGGCACGACATCCTCACCGCGTACCTGGCCTCCCGGGGACTCGGGCAAGAGCGCGCGGACGAGCTGGGCACCATCGTGCTCGCCGCCGTCGAAGGCGGGCTGCTGCTGGCCCGCACCCGCCGCGACGTCGCCCCGCTGCGGGCCGTCGCCGCCCACCTGCACGCCACCCTCGAACGGGAGTTCTCCTGATGCGCGTCCACCACCTGAACTGCGGGACCATGCGCCCGCCCGGCGGCCGGCTGGTCGACGGCCGGCCGGGCCTGTTCCGCCGCGCCACCATGGTCTGCCACTGCCTGCTGCTGGAGACGGCCACCGGGCTGGTGCTGGTCGAGACCGGCACCGGCACGCCGGCCGCCGTCGACCGCGAGGCCTGGCTCGGCGCCGGGTTCGTCCGGCAGTCGAACCCGGTCGCGGACCCGGCGTTGCCCGCGATCGCGCAGATCCGGGCGCTCGGCTTCGACCCGGCGGACGTCCGGGACATCGTGCTGACCCACCTCGATCTCGACCACGCCGGCGGGCTCATCGACTTCCCGTGGGCGCGGGTGCACGTCTACGCCGAGGAGCTGCGCGCCCTGCAGTCGCCGCGTGACGCCGCGGAACGCGGGCGGTACCGGAAGATCCAGTTCAGTCACGGTCCACAGTGGACGTCCTATCCGGACACCGGCGAACCGTGGTTCGGCTTCGACGCCGTCCGGCAGCTGACCGGCCTGCCCGACGAGGTCCTGCTGATCCCGCTCGGCGGCCACACGCGCGGGCACGCCGGCGTCGCCGTCGACACCGGCAGCGGCTGGCTGCTCAACGCGGGCGACTCGCACTTCTTCCACGGCCAGGTCGACCCGGCCGCGCCGCACTGCCCGCCGGGCCTGAAGTGGTTCGAGGGCCGGATGGAGACGGTGAAGGGTGCCCGGCTGGACAATCACGCCCGCCTGCGACAGCTTGTTCAGGAGCACGGCGACGAGGTGACCGTCTTCGCCGCGCACGACGAGACCCAGTTCCTCCGGCTGAGCACCAGGAGCAGCGTATGAAGGTGCACCACTTCAACTGCGGCACGATGCGCCCGGCGGGCGGCAAGCTGCTCGACGGCGAGCCCGGGCTGCTGCGGCGGGCGGAGCTCGTCGCCCACTGCCTGCTGATCGAGACCGGCGACGGCCTGGTGCTGGTCGACACCGGGTTCGGCACCCAGGGTGTCGCCCAGCCCGGCAAGTGGCTGGGCCGGCCGTTCACGGCGATGGTCGGCGCCCGGCTCGAAGCGGCCGAGACGGCGGTCGCGCAGATCGAGGCGCTCGGCCTCGACCCGGCCGACGTCCGCCACATCGTGCCGACCCACCTCGACGTCGACCACGCCGGCGGGCTGGCGGACTTCCCGAACGCGGTGGTGCACGTCCGCACCGAGGAGCAGCGCGCGGCGACGGCCCCGTCGAACGCGGCGGAGAAGAACCGCTACCGCGCGGCCCAGTTCGCCCACCGTCCACTGTGGAGCACCTACGACGAGACGGGCGAGCCCTGGTTCGGCTTCGAGGCCGTCCGGTCGTTGAAGGGCCTGCCGGAGGAGATCCTGCTGGTCCCGCTGACGGGCCACACGCTCGGCCACAGCGGCGTCGCGATCGACACGGGCAACGGCTGGCTCCTGCACGCGGGCGACGCGTACTTCTTCCACGGCCAGCTCGACCCGGTCGCCCCGCACTGCCCGCCGGGCATGACGGCGTTCCAGAACCTCGTCCAGACGAAGCGCGACGCCCGCCTGGCCAACTTGGCTCGGCTGCAGGAGCTGGTGAAGACCCACCAGGACGAGGTGACGGTGTTCTCGGCCCACAGCCCGGTGGAGCTGGCCGCCCTGCGCCGTCGTGAGTGAGAAACAGTGTCAGAACACTGTTTCTCACAAACTACCGGGAACCGGACGATCGCCCGCCGCATCTGAGCCGTGGACTTCGGGAGGCTCGATGGTGGGGAAGCGTCGGTGGGGCGTGGTGCTGCTCGCCCTGCTGGTGACGGCCTGCGGGAGCGGCCCGCCGCCCGCTCCCGCCGTCGCACCGGTGCCGGCGCCGCTCGATCTCTCCGGGGTGGTGCTGCTCCAGCGCAACCCCGGCCACGACGACGTCGTCTTCGCCGATCCCGCCACCGGCGTCGTGAAGACCACCCTGCCGCTGCCCGGGCGCGACACCTCGCCGACCCGGTTCGACGGGCCGGCCGGCAAGCTCGACCTCGTCTCCCCCGACGGGCAGTACGCCACCCTCGAATCCGGCGGCGGCGTCGACGTCTTCAAGCTCGACCGCCGCGGGCGGCGCTACGAACGCACCGGCGCCGTGGCGGGCTTCCGGAACCCGCGGTTCGGCCCGATGGGCACGAAGCTCTACTTCGACGACGGCAAAGCCGTCTACTCCACCGACTACACGCGGCCCGGCCAGATCACCGAGGAAGCCGGCCTCGTGCCGCCGGACGACCCGCTCGACCCGCGCGTCCAGGCCTGGTGGCCCGACGCGCAGGGCACGGTGCTGACGTGGAAGGACGTCCGGCGCGCCGGCGGCCTGGCCTACCTGACCGACTCGTCGGGTGCGATCGGCTACGCAACCTACGACGACGCGGGCACGCGCTACTACTTCGTCACCGCGCTCGACGCCGTCACCGTGCTGCTGTACGCCGTCGGCGGCACCGACGCGCACGGCGTGCTCGCCCGGCTGAAGCTCGACGACGGGGTCCCGCAGGTCACCAAGCTCGTCGACCGCGCGGAACCGCGGATCGGCAAGGCGGCCGCCGCGCCGGACCGGGCCACCGTGCTCTACCAGACGACACAGGGCGAGTGGTTCGACTCGCCCACCACGCCGGGCGCGATCACGCGGCCCGCGTTGAAGCAGCTGCCGGCGGCCGGGCAGCGGCAGCTCGTCGGCTGGGCCTGAACCAATCCTTATCTGCTCGCCGCGAGGGCGGCCTTGACCAGCGGCGCGAGCTGCTCCGGCGTCATCTTCGCCGGGCCGGTGTAGTTGATCAGCACCGGCGTCCCGGACACCAGCTCGGCCGCGGCGAGGGTGGCCGTCTTCTGCTCGTCGACGTAGTAGACGGCGCCGTCCGGGAACCCGGCGACGTCCTGGGCACCCGGCTTGGCCTTCTTGATCGAGGCGACCATGTCGGCGGGCTTGGCCTGGCGGCCGTCGTACCGCGTCACCGCGAGCGCGCCCGCGGCCTTGTCGTCGAGCTTGTACTCGCAGGTGCGGGCCTTGCCGCCGCTGGTCGCGTTGTCCTGCACCGGTCCCGGCACCGCCGTGAGATTGTCCAGGAACAGCGCCTTCGACACGGCCGCGGCCGGCAGCAGCGCGCACGGGTCTAGCGACGCCGCGACGGCGTTCGTGCTCGGCTTGGGCGCGGGTGACGACGAGCTGGGCGCCGGCTTGTCCTCGGCGGAGCAGGCGGTCAAAGCGGCAAAAGCGACCAAAGCGACTGCGATACGCATACTTTGCACAGTAGCCGGAAGCGCCCTAAGCCGTCGGCGCCCGGTACCGCCAGAACGCCGGGAGCACCAGCATCGCGGCCAGGACCAGCACGATCACCAGCAGTCCGCCGACGGTCGCCGTGACCTCGGTGCCGAACGCGGCGGCGCCCCAGCCGTGGGTGAGGTCGGCGATCCGCGGGCCACCGGCGACGACGACGGTGAACACGCCCTGGAGCCGGCCGCGCATCTCGTCGGTGGTCGCGGTCTGCAGGATCGCCATCCGGTAGACCGCGCTGACCATGTCCGCGGCGCCGGCCGCCGCCATGAAGAGGACCGCGAGCCACAGCGAGTGCGCGAGCCCGAACCCGGCGACCGCCGCGCCCCACGCGCAGATCGAGATGACGACCGCGACGCCCTGGCGGTGGATGCGGGTCAGCCAGCCGGAGAACAGCCCGATCAGCATCGCGCCCGCGGGCAGCGCGGCGTAGAGCCAGCCGAGCGCCGGGCCGCCGCCGGGCGGGTCGCCGAAGGTGCGTTCGGCCATCTCCGGGATCAGCGCGCGCGGCATGCCGAAGACCATCGCGATGATGTCGGCGACGAACGAGGCCAGCAGGATCTTCTGCCCGGCGAGGTACCGGAAGCCGTCGACGACGTCGCGGACGCCGGCGCGGCGCGACGGCCCGTTCAGCGGCGGGATCGACGGGAGCCGCCAGACCGCGAAGAGCGTGATCGTCAGGGCGACGACGTCGATCAGGTAGAGCGTCGAGAGGCCGAGGACGGGGATCAGCGCGCCGGCCATCAGCGGGCCGAACACGGCACCGAACGTCGACATCGTGCTGCTCAGCGCGTTCGCCGACGGCAGCAGCTCGGGCGGGACGAGGCGGGCGACGACCGCGCCGCGCGTCGGCATGTTGATCGCGAAGAACGCCTGGTTGACGGCCAGCAGGGCGAGCACCAGCCACACCGAGCCGAAGTTCAGGAACGCCTGCAGCCAGAGCAGCGCGGACGTGATCGCGACCCCGACGTTCGTGACGAACAGGAGTTTCCGCCGGTCGACGGCGTCGGCGATGGCGCCGCCCCAGAGCCCGAAGACCAGCAGCGGGACGAGCGCGACGAGCCCGGAGAGACCGACGTACGCCGACGAGCCGGTGAGGTCGAAGACCTGCTTGGGCACGGCGACGGCGGTCAGCTGGGTGCCGACGGCGGTGACCACAGTGGACAGCCAGAGCCGGCGGAAGGCCGGGATCTTCAGCGGCCGGGTGTCGACGACGATGCGACCGAGGAGCCCGCGGATGCCCGTGCGGGGCGGCAAGGTCCCCCGTTGATCACTCACAACCAACGAGCTTAGCTCGGCTAACTATCCCCGGTCGCGTGATTTTCATCGCCGCGGCCTGCGAGCACCCCCCGCCCTCTCCGGGGGACCGGCCCCGCTTCCAGCGTATCGGCACCCTCCGACGGGACGCCGGAAAAGCCGTCTCCGGCGCCCGGTTGTCCACATCACGGCCGGGGTGGGGACAACCGGCCCGCGACGGCCGGCGTCGACGCCGGAGCCGGAACGCCGAAGGGGCCCCCGCCGTGGCGAGGGCCCCTTAGAAAGAAAGAACTACGGCGCGACGCGCTCGATGTTCCAGCCGTCCTCGTGGCGCATGTAGCGGAGGCGGTCGTGCATGCGGTCCTCGCGGCCCTGCCAGAACTCGACGAGGTCCGGCCGGATCCGCCAGCCGCCCCAGTGCGGCGGGGCCGGGATCCGCTCGACGTCGGCGAAGCGCCGCTCGATGCCGTGCAGCGCGGTCTCCAGGGCGCGGCGCCCGTCGACGACGCGGGACTGCGGGGACGCCCAGGCGCCGAGCTGCGAACCGCGCGGCCGCTGCGCCCAGTACTCCGCCGTCTCCTTGACGCCGACCTTCTCGACCTCGCCGCGGACGTGGACCTGGCGGTGCAGCGGGTACCAGGGGAACGTCACCGACGCGTAGCGCGTCGCGGTCAGGTCGTGGCTCTTCGACGAGGTGTAGTTCGTGTAGAACACGACACCCCGTTCGTCGAGGCCCTTGCACAGCACGGTGCGGGACGACGGGCGGCCTTCGGCGTCCGCGGTCGCCAGCACCATCGCGTTGGGTTCGGCGATCCCGGCGGCGACGGCCTGGTTCAGCCAGCCCTGCAACTGGTCGGTCCACGTGGCCGCCAGCGCCGACTCGTCGAACGCCGCGCCGTCATAGGCGACGCGCATCCCGGGCAGGCGTACCACGGCGTCTTCCACCTTGTCCTCGATCTCCGGCATCATCGCCAAACCTCCGTACCCGGTCGGGGCCCTGACACTTGGGTCCAGGTGACGTTAGGGCCTCGCGAGCTGCAGCGGAACCCACTGAACGGTGACTCCCGACACGACTTCGCCGCCATCTACCCGTAACCGCCCGTCAGCAAGCATTTACGCCCGCGTTACCTCCCGGACCGGGATCGATAAAGGACGCGTCTACCTTTCGGCCCGTTCCCCACCACCCCGGAGGCAGGCATGACCGAGATCCTGTCGAACGCTGAAGAAACGGCCCCACCGAAACGCCAGTACGCACCACTCGCGGCGAATGAGAACCGCGAGGACTACTCACTGCGCTTCGCCGCTCATTCGTTCCGGAAATGGTCACCGTTCGTGGTCGCGACGACGGCGCTGGGCGGCATCGCCTACCTCGCCGACTTCGCGATCGGCGCCAGCATCGTGCTCTCCTACGGCTTCACCTCCGGGGTGCTGGCGATCCTCGCCGCCGCCGTCGTCATCTTCACGACCGGCGTGCCCATCGCGGCCGCCTGCGCGAAGTCCGGAGTGGACATGGACCTCCTGACCCGCGGAGCCGGCTTCGGCTACTTCGGGTCGACGCTCACTTCGCTCGTCTACGCGAGCTTCACGGTCATCTTCTTCTCGCTCGAAGGCTCGATCATGGGCCAGGCCTTCGAGCTCGCCCTCGGCATCCCGCTGGCGGTCGGTTACCTCTTGGCCACGCTGATCGTCCTGCCGTTCGCGCTCTACGGCATGGGCGCGGTGGCGAAGATGCAGACCTGGACGCAGCCGCTGTGGCTGGCCGGCCTGGTGCTGCCGTTCATCGTCGTGCTGGTCCGCGAGCCGGGGCGCTTCGCCGACTTCGCGGCCTTCGGCGGCACGGACGGCGCCGGGTCCGGGTTCTCCGCGATCGGGTTCGGCTTCGGCATGGGTGTCGCCCTGTCGCTGATCGGGCAGATCGGCGAGCAGGCCGACTACCTGCGGTTCATGCCGGAGAAGACGGCGGAGAACAAGCGGGCCTGGTGGACCGCGGTGCTCGCCGCCGGGCCCGGCTGGGTGATCCTCGGGGCCGCGAAGCAGATCGGGGGTGCGCTGCTGGCGTTCCTCGCGCTCGGCGTCGTCGGCGAGACGGCCGCGCTCGAACCGATCGCGCCGTACGTCGAGGCGGTGAAGCCGGCTCTCGGGCCGGTCGCGCTGACGTTCGCCGCGCTGTTCGTCGTCGTCTCGCAGATCAAGATCAACACGACCAACGCGTACTCGGGCTCGCTGTCGTTCGCGAACTTCTTCTCCCGCGTGCTGCACAAGCACCCGGGCCGCGTCTGGTACGTGCTGGTGAACTGCGGGATCGCGCTGGCGCTGATGGAGTTCGGCGCGTTCGGGTTCCTGAACAAGATCCTGGGCTTCTACTCGAACGTCGCGATCGCCTGGATCGGCGCGGTGTGCGCGGACCTCGTGATCGCGAAGCCGCTCGGGCTCTCGCCGAAGTACATCGAGTTCAAGCGGGCCTACCTGCACAAGATCAACCCGGTCGGGTTCGGCTCGATGCTCGTCGCCTCGACGGTGTCGATCGCGGCGTACTTCGGGGCCTTCGGGCCGTTCCTGGCCGCGTTCAGTCCGCTGCTGGCGCTGGTCATCGCGATCGTGCTGGTGCCGACGCTGGCGGTCGTGACGCGCGGGAAGTACTACCTGGCCCGGCCGAACACGGTCGCCGGGCCCGACCAGGACGTCGACCTGCGGGCGACCTACACCTGCTCGGTCTGCGGTGATCCGTACGAGCTGCCGGACGTCGCCGACTGCGCGAAGCAGAGCGGGCCGATCTGCTCGCTGTGCTGCACGCTCGACAACAGCTGCCACGACCTGTGCCAGACGACGGGTCCGGTTTCGCTGGGCATTCCCACCGCGCGCCAGGCGTAACGTCCGTGAAGGCCCGTTACCGGCGTCCGCCGCCGGTAACGGGCCTTCACGTTGGCCGGGTTCCCCCCGGATCCCCCTCCCGGCTCGACTGTTCCACGTCGGCCGCGGCACCGCGGTTGCCCTCGATGTCCAAGATCTTTTCCGGCCGCATGATGGCCGACAGCATCATCGCGCGGAACTCCGCGCCGATCTGCTCGACCGGCAGCGGCGGGTCGTGCGCCTGCCATTCGCGCAGCAGCCCGGTGCCCGCCCCGACCAGCGCGATCGCCGTCAGCCGGTAGTCCCGCACGGGCACGACGCCGTGCTCCGCGGCGCGGTTCGCCTCGGCGGCGATGAAGTTCGCCCAGCGGTCGACCCACACCTGGTGCTGCGCCTCCAGCTCGGCGCTGACGCCGACCGCCTCGACGTAGTTGAGGCGCGGCATCCGGGGATCCACGGTGACCGTCGCGATGAAGACGTCCAGCAGCTTCGAGATGCGGGTGAGCGCGTCGGCGTCGGCGACCTTGTCGAGCTCCGCGGTGACGTGCGCGAGCGCCAGGCTGTTGATCTGGTCGTGGAGGGTGCGGAGCACGTCCTCCTTGCTCGTGAACTCCTCGTAGAAGTTCCGCGTCGACACACCGGCCCGCGCGCACACCTCGGTGATCTTGGTGTGCCGGAAACCGGTGGAGGTGAACAGCTCGAGCCCGGCCACGAGCAGCCGTTGACGGCGATCGGCACGACGTTGCTCGGGCGCGACCCCGCCGTACGTGCGAGCCACCGATTCTCTCCTCCTTCCGAGGGATTGCCAGATCCTACCCGGGTGAGTAAATTGTGAAAATCTTCGTTACCAGAGGACCTGCGGATTCGGTCGCCGCGTACGACACCGAGCCTGCGCGCGCACGGTATCGAGAACGAGCGCATCCCGCTCGCGCAAACGCTTTCGTGAAGCCGGCACCGGTACTCCCCGGCCGATCCGGCATTCGACAACTTCCGCTCGCCGGGGACGGCGCAGGGGGTCTTCCCCGGCGAGCGGCGGCACGTTCACGCGAAAGTGCCGCACGGCGGCCGGTAACGAGCCCCGGCGTGTCGACGACATCACGATGTCGATCACCTTTCGAGGGGAACCACCGTTGCGCTGGACCCCGCACAAGCCGACGCGATCGCCATGTCGGCTCCCGGGAAGGACCCCGACACGGCGGCGACCGCGTACGGCGCCGCCACCTGGAAGTGGGCCTGCGGCCACCACCAGTGATCCGGCGAGCGGCGGCACCCGGAACTGTCGGCCCCCTCCGCTAGTGTCGCGCGTCTGAGGTTCGTTGACGGGTCCGGGCGATGCGCCCCAATGTGGCGTTGGGTGCGTTGGACGCACCGAACGCCACATTGGGTGCGTTGGACGCACCCAACGCCACATTGGGGCGTTTAAGGCCGGGACGCTCCCGGAAACATCGCGGCCCGGCCGGGAAAGTGAGTTTCAATGGCGACCCTGGACTGGCCTCCTGGCCGTCAGGGGACTTGCGACGCGCGACACCAGCGTGGAATCGGGGGTTGCTCAGAACGGCGCCAGCGCCGTGACAGCGTCCGGCGCGAGCGAGGTCGTGAGGGTGCCACCCGCGGCCAGCGGCGTGCGCGACCACCACTCGCCGGAGGCCGCCGGGAGTTCCTCGCCGCCCACTTCCAGGTCGGTGGCCAGGACCCGGCGGCCCGCCAGGTGGGCCAGGCTCGCGTCCAAAGTGGAGTCGCCGATCGTCAGCGTCTGGCGCAGCACCGGCGTCACACCCCGCGTGACCTGCTGTGACGTCGTGAGCGTACCCGGCTTCTCGTTCGCCCGGCCCAGCACCAGCACCTCGCGCGTGTGCAGGTAGGCGTCGTCGGCCAGCGAGGCCCGGAACACGGCGGTGTGCCGGGCCCGGGCCGTGATGACCGTCGGCTCCGGCAGGTACTCCAGCCGGCCGCCTTCGGCCACCGAGACATCCACTGTGGACAGTGAACCCTCGCCGTGCAGGCCGGGCAGCGCCAAGGTCGCCGCGACGCCGGAGAGCCGCAGGAACGCGCCCGGGCCGACGTGGATGGTCAGCCGGAGGTCGTCGCCGCCCAACGGGGACGTCGCCGAGTTGACCAGGTGGACCACCGCCGTCCGGCCGCCGCCGCGGCGCGGGAACAGCGTCAGCGGCGCCATCGAGCGCAGCTCGCGCAGGATCGTGCGCGAGCCGTCGAAGCACGCCGTCAGCCGGGCGTGGGCCTTCACCCGGCGCGGACCGGGAGCAGCGACCGGACCCAGTCCGCCACCGCCGGCGCGTCCGGGGTGTCCACAAGGGACTGCGTGATGACCGGCAGCTCGCCGCGCATCCGGTGCGCGTCCGACGTCATCACGTCCATGTCCGCGCCGACCAGGTGCGCGAGGTCGATCTTGTTGATCACCAGCAGATCCGCCGTCGTGACGCCGGGGCCGCCCTTGCGCGGCACCTTGTCGCCGCCCGCGACGTCGACCACGAACACCTGGCTGTCGGCCAGCCCGCGGCTGAACACCGCGGTCAGGTTGTCGCCGCCGCTCTCGATGATCACCAGGTCCAGCCCGGCGAACTTCTCCTCCAGGCGCTCGACGGCGTCGAGGTTCGCGGTGATGTCGTCGCGGATCGCCGTGTGCGGGCACGCGCCGGTCTGCACCGCCTCGATCCGCTCCGGGTCCAACACGCCCGCGCGGCGCAGGAAGTCCGCGTCCTCGGTCGTGTAGATGTCGTTGGTGACGACGGCGAGGTTCACCTCGTCACCCAGCGCCCGGCACAGCGCCGCGGTCAGCGCCGTCTTGCCCGAGCCGACCGGCCCGCCGATGCCGATCCGGTACGCGCGCCCGGCCGTCGGCGCGGGGTCGTAGTGGTCGGGTTCGGCGGCCGTCGGGTCGAAGTTGACCTCGTGGAAATGCCCGTGACCGTGGCCTTCAGCTGGCAAAGAGACGCACCTCTTCCTGGTGATGCCGGGCGTGCGCCTCGGCGAACAAATCCAACCCGGGTGATCCGGGGGCCGGCAGCGACGCCGGGTCGTCGCCCGCGACCGCGGCCGCGGTCTCGCACACCGACCGCAGGTCGAGCCGCGCGACGACCGCGTTGACCGCGAACGGGTCCAGCCCCAGCAACCGCACCGCGGCACTGGCGGGCCCGCTCACGGCCAGGTAGGCCACGGCCATCGCGGCGTCGTACGGCGCACCGCCCGCGACGCCGACCAGCGCGCCCAGCACGATCGGGTGGTGCGGCCGCGGAGTTTCCTCCAGCAGGGCGACGAGCACCGGTGACGGCCAGGAGATCCGCCCGGCCCGCGCGGTCCCCCGCCCCTGCGCCCGTGACGCCTCGCGCTGCGCGAGCGACGGCGTCCGCGCGTCCAGCTCGGCGTCCAGCCGGGACCAGTGTCCACTCGCGACGGATCGCGCGGCCGCGTGGGCCGACGCCGCCGCGAACACCGCCGCCAGGGAACCGGCCGTCCGCAACCGTCCGGAAAGGAATCCGGGAAGGTCCCTTTCGGACTTGATCAGCTTGCGCGCGACGGCTTCTTCGAGCCCGCCGCTGTGGACGTGCCCGCCGCCGGGAAAGCGCGAGTCCGCGAGGATGAGTGCCGAAAGGTCCATCAGAAAAGAAAGTACCTTTGCGCCATCGGCAGTTCGGTCACCGGCTGCGGCTCGATCAGCTCGCCGTCGACGTGCACCGCGAAGCTGTCCGGCTCGACCCGGACGTCCGGCGTGGCGTCGTTGAGCACCATGTCCGCCTTGGTCCGCGCGCGCATGTTCGACACGGCGACCAGTGGCCGCGTGATCCGGAACGTCTCCCGCAGGTTGCTGTCGAGGGCTTCCGGCGCGACGAAGTGCAGGCTCAGCGCCGCGCCGATGGTGGCGCCGAACATCGGGCGCGCCATCACCGGCTGCGGCGTCGGGATGGACGCGTTCGCGTCGCCCATCGCCGCCCACGCCGGGAACCCGCCCTTCAGGACCACGTGCGGCCGGACGCCGAAGAACTTCGGCTCCCACAGCACCAGGTCGGCGAGCTTGCCGACCTCGACCGAGCCGATCTCGGTCTCCATGCCGTGCGCGATGGCCGGGTTGATCGTGTACTTGGCGACATAACGGCGCGCGCGCAGGTTGTCGGCCGCGCCGTCGCCGGGCAGCGCGCCGCGACGGCGTTTCATCACGTGCGCGGTCTGCCAGGTCCGGATGATCACCTCGCCGATCCGGCCCATCGCCTGCGAGTCCGAGCTCATCATCGAGATCGCGCCCAGGTCGTGCAGGACGTCCTCGGCCGCGATGGTCGTCGGCCGGATCCGGCTCTCGGCGAAGGCGAGGTCCTCGGGCACCGACGGGTTGAGGTGGTGGCAGACGACCAGCATGTCGAGGTGCTCGTCGAGGGTGTTCGCGGTGTGCGGCCGGGTCGGGTTGGTCGACGACGGCAGCACGTTCGGCAGCGAGACGACCTGGATGATGTCCGGCGCGTGCCCGCCGCCGGCGCCTTCGGTGTGGTACGCGTTGATCGAGCGCCCGCCGATGGCGTCCACAGTGGACTCCAGGAAGCCGGCCTCGTTCAACGTGTCCGTGTGGATGGCCACCTGGACACCGGACTCGTCGGCCACGGTGAGGCAGGCGTCGATCGCGGCGGGCGTCGTGCCCCAGTCCTCGTGCAGCTTGAACCCGCCCGCGCCGGCCGCCAGCTGCTCGCGCAGCGCCTCGTGCCGGACGGTGTTCCCCTTGCCCAGCAACAGGACGTTGACCGGGTAACCGTCCATAGCGGACAGCATCCGGCCGAGGTTCCACGCGCCGGGTGTCACGGTGGTGGCCTTCGTGCCCTCGTTCGGCCCGGTGCCGCCACCGACCAAAGTGGTCAGTCCCGCGGCCAGCGCGGTGTCGACGAGCTGCGGGCAGATGAAGTGGACGTGGCAGTCGATGCCGCCCGCGGTGAGGATCTTCCCGTTGCCGGACAGCACTTCCGTCGACGGGCCGATGACCAGCGCCGGATCGACGCCGTCCATCGTGTCCGGGTTGCCCGCCTTGCCGATCCCGACGATCCGGCCGTCGCGGACGCCGACGTCGGCCTTGACGATGCCCCAGTGGTCGAGGATGACGGCCCCGGTGATGATCAGGTCCGGCGCGCCCTCGGCGCGCGTCGCCGTGCCCTGGCCCATCGACTCGCGGATCACCTTGCCGCCGCCGAAGAGGACCTCGTCGCCGGAACCGCCGGGGCCCATCGAGCGGTCCTCGGTGACCTCGATCAGGAGGTCGGTGTCGGCGAGCCGGATCCGGTCGCCGGTGGTCGGGCCGAACAGTTCCGCGTAGCGCTCGCGGTCGATCTGCGGCATCAGAACTCCCCCGAGAATTCGGACCGCAGCCCCGGAACCCGGCGCGCGCCGGCGAGCGGGACGAGATCGACTTCGCGTTCGACGCCGGGCTCGAACCGCACCGACGTGCCGGCCGGGACGTCGAGCCGGTGCCCGCGGGCGGCGTCTCGGTCGAACTCGAGGCCCGGGTTCACGGCCGCGAAGTGGTAGTGCGAGCCGACCTGCACGGGCCGGTCGCCGAGGTTGCGCACGAGCAGCCGGACGCGCGCGCGGCCCGGGTTCAGCTCCACCGGCTCGTCGCCGGGGATGATCTCGCCTGGACGCATCGAGGTCCCCCTCAAACGATCGGGTCGTGCACGGTGACGAGCTTCGTGCCGTCCGGGAAAGTGGCCTCGACCTGCACGGAGTCGACCATCTCCGGCACGCCGTCGAGGACCTGGGCCCGGCCGAGCACGGTCCGGCCGCTGGCGACCAGCTCGCTGACCGTGCGGCCGTCGCGGGCGCCTTCGAGGACGTGGTCGGTGATCAGCGCGACCGACTCCGGGTAGTTGAGCCGGACCCCGCGGTCCAGCCGCTTCCGCGCGACGTCCGCCGCCACGTGGATCAGCAGCTTGTCGCGCTCCTGGGGGCTGAGGTGCATCAGTCAGGTCTATCACCCGGACCACAGCCGCGCCCGGTTCGGAAACACAGGATTTACCTGGGGTTCGTCACAGTCCGTGGCGAAAAATTCTCCGGCCGGACGGCCTGGGTGACTGAATCGTTCTCGTAATCGTGACCGAAAGCACCACATCTTTCGATTGCCCCCCGGCGATCGAGGGAGCAAGGTCTATCCATCCGTGCGATGGTGCGCGCTTTCCGTGCGTATCCCGTCAGCGCGACCAGCCGGGGAAGAAAGCGCACCGAAAGGTTTCGCGAAACAGTGACTACCTCCACGATCAGCAAGCCACAGCCGTCCGGCCAACCCGACGACGGCTTCCGACCGGGTCTGGAAGGCGTCGTCGCCTTCCACACCGAGATCGCCGAACCCGACCGGGACGGCGGTGCCCTGCGTTACCGCGGCGTCGACATCGAAGACCTCGCCGGGAAGGTGACCTTCGGCGACGTGTGGGGCCTTCTCGTGGACGGCCGCTTCGGCCACGGCCTCCCGCCCGCCGAGCCGTTCCCGCTGCCGGTGCACACCGGCGACGTCCGGGTGGACGTCCAGGCCGCGCTGGCCATGCTCGCCCCGATCTGGGGTTACCGCCCGCTGCTCGACATCACCGACGAAGAGGCCCGTGAACAGCTGGCCCGCGCCTCGGTGATGGCGCTGTCCTACGTCGCGCAGTCGGCCCGCGGCATCGGCCAGCCGGCCGTCCCGCAGACCCGCGTCGACGAGGCCCACTCGATCACCGAACGCTTCCTGATCCGCTGGCGCGGCGAGCCGGACCCGGCCCACGTCAAGGCCCTCGACGCCTACTGGGTGTCGGCCGCCGAGCACGGCCTCAACGCGTCCACCTTCACCGCCCGCGTCATCGCCTCGACCGGCGCCGACGTCGCGGCGGCCATGTCCGGCGCGATCGGCGCGATGTCCGGCCCGCTGCACGGCGGCGCCCCGGCCCGCGTGCTGCCGATGATCGAAGAAGTCGAACGGACCGGTGACGCCGCCGGCCTGGTCAAGGGCATCCTCGACCGCAAGGAACGGCTGATGGGCTTCGGCCACCGCGTCTACCGCGCGGAGGACCCGCGGGCCCGCGTGCTGCGGCGCACCTGCCAGGAGCTGGGCGCCGAGCGCTACGAGGTCGCCGCGGCGCTGGAGCAGGCCGCGCTGAAGGAGCTGCGCGAGCGCCGTCCGGATCACCCGATCGAGACGAACGTCGAGTTCTGGGCCGCCGTGATCCTGGACTTCGCGCAGGTCCCGCCGCACATGATGCCGTCGATGTTCAGCTCGGCGCGCACCGCCGGCTGGGCCGCGCACATCCTGGAGCAGAAGCGGACCGGGCGCCTGGTGCGGCCGTCGGCCAAGTACATCGGCCCGGCGCCGCGCACCCCGCAGGACGTCGAAGGCTGGGACCTGGTCACCCAGCGCTGACCACCCGCCGCCGTCGCCGTCGTCACCGTTGCCGTTGTCCGTGAAGGACTCCTTACCGGCTCTTATGGCCGGTAAGGAGTCCTTCACGGCTTTGCGGTGACCTCGTGGGCGGCGGTGGCGGCGAGCATCGCGGTGAGCTGGTCGACGAGCCAGGCGTCCAGGGATTCCCGGGGCACGGTGCGTTCCTGGAGCCAGCTCAGCAGGGCGCCTTCGACGACCGCCGTCCAGCAGCGCAGGGTCAGCAGCACCAGGGGCGACGGGGTCGTGACGCCGAGCGCGTCGAGGATCAGGGCGACCGCGCGGTTGCGGACCGCGTCGACGGCCGCGTTCGTCTCCGACGTCGCGATCACGGATCCGCTGCGCAGCAACGCGATGTAGCCCGCGCGGTAGTTGTCCGCGACGTCGATCAGGCCGCGGACGGCCGCGCGCAGCCGCCCCTCCGGCGGCCCCTCCTCGAGCCCCGCGAGGCCGTCGATCAGCCCGTCGGTGACCGTGCGCAGCGCCTCCACCTGCAGCTCGCGCAGGTTGGGGAAGTACCGGTAGAACAGCGGCCGCGACACCTCGGCCGCCGCGACGATGTCGTCCACCGTGACCAGTTCCGGCGGCCGTGACCCGAACAGGTCGAGCGCGACCCGGATCAGGTCG
This sequence comes from Amycolatopsis sp. WQ 127309, assembly GCF_023023025.1. NCBI lineage: Bacteria > Bacillati > Actinomycetota > Actinomycetes > Pseudonocardiales > Pseudonocardiaceae > Amycolatopsis > Amycolatopsis sp. WQ 127309. The sequence continues at coordinate 1,657,181 of NZ_CP095481.1, forward strand.
TCGCGGCGCGCCTGCGGCGACATCCGCCGCGGCCGGCGTTCGGTCAAGGGGTGACGTCCAGTTTCGCCGCCGCTCGCAGCAGCCCCGGCGTCAGTCGCGAAAGGACCAGCGCGACCTTCGACTCCGGAGTGGACGGTGCGATGGCGGTGTCCTTTTCCACCGCCCGCAGGATGTCCTTCGCCACGCCTTCCGGGCCGAACCCGCGCCGCGCGTACAGTTTTGAGCTTTCCTTCTGCCGCCGCTGCTGCTCCTCGTCGGACACTCCGACGAACCGCGTGGTGCTGGTGATGTTCGTCTTGACGATGCCCGGGCAGACGGCCGTGACGCCGATGTGGTGCTCGGCCAGCTCGGCGCGCAGGCAGACGCTGAGCGTCAGCACGGCGGATTTCGTGGTGGCGTAAGCGGAAAGGATCTTCGACGGCAGGTAAGCCGCGGCCGACGCCAGGTTGACGATCTGCCCGCCCTCGGCGCGCTCGGCGAGCATCGGCGCGAACGCGCGGCAGCCGTGGATGACACCCCAGAGGTTGACGTCGATGACGCGTTCCCAGTCCTCGACGGACGTGTCGAGGAACGGCCCGGACATGCCGATTCCGGCGTTGTTGACCACGATGTCCGGCACCCCGTGCTCGGCCTTGACCTGCGCGGCGAACCGGTGCACAGCGGGGCCGTCACTGGAGTCCACTGTGTACTCGGCCGCGTCGACCCCCTTGTCCTGCAGGAGTTTCACGGTCTCCGCGGCGGCGTTCGGATCGATGTCGGTGATGACGACGTCGGCACCTTCGTCGGCGAACGCGAGCGCGGTGGCGCGGCCGATGCCACTGCCCGCGCCGGTGACGACGACCAGCTGGTGGGCGAACCTGCCATGCTTCGGTCCGACTTTCGCCTTGCGGAGCGCGCGGCTCTCGGCGCCGTTTTCGGTGTACTCGATCAGTTCGGCAGCCGCGTCGGCGATGACCTTCGGCTTGGCGCGGGTCACCCAGTGCGTCCCGACGATCCGGCGAACCCGCAGGTCAGGCACCCACTCGGCGATCTCGGTCTGCAACGGCGTCGTGACGAAGGCGTCGCCGGTCGGGGCCAGCACCTGAACCGGAACGTCGGCCTCGCGGGGGGTTGGACGGCTCAACCGGGTGAACATGTTCGCGCGGTACAGCTCGAGGCCGTTGACGCCGTCTTTCGTGCTCGGCTTCGCGGCGCCGGGGTCCATCCGGGCGATCTGCGCGGGCATGATGCCGGTGCGCCAGAGCAGCGGCGGGAGGAACGGGAGCTGGAACGCGAGGATGTACCAGGAGTGCAGGAACTGGGCGAGCGCGTTCTTGATCCTTTTCGGCGACGGGCGGGTCAGCTGCGCGCGAAACCACGCGCCGGCGTGGTCGAGGCTCGGCCCGGAGACCGAGGTGAAGGACGCGACGCGCCCGCGCAGTCCGTCGCCGGTGACGGCGTGCCAGGTCTGGATGGAGCCCCAGTCGTGGGCGAGCAGGTGCACCTTGCCGCCCGGCTGGACGGCGTCGACGACGACCTTGAGGTCATCGGCCAGCTGGTCCAGCCGATAGGACGAGCGTCCCGACGGCTTGTCCGACCGCCCGGCACCACGCACGTCGTAGGTGACGACGCGGTGCTTGCCGCGCAACTCGGCCTTGACGGGGTCCCACATCGAGCTGTTGTCGGGATAGCCGTGCACGAGCACGACCGTCGGCCCGTCATCACGGCCGTCGATGTCGACCGAGAGGCGGACACCGTCGCTGGCGGTCACCCACTTGTGAGGCATTCCGTCATGTTAGACAACTTGTCAACAAGCGCGCGACTGATCATTCACCCTTGCGGGGGCTACCGAATGGGCGCCGTTCGTGCATTTCCCTTGTATGACAGCGTTTTTGTGGTTCCACGGGAAACCTTGCACGATCTCGCAAGCCGCCGCGCCGACGACGCGGCCCACGGATCGGTGATGCTGCGGGCTTGCCTCTGGGGTCGGAGGCAGTGCCGAGGCGGCGTGCCGGGGTTGGGGTTCGCTCCGGGAGGGGCGCGAAAGGGCCACTCGCGCGCAACGCGGCACCGAACGGGCCACTCGCGCCGGGTCGGAGGGCATGAAAGGGACGCTCGTGCCCAACACGGCACCAGCGGGCCACTCGCGCGCAACGCAGCACCGAACGGGCCACTCGCACCGAGTCGAGCACGAATGGACCGCTCGTGCCCGGCGAGGTGCGAACGGACCGCTCGCACCAGGACTGGAGCGGCACGAACGGGCCATTCGCGCGCAACACGACACCAACGGGCCACTCGCGCCGGGTCGGAGGGCACCAAAGGGCCGCTCGTGCCCAACACGGCACCAGCGGGCCACTCGCGCGCAGCACGGCATGAACGGGCCACTCGCACCGGGACCGGCGGCAGCCCGCAAGAGCTACTCGTGCCGGGACTGCACCGCACAAGGACCACCCGTCCCAAGGTCGGAGCGGCACGAACGGGCCATTCGCGCCGGAGCCGGTGGACACGAAAGGGCCGCTCGTGCCGAGTCGGGCGCGAACGGACCTACTCGTGCCCGGCGAGGCGCGAACGGACCGCTCGCACCACGACCGGAGCGGCACGAAAGGACCACTCGCGCCGGGACCGGAGCGGCACGAAAGGACCGCTCGCGCCGGGATCGAGGTGGCACGAGCGGGCCACTCGCGCCGGGACCGAGGCGGCGCGAAAGGGCCACTCGCGCTGGTTGAAGCGCGAACGGCCCACCGGCACCACACCTCGGCCCAGGTGCAGCCCAAGCCCAGGTCAGAGGACCAAGACACACCCCGGCCGACGACTCTGTCCACCGATCGGTGGACAGCCGGATTCAGTCGCGCGTTGGGCGGAATCCTCGCCCCCGACCACCAAGCTGGACCCATGACCACAGCAGTGAGCGTGCGCGGCCTGCGCAAGCAGTACCCCGGCCACCTCGCGGTGGCCGGGCTGGATCTGGACATCGCCCAAGGTGAGGTTTTCTCCCTGCTCGGGCCCAACGGTGCCGGGAAGACCACCACCGTCGAGATTCTCGAAGGTCACCGGCAGCGGACCGGTGGCGAGGTGACCGTGCTCGGTGAGGATCCCGGCAAAGCCGGCCGGGAATGGCGCTCCAAGATCGGCATCGTGCTGCAGACCGCGAACGATGCCGCCGAGCTGAGTGTTGCCGAGACCGTCCGCCACTTCGCGAAGTACTACCCGAACCCGCGCGATCCCGACGAGGTGATCGAGAAGGTCGGGCTCACCGAGAAGGCCAAGTCGCGGGTCAAGGCGCTCTCCGGCGGGCAACGGCGGCGCGTCGACGTCGCGCTCGGGATCGTCGGGCGGCCTGAGCTGCTCTTCCTCGACGAGCCCACCACCGGGTTCGACCCCGAAGCTCGGCGGCAGTTCTGGGCGCTGATCAGCGATCTCGCCGGCGAGGGTACGACGATCCTGCTCACCACCCACTACCTCGACGAGGCCGAGGCGCTCGCCGATCGTGTCGCGGTGATCGCGCGTGGGGAGATCGTCGCCCAGGACACGCCGCAGAACCTCGGCGGCCGGGCCAGCGCCGAGGCCACCGTGCGGTGGACCGACGAACGCGGTGAGCACACCGAACGCACGGCGTACCCGACCAAGCTCGTCAACCAGCTCTCCGCGGGCGGGCGCGAGCTGGGGAACCTCACCGTGACCAGGCCCAGCCTGGAGGACATCTACCTGGACCTGATCGGAGACAAAGCATGACCACCGCGAGCCCCCGAACCCTCCCCGGCCCGCTCGCGCTGGGCCTGGCCCGCGGCGGCACCGAGCTGCGGCAGTTCTTCCGGCACAAGGAACAGGTGGTCTTCACCTTTTCCCTGCCCGCGGTGCTGATGATCCTGCTCGGCTCCATCCTGGACGGCCCGACCGCGCTGGCCGGCGTCACGTCGGGGCAGCTGCTCGCCGCCGGGATGATCGGGTCCGGCATCGTCTCGACGTCGTTCAACAGCATCGCCACCGGCGTCTCCGCCGACCGCGAGACCGGGGCGCTCAAGCGGCTGCGCGGCACGCCGATGCCCTCGGCGTCCTACTTCATCGGCAAGATGGTGCTGGTCGCGGTGTCCAGCCTGGCCCAGACCGTGCTGATGGTCGCCGTCAGCACGCTGCTGTTCGGGCTGAAGCTGCCGACCGATCCGGCGAAGTGGCTGACGCTGCTGTGGGTGTTCGTGCTCGGCATCGTGTCCTGCACGCTGCTCGGGATCGCGCTCAGCTCGCTCGCGAAGTCGACCACCGGCGCGGTGGCCGTGGTGCAGATGCTGTACCTGGTGCTGCAGTTCATCTCCGGCGTGTTCGTCACGCCGATCACGAACCTGCCGAAGATCATGGTGGACATCGCGTCGTTCTTCCCGCTCAAATGGATCTGCCAGGGCTTCCGGTCGGTGTTCCTGCCGGACGGCGCGGTGGGAATGGAGATGGCCGGCTCATGGGAACTGCCTCGGGTGGCGCTGGTGCTGGGGATCTGGTGCGTGGCGGGCCTGGTGCTGGCGCGGCTGAGCTTCCGGTGGACCGACGGGAAGTGAACGACGCCTGGGACCGGTTCAACTGGCTCTGGGAGATCCTCTTCGCGGTCACCTACGTCGCCACGACGGTCCTGGTGCTGCTGGACGAGACCGACCCGGTCCGCGGCACCGTCGCCGTCGGGGCGCTCACCGCGCTCGCGCTGACGTACCTGCTCTGGGGCCGCGGGATCGTCCGGAACGACGAGCACGCGCGGCAGCGGTGGGCGTTCGCGGTCGTGGTCCTGGCCCTGGTCGCGACCGCGGTGCTCGCCAACACGACCGCCAGCTTCGTCCTGTTCATGGCGTGCCCGTTGCTGTTCATGACGCTCGAGTTCCGGCCGGCCGCGGTGCTCACCACGGCGGCGATCCTGCTGAGCCCCGCGTCGGCGATCGCCGACAACGGGCTGCAGGGCCCGGAGCTGCACATCCTGCTGCCGATGACCGCGATCCTCATCGTGTTCGGCGTGCTGGCCGGCAAGTTCATCCTGCACGTCATCGAGGAGAGCCGGGCGCGGGCCGACCTGATCGCCAAGCTCGAGGAGAGCCAGGCGGAAGTCGTGCGGCTGTCCCGGGCAGCGGCGACGGCGGCCGAGCGCGAGCGGCTGGCCCGGGAGATCCACGACACCCTCGCGCAGGGCTTCACCAGCATCGTCACCCTCGCCCAGGCCATCGAGTCCGAAGTGGACGCCGACCCGGCGGCGGCGCGGCGGCACGCCGAGCTGGCCGCCCGCACGGCGCGGGAGAACCTCGCCGAAGCTCGCACGATGGTCGCCGCGCTCGCGCCGGACGACCTGACGTCGGGCTCCCTCGTCGACGCCGTTCGCCGGCTGACCGACCGGCTCGGCGACGAGACCGGGCTGGCCGTCCAGTACGAAGTGGACAGTGACCTGCCCGCGCTGGCCATGGCCGCGGAGGTGGTCCTGCTGCGCGGGGCGCAGGAGGCGCTGAACAACGTCCGGCGGCACGCGACGGCGGCCGCGGTGCTCGTCCGACTGTCCCTTGTGGACGACGCCGTCCGGCTGGACGTCCGGGACGACGGCGCCGGCTTCGACCCGGACCGCGCCGCCGGGTTCGGGTTGCGGGGCATGCGGTCCCGCGCGGAACAGGTGGGTGGCACGCTGAGCGTCCGCAGTGGCGCCGACGGCACCGAACTGACCCTGGAGGTCCCCGCGTGATCCGCATCATGCTTGTCGACGACCACCCCGTCGTCCGGGAAGGGCTGCGCGGCATGCTCGAAGCCGAGCCGGACCTGACGGTCGTCGGCGAGGCCGGCTCCGGTGACGAGGCGGTCGCGCTCGACCGCGTCGCGCGGCCGGACGTCGTGCTGATGGACCTGCGGATGCCCGGGCTGGACGGCGTCGGCGCGACCAAACGGATCCTGCGCGAGCAGCCCGGCCGCCGGATCGTCGTGCTGACGACGTACGAGACGGACGCGGACATCCTGCGCGCGGTCGAGGCCGGCGCGTCCGGTTACCTGCTGAAGGACGCGTCCCGCACGGAGCTGGCGAACGCCATCCGCGCGGCGTCGCGCGGCGAGACGGTGCTGGCGCCGTCGGTGGCGGGCAAGCTGGTCAACCGGGTCCGCAACCCGGGGCCCCAGTCGCTGTCGGCGCGCGAGGTGGAGGTGCTGCGCCTGGTCGCGAAGGGCGGCACGAACGCCGACATCGGCCGCGCGCTCCACATCAGCGAGGCGACGGTGAAGACGCACCTGCTGCGGACGTTCGGCAAGCTCGGCGTCTCGGACCGCACGGCCGCGGTGACCACGGCGATGGCCCGGAACCTGCTCACCTGAGCGGCGCGCGGCAGAATGCCAGCATGCTTGAGTCGACCGAACACGCACTGCTCCGCCGGATCGCCCACGAGCAGGCGGCCTGCCGGGCTCCGTCGCTGGTCGCCGCCGTGGTGCGCGACGGGGAGATCGTCTGGTCCGGCGGGCGGGGGCGCGTCGGGGACGCGGTCCCCGGCACCGATACCCAGTACCGGCTGGGCTCGATCACCAAGACCCTCGTCGCCACCGCCGTCATGCGGCTGCGCGACGAAGGCTTGCTGGACCTCAACGACCCCCTCGAGAAACACGTCCCGGGCACGCCGTTCGGCGCCGCGACCGTGGCCCAGCTGCTCTCCCACACCTCCGGCCTGACGTCCGAGTCGCCCGGCCAGTGGTGGGAACGCACGCCCGGCGCCGACTGGGACGCGCTCGTCGGCAGCCTCGCCGAGGGCGCCACCAAACACCGGCCCGGCGCGAAGTTCCACTACTCGAACGTCGGGTACGGCGTGCTCGGCGAGCTCATCTCCCGCCTCCGCGGCAAGGACTGGCTGTCCGTGCTCGACGAGGAGATCCTCGGCCCGCTCGGGATGACCCGCACCACCCCGCACCCGGTCGGCGCGCACGCCGACGGCTTCGCCGTGCACCCCTTCGCCGACGTCCTGCTGCCCGAGCCGCACCCGGACGCCGGCGCGATGGCCCCGGCCGGGCAGCTGTGGTCGACGGTCACCGACCTCGGCCGCTGGACGGCGTTCCTCGGCGGTGACGACGGCGGTGTGCTCAGCCCGGACACCCTCGAGCAGATGCGCACGATGGTCACCGTCGACGACTCCGACGTCTGGACGACCGGCTTCGGGCTCGGCCTGATGCTCGTGCGCCACCGCGGCCGCCGGCTGGCCGGGCACACCGGCTCGATGCCCGGCTTCCTCGCCGTCACGCTGGTCGACCCGGCCACCCGGACCGGCGCGCTGGCGCTCACGAATTCGACGTCCGGCGTCGGCATCACCCAGCTCGCGCTGGACCTGATCACCACGACCGAAGAGCTGGAACCGCACCTGCCCGCGGAGTGGCAGCCGTCCACTGTGGACCCGGCGCTGCTGGCGCTGACCGGGCTCTGGCACTGGGGCCCGACGCCGTACCACCTGCGGATCCAGGGTGAGCTGCTCCTGCTGGCCCCGGTCGAGGGAGCCGGGCGCGGCTCGCGCTTCCGGCCGACCGGCGACGACACGTACGTCGGCCTCGACGGCTACTACTCCGGCGAGACGCTGAAGGTGGACCGGGACGGCGAAGGCGTCGCGACCCACCTCGACCTCGCGACGTTCGTCTTCACGCGCACGCCGTACGACCCGGCCGCGCCGGTGCCGGGCGGCGTCGACGGCTGGCGCTGACCAGAGGCCCCGCTCACACCCCCAGCCGGGTGAGCGGGGCCTTCAGGCCAGCGCGACCGTCCCCGCGGAGAACGCGACGGCGGTCGCGAACCGGGTGGCGATGCGCTTGCCCTCGCCCCAGTCGAACAGGCCGAACTTCAGGTTGGTCAGGACGGTGAGCGTCGACCCGCCCGCGGCCGGCGTGACCGTCGCGGTGACCTCCTGGCCCCAGCTGAAGAGGGTCATCCCGGTGCGGAAGGACACGAATCCGCGCTGGCCCTCGTAGTACGGGCCCTGGCCGCCGACGGCGGCGACGCCGGCGGGGAGTGCGTTCCACAGCACCTCGGGCGGCGCGGGGAAGCTGTGCTGCACAGTCGTCATGACGCGGCAAGGTATCCCTCGTCAGGGCGTCCGGTAACCGTGTTTTTACGGTCACGGCGGCGCGTCCCACTGCCCGGAACAGCGCCGATTCCACATTCCGGACGTTTCAGCACCGCTTCGACCTGCTCCGTCCCGACCTGAGAGACTGGCCACATGACCGACGCTGAGTTGACCATCCCCGCAGATCTCAAGCCGGCCGACGGCCGCTTCGGCTGCGGACCGTCGAAGGTCCGCGCCGAGCAGCTGAGCGCCCTGGCGGAGTCCGGCTCCACCTACCTCGGTACGTCACACCGGCAGAAGCCGGTCAAGTCGCTCGTCGGGCGCGTCCGGGCCGGGCTGTCCGAGCTGTTCTCGCTCCCCGAGGGCTACGAGGTGATCCTCGGCAACGGCGGCACCACGGCGTTCTGGGACGCGGCCGCGTTCGGCCTGGTGCGCGAGCGCTCGCAGCACTTCACCTACGGCGAGTTCTCCTCGAAGTTCGCCTCCGTCACCAAGGGCGCGCCGTTCCTGGCCGACCCGATCGTCGTCAAGGCCGAAGCGGGCAGCGCGCCCGAGATCGCCTACGAGGCCGGGGCCGACCTGGTCGGCTGGGCGCACAACGAGACGTCGACCGGTGTCGCCGTGCCGGTTCGCCGTCCCGAGGGCAGCGACGGCGCGCTCGTCGCGATCGACGCGACCTCCGGCGCCGGCGGCCTGCCCGTCAAGGCCGAGGACTTCGACGTCTACTACTTCGCGCCGCAGAAGTCGTTCGCCGCGGACGGCGGCCTGTGGATCGCGCTGGCCTCGCCCGCCGCGGTCGAGCGGATCGGCGAGATCGGCGGCGGCGACCGCTGGATCCCGGAGTTCCTGTCGCTGACCACCGCGCTGGACAACTCCCGCAAGGACCAGACGTACAACACCCCGGCCGTGGCCACGCTCTTCCTGCTCGCCGAGCAGATCGAGTGGATGAACGGCCAGGGCGGCCTCGAGTGGACGACCGCGCGCACGAAGGACTCGTCGTCGCGGCTCTACGAGTGGGCCGAGAAGACCAGCTACACGACGCCGTTCGTGAAGGACCCGGACCTGCGCTCGCAGGTCGTCGGCACGGTGGACTTCGCCGACGAGGTCGACGCCGCCGCGGTGGCGAAGGTGCTGCGCGCCAACGGGATCGTCGACACCGAGCCGTACCGCAAGCTGGGCCGCAACCAGCTGCGCGTCGGCCTGTTCCCGGCCATCGACCCGGACGACATCACGAAGCTCACCCAAAGCATCGAATACGTCGTCGAACGCCTGGGCAGCTGACCTAGACGTCCGTGAAGGCCTCCTTACCGGCTCTTACGGCCGGTAAGGAGGCCTTCACGGCTTTCAGGCGAGGGGCGGCGAAAGCCGCGAGGACCAGCAGGGCGAGGCCGAAGAGTTCGTAGGACTCCGTCGCCAGCCACCAGCCCACCGAGGGGGCCGGGCGCGGGGCGAACCACATCGGCCCCCAGATGAACAGCGTCAGGCCGGCCACGACGACCGCGCCGGCCCACCACGTCACCACGCGGTCGGTGCGCCAGGACCGGACGCCGTAGTACCCGGCCAGCACCAGGATCGGCACGCACCACGTCCAGTGGTGGGTCCACGAGATCGGCGACACCAGCAGCCCGCCGAGCGCGCACGCGGTCAGCCCGAGCACCGGCTCGGCCGCCCGGACGATCACCACCGCGACCACCGCCATCACGGCGAGCGCGGCCAGCAGCCACACGACGTTCCCGGCGGTTTCCGGCAGGCCCAGCCGTGTCACCAGGCCCTTCAACGACTGGTTGCCGACGTAGTCGACACCGCCGATGCGGCCCGCGTCGAAGACGAGCTTCGTCCAGTACGTGAAGGACGCCGACGGCCGGACCAGCCACAGCAGCGCGCCCGCCGCCACGAACCCGGCGACCACCCGCGCGGCCGACTTGAAGTCGCGGCGGAACAGGAAGTAGACGACGAACACCGCCGGCGTCAGCTTGATCGCCGCGGCCACGCCGATCAGCAGGCCCTTCGTCCGCCCGCGCTTGCCGGGCAGCAGGACGTCGAGCACCACCAGGACCATGAGCAGCGCGTTGATCTGCCCGAAGCCCAGCGTCGAGCGCACCGGCTCGAGCAGCGCGCCGGCCAGCTGCGCGACGATCGCGACGAGCGCCGCCACCGCGCGGCCGTGGACCTTCGAGGCGTCGGTCAGCGAGCCGTTGAGCGTCGCGACGTAGAGGTAGGCGACGACGCCGGTCGCGAGGATCGAGGCGATGCTGACGAGCTTCATCGTCGCCGCGAACGGCAGCAGCGTGCCCGGCAGGAACACCGCCGCCGCGAACGGCGTGTAGGTGAACGGCAGCAGGATCTGGTGCGTCGTCGGCACCCAGGCGTCGTAGGGCGAGCCCTGCTGGGCCAGCGCCTTCGCGCCGCCCAGGTAGACCTCCAGGTCGAGGCCGTCGAACCGCTTCAGCACGAGGACCAGCACCACGGCGGCGATCTCGAGCACGGCGAGCGCCCCCGCCAGCTTCCGCCCGGACCACTGTGACACGCATCCCCCTCGAGCCGGTCTCCGACCGGCCGAGATTACCGGGCGCTCAGCAGCAGCCACGCACCGGCAAGCCCACTGACCTGCTGTTCGCGCTCGCCAGCGGCTGCTTCGCCGCCGTCTCGGCGTCCGCCAGCATCCGGGTCAGGCGGGCCCGGTCGAGCACGCGGCCCGCGGTGACGACGGTGTCGATCCGGCGGACCGCGCGGATGTCGGTGAGCGGGTTCGCGTCGAGCAGCACCACGTCGGCGACCTTGCCGGGGGTGATCGTGCCCGCGGTGGCCGACCGGCCGAGGAACCGCGCGGCGTCGCGCGTCACCGTCTGCAGCGCCTGCCGCGGCGACAGCCCGGCCTGGACCAGGTAGCCGAGCTCGTCGTGCAGGCTGAAGCCCGGGAAGACGTACGGGTTCAGGCAGTCGGTGCCGCCGAGGACCCCCAGCCCGGCCCGGTGCGCGGCGCCGACGAGCCGCAGCTGCGCCTCGAAGTACGCGTTCTGCTGGTCGACCTGCTCGGCCGTGGCCGGCGTGAACATCGGGAGCCGGTCGGTCCAGTAGTCGACGATGTCCTGCGAGACGTACTTGAGCCGCGGGTCGTGCGCGTAGGTTTCGACCGGGCTCGACATCACGCGGTTGACGGTGAACGTCGGGCTCACCCAGTTGTCCAGCGCCTTGAGCTGGGCGAAGTGGCGCTCCGCGGTGGCCGGGTCGTAGGTCTGGGCCGCCTGCCGGTCGAGATCACGGGCGAGGTTGAAGAAGTCGCGCTTCGCGTCCGGGTCGAACGGCGTCGCGTCGAGGCGGGCCAGGAACTCGTCCCGGCGCCGGGACGTGGCGATGGACAGGCCGAAGAGGTGCTCGAAGGTGCGCTGCCCGGCCCTCGCGGCCTCGACCTGGCGCAGCCGGTACGGCCAGTGCCCGGCGAACGACAGGCCGACGCGGCGGCACTCGTCGGCGATCGCCAGGAACACGTCCTTCGGCAGGTAGAAGTAGACCTTGACGAAGTCGGAGCCCTGCTCGACGGCGGTCCGGACGGCCGCGCGCCCCTCTTCGGGGGTCGCCACCTGCGTGATCGGCGGGCCGAGCAGGCTGACCGGGCCGTCGAGGATCGAGCTGGCGAGCACCACCCGGGGGCCGAGCAGCTCGCCGCGCACGATCTTGTCGCGGGTGGCGCGGTTCTCGTCGTAGCCCTGCATCTCGCGGATGCCGGTGACACCGTTGGCCAGGAACAGCGGCGGCCACAGCTTTTCGTAGTCGATGCCGTGGGCGTGCATGTCCCAGAGGCCGGGGATCAGGTACCGGCCGCGGCCGTCGACGATCCGGGCGCCCGCGTGGTGCGGCAGCTCGGCCGCCGGGCCGACCCAGGCGATCCGGTCCCCGACCAGCACGACCGCGGAGTTCGGCCGGGCCGGGGCGTCGGTGCCGTCGACGACGGTGGCGCCGAGCACGACGACGACGTCCGTGCCGGCCGCGGCGGCTTCCTGGGCGAAGAGCGCGGGCGCGACACCCGCGGCGGCGAGGCCCGCGCCGGCCGTCGCCAGCCAGCGGAGGAAATCACGTCTGTTCGCCTCGACGCGCACCACGGCAGCCGCCCCTTCGATCAACGGATTTGATCGATATTCAACGCCGCGAGCCACAGTCGGGGAATCTTCCACGGTGCTCAATTCCGGTGCAGGGCACACCCGAAGGTGCGGCCGAAGCGCCACTTTCGTACCAAAAGTGACCCGAAGGCACTTTTGGTACGAAAGTGGCGGCTCAGGCGAGCGCCCGCGTCGGGGCGAGCCGCGCCGCGCGGACCGCCGGGTAGGCCCCGGCGACCGCCCCGACCAGTGCCGCGACGCCGACCCCGCCGGCCAGCGCGCCGACCGGCAGCACGGCCGGCCAGCCCTGGCTCAGCGCGTACCCCGCGGTCACCAGCACCCCGGTCACGACCCCGGCCAGCCCGCCGAGCCCGGACAGCAGCACCGATTCGGCCAGGAACTGCCCGCGCACCTGGCGTTTCGTGGCCCCCAGCGCGCGGCGCAGGCCGATCTCGCGCCGCCGTTCCAGCACCGAGATGACCATCGTGTTCGCCACCCCGACGCCGCCGACGAGCAGCGCGACCCCGCCGAGGCCGAGGAACAGCGCGCTGTAGGTGTTGTCGGTGAGCTTCTGCGCGGCGAGCGCGTCCGACGGGCGGCGGACCTCGACCTCGTTGGGCGCCTGCGGGTTCAGCGTCGCGCCCAGCACCGACCGCACACCGTCCACTTCGGACTCGTTCGCGCGGACGTACACCGTGGACGGGTGGCCGTCGAAGCCGAGGAGCCGCTCCGCGACGTCCCAGCCGACCAGCGCCGACCGCTCGATCTCCGGCGCCAGCGGCATCGGCCCGAGGATCCCGACGACGGTGAACCACTGCGTGCCGATCAGCACCTGCGGTGGCCGCACCGGGTCGACGTGGTCGATGCCGAGCCGCGCGGCGGCCTGCGACCCGAGCACCGTCACCGGGTAGTTCCGGTTGCCCGGGGCCAGGAACGCCCCCGATCGGACCTTCCCGCCCAGCACCCCGAGCAGGTCCGGTCGCGCCGCGAAGACGCCGAGCCCGGACGTCTCGTCGACCGGGATCTTGTCGCTGCGCCGCACGCTGGCCGACGTCGTCCCGGTGCCGGTCGCGGCGGTCACCGGCGCGATCCGCTTGGCCATCGCGACGGCGTCGTCCGGCAGGGTCGCGTTGTCCCCGAACAACGTCTGGCCCGGCCCGGCGGTGAGCAGGTTGGTGCCGAGCGCGGCCAGCCGGTCGTGCAGGGCCTGCGCGCCGGACGCCGGGATCGCGAGCACCGCCACCATCGCCGCGACGCCGATCGCGATGCCCAGCGCGGAAAGCACGGCACGCACCGGGCGCGTCCGCATGCCGTGGGCGCCGAGCGCGACGACGTCCGGTGGCTTGAGCCGGGCCGGCTCGGGCAGCTGGACCTCGGGTGGGGCGATCACCGCGCACCCACCAGACCGGTGTCGAGCCGCAGGTGCCCGTCGAGCAGCTCGATCCGGCGCGGCATGCCCGCGGCGATCTCCCGGTCGTGGGTGATCACCACGATCGTCGTGCCGTCGGCGGACAGCTCGCCGAGCAGCGCGAGCACGGCCGCGCCGGTGCCGGTGTCGAGGTTGCCGGTCGGCTCGTCGGCCAGCAGGATCGCCGGGTCGTTGACGACGGCCCTGGCGATCACGACGCGCTGGCGTTCCCCGCCGGACAGCTCGCCGGGCCGGTGCCACGCCCGGTGCCCCAGCCCGACGCGGTCGAGCGCCTCCCGGGCCCGCGTGCGCCGCTGCCGCCGCGGCACCCCGGCGTAGAGCAGGCCGGTGCACACGTTGTCCACCGCACTCATCCCTTCGTCGAGGAAGAACTGCTGGAACACGAACCCGATCCAGCGCGACCGCAGCGCCGAGACCTTCCGGTCGGACAGCACGGCGACGTCGTGGCCGCGCAGCTCGACGCGGCCGGTGGACGGCCGGTCGAGCGTGCCCATCAGGTGCAGCAGCGTGGACTTCCCGGACCCGGACGGCCCGACGATCGCCACCATCTCGCCGTCTTCCAGGCTCAGCGAGACGCCGTCGAGCGCGGCGACGCCGCCGGGGTAGGCGCGCGTGACCTCGTGCACGCGCAGGACGGGTGTCACGACGTCGTCACCACCCGCATGCCCGCGGTCAGGCCGTTGCCGCTGACCTCGACCTTGCCGCCGCTGAACAGTCCCGTTCGGACGGCGACGAGCCGGCGCTTGCCGTTCTCGTCGACCTCGACGGCGTAACCGCCTTCGGCGAGCGCGAGCAGCGCGCCGACCGGCACCGCGAGCACGCCGGAGTGGACGTCCTTGGTGAACCGGACGGTCGCCGGGGCCGAGTCGAGCGTGCCGGCCACGGCCGGGTCGTCGAGCTGGACGGTCACGGTGATCTTGGGCTTGCCGTCGTCCTGGCCCGCGCCGTCCTTGCCCTCGACCGCGGACTTCCCGACGTCGGTGATCGTGCCCGTCGACGTCTTCCCGTTGATCGTCACGGACGCCTTCGCGCCCTGCTGGGCGAGGTCCTGCTTGGCCGCGTCGAGCTTGACCTGCACCGAGCGGACGGTGCCGCTGGTCTTGAGCACCTCGCCCTGGGCCGGCGAGCCGAGCTTGGCCGACACCGCCGACACGCGCAGCTCCCCCGCCGCGAGGACGACGTCGCCCTGGCCGAACGCGCCGGTCTGGTCCAGCCCCAGCGCCTTCTGCCACTTCTTCAGCGCGGCCGCCGTCGCCGACGTGAACTTCTTGTCCGGCGTGCCGAACCCGCCGTACCCGCAGGCCTTGAGGTTCTCCTCGAGCTGCTTGACGTCGGCGCCGTCGGCCGCGCCCGCGGCGAGGTCGCGGTAGAACGGCAGCGTGCCGTAGAACAGCGGCACCGGCTTGGCGTCGACGCCGTACACCGCCTTGCAGCGGGTGAGGGTCGCGCCGGCGTCGGGCAGCGACGTGACGGTGCCGGGCTTGCGGCCGGCCACCGAGGACTCCTCGCCGTAGCCGAGGGTGCCGTCGGCCTCCTCCTCTTCGCTGAGGTCGGTCTTGGCCACCTCCGCCGTCTCGACGGACGGCGGGGCGGCCTCCTGCACCGAGGTGGCGGAGGAGACGCGGGTGAGGATCACGGCGGAACCGGTGCCCACCACCACGACGAGCACCGCCGCGGCGATGAACCAGCGCGCCCGGCCCCGGCGTCGCGGCCGGGATTCGGTCATCTCGGTCATTGGGCGGGTGCCCCCCGTTCCGCGTGCGTGGACATGCCGAGCCCGCACGCCTTCGCGGCGGCCTCGAACTTCGACGGGTCGTCGCCCGGGCCACCCAGCCGGGTCGTGCCCTTGCCCGCCGGATCGGGGTCGGGCATGTCGATGCCGTGGTCCCGCATGCACTTCGCGTCCTTGCGCATCTTGTCCAGCTGTTCGGGGCTCGGCGGCTTCATCTCGCCGCCGTTGGGCATGAGGCTCTTGCAGGCGCTCTGCGCCGCTTCGAACTTCCCCGCGTCCTTGGCGTCGCCCCCGAGCGCCACCGCCATCCCACCGTCGCCGGCCGGCTTGGGGTCGGGCATGTCGACGCCGTGCTCGCGCATGCACTTGGCGAAGTCGCGCATCTTGTCTTCGTCGCTCTTGTTGTCCGCGGCCTTGGCCGGGGCCGACGAGGACGGCCCCGAGATCGAGGCCACCTTCGACCCGTCGTCCGGCTTGGCCCCGCACCCCGCGAGCAGCACCGCGGCGCCGATCGCCGCGATGACCGTCAGGCGTGTTCGCATCGCTCGCTCCTTTCCTCCGGTTCGGTCGTCAGGTCTACGGATCGGGGGATTCCGGCGCGCTAAGCGAAGTCGCTTATGCGGGGCTTATGGCCCGCCTGGGCAGACTGGGCGGGTGCGTGTGCTGGTGGTGGAGGACGAGCGGCTGCTCGCCGACTCGGTCGCGGAGGGGCTTCGCCGCTTCGCGATGGCCGTCGACGTCTGTTACGACGGCGAACAGGCCCTCGAACGGGTCGGGGTGCACGGCTACGACGTCGTCGTCCTCGACCGCGACCTGCCCAAGGTGCACGGTGACCAGGTGTGCGCCGCGGTCGTCGCGGCGGGCGGGGAGGCGCGGGTGCTGATGCTGACGGCCGCCGCCGACGTCACCGACCGGGTCGCCGGGCTGGGCCTGGGCGCCGACGACTACCTGACCAAGCCGTTCGCGTTCGCCGAGCTGGTCGCCCGGGTGCAGGCGCTGTCGCGGCGCGCGCGGCCCGCGTTGCCGCCGGTGCTGCAGCGCGACGGCGTCGTGCTGGACCTGCCGCGCCACCAGGCCGCGCGCGACGGCCGGTTCCTGCAGCTCTCGCCGAAGGAGTTCGCCGTGCTGGAAGTGCTGATGCGGGCCGAGGGCACGGTGGTGAGCGCCGAGGATCTGCTGGACAAGGCGTGGGACGAGCACGCGGACCCGTTCACCAACGCGGTGCGCGTCGCGGTGATGACGTTGCGCCGCAAGCTCGGCGACCCGCCGGTGATCGAGACGCTGCCCGGCGCCGGCTACCGGTTCGGCACCCCGTGAACGCGCTGTCCGTCCGGACCAAGCTGACCGCCTGGTACGGCGGGCTGTTCCTGCTGGCCGGGCTGGTCCTGGTCGTCATCGACTACCTGCTGGTGCAGGGCACGCTGCCCGATCCGGCCCGGTTCGCGACGGCGTCGCTCGGCTCGGCCGCCGACACGGTGTACGGCGTCCCGGACAACACGGTCCAGGCGCCCGCCGGGATGGCCGTGCGCCTGGTCAGCGGCTCGCTGGACGAATACCGCTCCTCGACGCTGTCCACCCTGGTCGTCAACTCGGCGATCGCGCTCGTGGCGACGGCCGCGCTCGCCGTCCTGTTCGGCTGGCTGATGGCCGGGCGGGCGCTGCGGCCGCTGCACGACATCACCTCGGCCGCGCGCCGGCTCGAAGCGGGCAAGCTCGACCGGCGGATCAACCTCGAAGGCCCACCCGACGAGCTGAAGGAGCTGGCCGACACCTTCGACGGCATGCTCGACCGGCTCGCGGAGTCGTTCGACAGCCAGAAGCGGTTCGTCGCGAACGCCTCCCACGAGCTGCGGACGCCGCTGGCCGTGCAGCGGACGTTGATCGAGGTCGCGATGGCCGACCCCGACGTCGCGCCCGACCTGCGGAAGCTCGGCACGCACCTGCTCCACACCAACGAGCGCAGCGAGCGGATGATCGAGGGCCTGCTGATCCTGGCCCGCAGCGACCGCGGCCTGACCGCGCGCACGCCGGTCCGCCTCGACCAGGTCGTCGCGGCGGTCGTCCGGGCCACCGCGGCCCAGGCGGAGTCGGCGGGCGTCAAGGTGGAGACCCGCTTCCGGCCGCGCACGGTGGCGGGCGACCCGGTGCTGCTGGAGCGGCTGGTGACGAACCTGGTGGTCAACGCGATCACGTACAACACCAGCGGCGGCTGGGTCTACGTCGAAGTCCGCCGCGACCCGGCCCTGGAGGTCCGCAACTCGGGCGCGGTGGTCCCGCCGGAAGCCGTGCCGACGCTCTTCGAGCCGTTCCGCAGGGTGGCCGGCGCCGAGCGGACCGGCGACACGCGCAACGCCGGGCTCGGGCTCTCGATCGTCCGTTCGGTCGCCCACGCCCACGGCGGCACCGCCGAGGCCCAGCCGGGCAAGCGCGGCGGGCTCACCGTGACCGTCCGGCTGCCGTCCTGAGCGGGAACCTCACGACGTCCCACGCGTCCCACTAGTCACACCAGTCCCAGAAACCACAGGGCCCAGCGGACTGGGCCAGTCGGAGGAGATTTTGCCGGAACACGCCGAAGCGATCCACTCGATCGTGACTTTGCGTGGTCGGCGTGTCACACGATCGCCGCTGACCTGGGCACGGATGATGCGAGAGTCACAAGATGAACAGTGGTCCTTTGGGTGATGACTCGGCGCGCCTCGCACGTCAAGCCGACGCGCCGTTCTAACGTGGGCACCCACAACGGTGAAGCATCGGGGAAGGCGAACAATGCGCACGCTGCGAGTGGTCGGGTTGCACGAGGACGGTAAGTCCATCGTGTGCGAAGACCCGGCGAGCCGTACGCAATTCCTCCTCCCGGCCGATGAGAGACTGCGCGCGGCGGCGCGGGGTGACATCACCCGCCTCGGCCAGATCGAAATCGAGTTGGAGAGCCAGATGCGGCCACGCGAGATCCAGGCGCGAATCCGCGCCGGCGAGTCAGTCGAACAGGTCGCGAGCGGCGCCGGGATCTCGGAGCAGCGCGTCGAGCGCTACGCCTACCCCGTCCTGCTCGAGCGGTCGCGCACGGCCGATCTCGCGCAGAGCGCGCACCCGGTCCGCGAAGACGGCCCGGACGTCCAGACGCTCGGCGAGGTCGTCGCGTACGGCTTCGGCGTGCGCGGGCACGACTACTCCCAGGCCACCTGGGACTCCTGGAAGGGCGACGACGGCCGCTGGGTCGTCGTGCTGCGCTGGAAGGCCGGCCGCTCGGACAACCGCGCGCACTGGGCGTTCGCCCCGGGAGCGCACGGCGGCACGGTGACGGCGCTCGACGAGAACGCCGAGGTCCTGCTCGACCCCAACGCCTACCGCCCGCCCCGGACGGTCCGCGCGCTCAACCCGGCCCGCGACGCGGAGTTCCAGCCGACGCTGGACTCGGTGCCGCCGGACCACGCCGAGCTGCCGGCCGCCGAGCCGGACCCGGACGACGACACCCGCGAGATCCCCCGCGTCCCGGCCGACCCCGAAGAGGAGACGGCCACCGCGGAGGAGCCCGTGCGCCCGAAGGCCAAAAAGAACCACCCGATCGTGCCGTCCTGGGAGGACGTGCTGCTCGGGGTCCGCTCGCAGCGCGGTTAGGCCCTACTCGACCAGCGCGGCGAGCGACTTCGGTGCGACCAGGCGGTAGGCGTCGCGCACGATCCGGTCGACCTCGGCCCAGTCGACGTCGACGTCCAGCCGCACCCCCAGCCACCCGCGGTGCCCGACGTAGGGCGGCCGGAAGAACCGCTCCGGCTCGGTGCGCACCAGCTCCTCCTGCACCCCGGCCGCCGCCGGGCACCAGAAGGCGAGCCGGCCGTCGTCGTGGTGGTGGTTCGCGAAGCTGACGAAGGTCTTCTTGCCCCGCACGAACCACGTCGGCTCGCCGTGGCTGTCCCGCTCGCTCGCCTCCGGCAGCGCGAGACACAACTTCCGCAACGCGTCCAGCTGCTCCATCGCGCCAGTATCCCCTGCGTCAGGCGCCGCTGAAGACGATGACCAGCACGCCGATCCACGCGATCAGCACGCCGCCCGCCGCGCCGTAGGCGGCCCAGCGCAGGATCGGGGTGCGGCGGATCAGCCACAGCGACGGCGCGATCCCGGCCGTCACCACCACCGACGCCACCAGGGCCAGCCAGCTGCTGGTCTCGCGCGCGAGCGTCGTCGCCAGCGCCAGCATCGCCACCACGACCACGGCCGCGATGAACGCGGAGACGATCAGCCCGGTGACCCACGGGGTGGGCTCGCCAGGCGGCCCCGGCGGGCCGAGCACCGTCCGGACCAGCTTCCGGCCGGTTTCGGGCTGGCGCGGCGGCGGCTCGACGACGGTGTCGGCGCCGGTCACCGGGTCCACGAACCGCACGGCCGTGCCCATCACCGCGGCCAGCCGGCCGGCCAGCTGACGGCCGCGCTGCGAGACGACGGAGGCCGCCTCCGCACCGGGGTCGGCGGACACGGCGGAGGCCACCCGCGCCCACTCGTGCAGGGCCTGCGCCAGGTCCCCGCCGATCGCGAGCTTGTACGGATCCACCTCGCGCGCCTGGTCGCCACCGGGTCCGGCCAGCACCGCGCGCTCACCGCGGATCCGCAGCTCCATGGGGTCCTTTCGCGCCGGCGGGGTCAGCCGAGAACAGAGATCGCCGTCACCTTAGTCACCCGGGACCAGTTCGTAGAACGCCACGGCGGCGGCCGTCGCGATATTGAGGGAGTCGACTCCGGCGGGCATGGGTATCCGGACCGCGTGATCAGCAGCCGCGAGCGCCGTCTCGGTCAGTCCGGGCCCTTCCGCGCCGAACAGCAGAGCCACCGGACCCGGCACGCGCTCGCGCAGCTCGCGCAGCGGGACCGAGCCCGACCGCGGGGTGAACGCGGCGACGGCGAACCCGCGCGCCCGCAGGTCGTGGAGCCCGCCCGGCCAGTCCGTCAGGTACCCGAAGGGGACGCGCAGGACGTGTCCCATGGACACGCGCACGCTGCGCCGGTACAGCGGGTCGGAGCAGCCGGGACCGAGCAGCACGCCGTCGACGCCGAGCGCGGCCGCGTTGCGGAAGAGCGCGCCGAGGTTTTCGTGGTCCCCCACGCCTTC
This sequence comes from Amycolatopsis sp. WQ 127309, assembly GCF_023023025.1. Classification (NCBI taxonomy): domain Bacteria; kingdom Bacillati; phylum Actinomycetota; class Actinomycetes; order Pseudonocardiales; family Pseudonocardiaceae; genus Amycolatopsis; species Amycolatopsis sp. WQ 127309. Next base: position 1,677,561 of record NZ_CP095481.1, read on the forward strand.
CAGCACGGCGATCGCGCCGGCCCCGGCCACGACGTCGGATACCGGCAGCGACGCCGGCCGGTCGGCGATCGCGAGGATGCCGCGGTTGAGGTGGAAGCCGACGACGTCGGCCATCACCTCCGCCGAAGTGACGTACTGGGGCGCGTCCGTCCCGGCCAGGTCGTCCGCCAGCTCGGCGAACCGCCGTTCGACGCCCAGAAGCGCGCGCACGGGGTACCGGGACGCCAGCAGCCGCGACACCACGACGGTGCCCTCGGCGATCACGAGTCCCTTGCCACCAGGGCGGTCCGGACGCCGGTCCGCAGTGGACAGGTCGCGGAAGTCGTCGAGTCGCGGGTCATCCCGGTCATCGGTGTGGATCACGGCCATCCGCCCAGTCTGTCATCCGCTTGCCGGGTCGCTCACTGGTCCGAACGTCCACGCCACTCTGGTACGAACGGGTTCAATTTGCTGTCGGTCAACTCCCGGTGACGGAGAGCACCAGTTTGGCCGCTAGCACGGATTCAACCGCTGTGAAACGGTTATCCGCCGGGAACCTGAAACACGTACTAGTTCCACGCCGACGCGAAGCAGGGATGGTCATGGGGATGGACCTGGCGGCTCAACCGTTCAACACGCTCGACCGAGGACGGTACCGCCGCAAGGTGCAGCGCTGTCTCGACACCTTGGCCCGGATGCTCACCGACGGCAGTTTTTCCTTCCCCCGCAAGAACATCGGGCTCGAGGTGGAGCTGAACCTGGTCGACCGCGAGCTACGGCCGTCGATGACGAACACCGCGGTGCTGGAAGCGCTGGACGACCCGTCGTTCACCACCGAGCTGGGGCAGCACAACCTGGAGCTGAACGTGCCGCCGCGGCCGCTGGCCGGCGATTCCGCGCTCCAATTGGAAGACGACCTCCGCGCGTACCTGAGCACGGCGTCGGCGAAAGCCGGGGACAACGGGTCGGCGCTGGCCATGATCGGCATCCTGCCGACGTTGAAGCACGAGCACTTCGACCAGAAATGGCTCACCAACAAATCGCGGTACGTCACGCTGAACGACCAGATCTTCGCGGCGCGCGGCGAACGGACCGTGCTGGCGATGGAGGGCGCGCCGCTGCCGGGCCAGCAACCGGAACGCCTGCGCAGCTATGCGGAATCCATTCTTCCGGAAGCCGCGTGCACGAGCGTGCAGCTGCACTTGCAGGTGGCGCCGGAGGAGTTCGCCGCCCACTGGAACGCCGCGCAGTGCCTGGCCGGGCTGCAGATCGCGCTCGCCACGAACTCGCCGTTCCTGCTGGGCAAGGCGCTCTGGCAGGAGACGCGCATCCCGCTGTTCCTGCAGGCGACCGACACCCGCCCGGAAGAGCTGAAGAACCAGGGCGTCCGGCCGCGGGTGTGGTTCGGCGAGCGCTGGATCACGTCGATCTTCGACCTGTTCGAGGAGAACGTCCGCTACTTCCCCGGTCTGCTCCCGGAAACCGACGCCGAGGACCCGATCGAGGCGCTCGACGCCGGTCAGGCGCCGAAGCTCACCGAGCTGCGGATGCACAACGGCACCATCTGGCGCTGGAACCGGCCGGTGTACGACGTCGTCGACGGCCTGCCGCACCTGCGCATCGAGAACCGCATCCTGCCCGCCGGGCCGACGGTCGTCGACACCGTGGCGAACGCGGCGTTCTTCTACGGCGCCCAGCGCGCGCTCGCCGAGGCGGAACGCCCGGTGTGGAGCCAGATGTCGTTCCAGGCGGCGGAGGAGAACCTGTACGCGGGCGCGCGCCGCGGCTTCGAGGCGCAGCTGTACTGGCCGGGCATCGGCTGGATCCCGCCGGACGAGCTCGCGCTGCGCGTGCTGCTCCCGCTGGCCCACGAGGGGCTGCGCGCTTCCGACGTCTCCGACGAGGCTCGCGAGCGCTACCTCGGGATCATCGAGCAGCGGTGCCTCGCGCGGCGGACCGGGGCGACTTGGCAGCGCGACTTCGTCGTGCACGCGCAGGAGCACGGGCTCGACCGGGAGGCGGCGCTGACCCGGATGCTCGGGCGCTACCTGGAGCTCTCGGAAGCGGGCGAGCCCGTGCACACGTGGCCCGTGGCCGATTAGCCTGGGCCGATGCCGAAGATTCTCGGTGGGTCACTGGAGGCGCATCGCCGTGAGGTCCGCGCGCGCGTCTTCGACGTCCTGCGCGCCCAGCTGTACGAACGCGGCTTCGACGCGATCTCGCTCACCGGCGTCGCCGCGGCCGCCGGCGTCGGCCGGAGCGCGCTGTACAACCACTTCCCCGACAAGGAGAGCCTGCTCGTCGCCTTCGTCGAGGACGAGGCCGCCCGGTACGTCACCCGGCTGACCGACGCCGTCGAGGCCCAGGCCGACCCGGTGGACCAGCTCGCCACGTTCGTCCGGCTCCAGCTGCGGGTGCTGGCCGAGTACCACATGCCGCCGGGCACGGCGCTCGCGTCGGCGCTGGCCCCCGCGGCGTACCGGCGGATCAGCGCGCACGCCGACCCGATCACCGACCGGCTGCGCGCGATCCTCGCCGGCGGCGTCGACCTGGGGCGCTGGCCGGCCGAGGACCCGGACGTCCTGATCGCCATGATCACCGCCGCGCTCGGCAACCGGGCGCTGGTCGAGGGGCCGCCGGAGCAGCGCGACGACGTCGTCGAAGCCGCCGTCCGGTTCGTGCTGCGCGCGGTCGGGACGGCGAAAATTTAGGGTAGCCTTACCGCTGGTTATGGCTTAGGCTCTTTCTGACAGTGTGTCAGATCGATCGCCGGGAGGCCTTCCATGTCGGTGACCACGGACCTCGACACCCGTCCGTTCTCGGCGACCCTGCGCGCCTCGACGCTGCAGGTGCACGAGAAGGCGAACTACTCGACGTACATGCGCGCGCTGCTGGGCGGCGAGCTGTCCCAGGACGGCTACACCCAGCTGGCGATCCAGTACTACTTCATCTACAGCGCGATCGAAGCCGCCAGCGACCGGATGACCGGCGACCCGGTCGGCGGCGAGTTCGTCTTCGACGCGCTCCGCCGGCTGCCGAGCCTGGAGCGCGACCTGGCGCACCTCGTCGGCCCGGACTGGCGCTCGACGATCACGCCGCTGGCGTCGACCCGGGCGTACGTCGCGCGCGTCGAAGAGGCGTCCGCGTGGGCCGGCGGCTACGTCGCCCACCACTACACGCGCTACCTGGGCGACATCGCGGGCGGCCAGGCCATCCGCCGCCTGCTGGAGAAGACGTACGACGTCGCCGACGCGGGCACGCTCTTCTACCACTTCGAGGGCATCGGCAGCGCCCCTAAGTTCCGCGACGGCTACCGCGCGAAGCTGGACAACGCGCCCTGGACCGACGCCGAGCGCGCCCGGGTGATCGACGAGACGCTGGTGGCGTTCGAGTGCAACGTCGCGGTGTTCGACGAGCTGGCCCAGCGGCTGACCGAGTTCCGCACGGCCTGAATGACCGTCGTCACAGCACCTTGACCTCGACTTAAGTCCAGGTTGCAGGCTCGGTTTCGGGTGGTGCGCCCCCGGGTACGCCACTGTCGAACCGTCGTCCCACGCAGTGACGACGAGCCGCCCCCGCTCGCCGCGAGCGGCCGTGTGCTACTAGGTTCGGTACCGGAAACTTGTCGAAGACAGAAGGAGGGCCAATGGCCCGCTACGAGCTCCCCGATCTCGACTACGACTACAGCGCCCTGGCGCCCCACATCTCCGGCGAGATCAACGAGCTGCACCACAGCAAGCACCACGCGACCTACGTCAAGGGCGCGAACGACACCCTCGACAAGATCGCGGAAGCCCGCGACGCCGGGGACTTCGGTGGCATCGTCGGTCTCGAGACGACGCTGGCCTTCAACCTGGCCGGCCACGCCAACCACGTCGTGTGGTGGAAGATCCTGTCGCCGGAAGGCGGCGACAAGCCGACCGGCGAGCTGGCCGCCGCGATCGACGAGGCCTTCGGCTCCTTCGACAAGTTCAAGGCGCAGTTCACCGCCGTGTCGACGACGATCCAGGGCAACGGCTGGGGCGCGCTCTCCTGGGACCCGATCGGCAAGACGCTGATCACCCAGCAGCTGCGCGACCACCACAACAACCTGATCCTGCCGACGGTGCCGATCCTGCTGGTCGACGTCTGGGAGCACGCGTTCTACCTCGACTACAAGAACGTGAAGCCGAAGTACGTCGAGGCCCTGTGGAACATCTTCAACTGGGCCGAGATCAGCAAGCGCTTCGACAACGCCGTCGCCGGCGGCAACGGCCTGCTGCTCGGCTGAGCACGCGGTTCGCGAGCGGGGTCCTCCACTGTGGAGGGCCCCGTTTTCCGTTCCGGGTGAATTAACTTGACCTCGAGTGCGGTCGAGGTGTTTGGCTTGGGGCATGGACGTTGACGCGTATCTGGCCCGGCTGGGCGTCGCATGGCCCGCGGCGGCCGACCTCGCGACCCTGCGCACCCTGCAGGAACGCCACCTGGCGGCGGTCCCCTTCGAAAACCTGAGCGTCCACCTCGGCGAGCCGATCGAGCTCACCGAAGAGGCGCTGTTCACCAAGATCGTGGAGCGGCGCCGCGGCGGGTTCTGCTACGAGCTCAACGGCCTGTTCGCCGCCCTGCTGCGCGAGCTCGGCTACGACGCTTCCCTGCGCGCGGCCCAGGTCTTCCGCCCGGACGGCTCGCTAGGCCCGCCCCTGGACCACGCGGCGGTCGTCGTCGAGCTCGACGAGCCGTGGCTGCTCGACGTCGGCTTCGGCCGGTTCTCCCGGCACCCGCTGCGCCTGTCCGGAGTGGATGCGCAGAGCGACCCCGAAGGCGACTTCCTGCTGCTGGACGCGCCGCACGGCGACGTGGACGTGCTCATGGACGGGAAGCCGCAGTACCGCCTGGAACGCCGTCCGCGCCCGCTCGCGGACTTCGTACCGATGGCGTGGTGGCAGTCGACGTCCCCGGAGTCGCACTTCACGCGTTCGCTGACGTGCTCCCGCCCGACGTCCCAGGGCCGCGTGACGCTCTCGGGCGCCAAGCTGATCGAGACGGTGGACGGCGTCCGCCACGAGGTCCCCCTGACCGGCGACGACGCGATCCGCGCGGCCTACCGGGTGTACTTCGGGATGGCGTTGCAGCGCCTGCCCACGCTGCCGGGTGAGAACCCCTTGACGAGCCCTTCGCTCAGCCCGACACTGCCGTGACCCGCACGTGAACAGCGCTGTCAATGAACGGAGCCCCGGCCTGGGGTTCCCAGGGCCGGGGCTCCGTCCGTTCCCGAACTGACTGCCGCTCCCACCACGAAGCGGACGTGTATGAGGTTAGCCTAACCTCATCTCGCGAGGCAAGAGGTCTTCCGGGGAGACTCGGATCTCACTCGTACGGGTGACGTCCGGCGCACGAAACCGACGGTTTCCATCGGTACACACCCAGCGACTGGACTACCCAGCGAGTCGGGGCACTTACTCACCGTCGACGGCCATGCAGCACAATGCCTCGATGACCGCGCACGTGTTCGTCGACGAGACCAAGCAAGGCGGCTACCTGATCACGGCAGCCGCCGTGCTTCCTGGCGATCTCGGCCGAGCGCGACAAAGCATGCGCGGCCTCGTGTTGCCGGGCCAGCGACGCCTGCACTTCACCCATGAAAGCGATGGTCGTCGCAAGCGAATCCTCGACGTCGTCGCCGAACTCGCGCCCGCGGTCACGATCTACGATGGTTCCGCGCATCCCCGCCGACAGCAGCGCGAAGCATGTCTGGACGGCCTCGTCGCGGACCTGGCGGCTGAGGGAACTCGCATGCTCGTCATCGAGACCGACGAATCGGTGCTCGATCTCGACCGGCGGATCTTCTATCGCTCGTCCCGGCAGCACGGGTGTCACGAAACCCTTGAATATCGCCACCATCGCGCCCATGAAGAGCCGCTGCTTTCCATTCCGGACGCGATCGCCTGGTGCTGGCAACGCGGCGGGCAATGGAAGGTGAGAGCGCGGGACTTCGTCCGGGACGTGCGGATCGTGTAGGCCCCCGGATACGCGAAACCCGGCCCACCCACCGTCCGGAAGGCTGCCGGGTTCACTTCGCCCGTCTAATGACGGGTGCAAACCAAGCATACCCCAACTACCGCCCAGACGAAGATCGACCGCCGGCCGTGCCAGCTCGCCGAGAAGCCGATCCACCGCTGCTCGGCCGCTAGACCTTCGTCCGCTTCAGCACCCGCAGCCCGAACCCCCGCTGCACCGGCCAGGAGACCCCGCCTCGCCGGATCAGCACGATCGCGCAGACCACTGCGGCCAGCGCCGAGACCGCGCCGCCGATGTAGAAGGGAGACCGCCCACCGAACGCCTGCGCCATCCAGCCGACCATCGGGCCGCCGATCGGGTTGCCGCCGATCAGGACCAGCACGTACAGGCCCATCACGCGGCCGCGCATCTCCGGGCTGACCGAGGTCTGCACCAGCGCGTTGGCCGTGTTGAGGAACGTCATGGTGGCGAAGCCGAGCGGGATCAGGCCGAGACCGAACGTCAGGTAGTTCGGCATGAACGCCGTGATCAGCTCGAACACGCCCAGGAAGAACGCCGAGATCAGCATCAGCCGCACCCGTGGCCTGCCCTTCGTGCCGCGGCGGGCGGACATGATCGCGCCGGTGAAGGTGCCGACCGCGACCAGGGTCGAAAGGAGGCCGTAACCGTCGGCCGCGGTGTGGAAGACGTTCGCCGCGACGATCGGGAGCGAGCTGAAGTACGTGATGCCGAACGTGCTGACGAACAGCACCAGCACCATCACCGTCATCAGGTCCGACCGGCGGCGGACGTACCGCAGGCCCTCGGCCAGCTGGCCCTTTTCGCGCGGCATGGCCGCGACGCGGAACAGCTTGTCCGGGTTCATCAGGATCAGCCCGGTGATGACCGCGACCGTGCTGGCCGCGTTGGCGATGAACAGCCAGCCGGTGCCGATCCAGGTGATCGCGAAGCCGGCGATCGCCGGGCCGACGATCCGGGCCATGTTGAAGATCGACGAGTTCAGCGCGACGGCGTTCGCGATCTGGTCCCGCCCGACCATCTCGGCGACGAACGACTGCCGCGTCGGCACTTCGAGCGCCGCCGTGATGCCGAGCGTGAAGCACAGGACGTAGACCTGCCACAGCGCCACGAGCCCGGTCAGGTCGAGCACACCCAGCACGACGGCCTGCGAACACGCCGCGGCCTGGATCCAGGTCAGCAGCCGCCGCTTGTCGACGCGGTCGGCGAGGACCCCGGCCCAGAGCGAGAGGAACAGCGTCGGCGTGAACTGCAGCGCGACCGCGATGCCGAGGGCGATCGGGTTGTTGCCGCTGAGGGTGAACACCAGCCAGTCCTGGGCGATGCGCTGCATCCAGGTGCCGATGTTCGAGATGACCTGGCCGGTGAAGAACAGCCGGTAGTTGCGGACCCGCAGGGAGGCGAACATGCTGCCGCGGCGCTGGGGCACGGATTCGGACGGCGGTGACGAAGACGGCGGTGGTGCCGTGTCCCGGGTAGCAGTGGTCTCGATCTGTCGTTCTGTTTCGCTACCCGTGGTGGTCACCGTGGTTAGTTCCCCGCCATCCTGTCGATGATTTCGGCGGCTTTCGAGAGCACTTCACGCTCTTCGTCACCGAGATCGGCCAGTTGCCTGTCCAGCCACGCCTCCCGGACGGAGATGGCCCGCTGAACGTAGGCCAGCCCGCTCTCGGACAACTCGACGATGGCCTGCCGGCCGTCGGTCGGGTGCGGCCGCCGCTCGACGAACTTCATCTCCTCGAGCGCGGCGATCACCCTCGTCATCGAGGGCGGCTGGACGCCTTCCTTCGCGGCGAGCTGACCCGGGGTCAGCGCGCCGCACTTGTGCAAGGTGGACAGCGCGGCGACCTGCGTCAACGTCAGATCGTCCCCGACGCGCTGTGCCCGCAGCCGGCGGTTGAGCCGGACCACCGCGAGACGCAGACGGCTCGCCAAGGAGCGTTCGTGCGTGTCGCCGGACATATAGTTAGCATACCTTACGAAACTTCCTCCCTTCAGGTGATCTCCGTCAACCCGCAACCCGGAAGACGGCCGCGCGTCCTTCCCGACGGAGGAACCTGGGGGGCGGATGAACAAGAAACTGGTAGGCGCGGCCGTGGTCGGCGCGGCGATCCTGGTCGTCGCGGCGGCGCTGGTCTGGGGCGGCACCGACGAAGCGCCCGCGGCCGCACCGCCGCCGTCTACGCCGCCACCGTCGACCGTCCATGGCGCACTCGAGGTCTACCGGGACGCCCCCGACTCGGCGATCGAGATCCCGGTGCCTTCGGGCTGGGCCGTGACCCGCGACCACGAGCGGGCGAGCTTCCAGCAGGGCGACCTCCTGCTCGAGACCGACCGGGTGCCGATCACGCAGGAAGACGCGTTGAGCGGGCTCCAAGCGACGGTCGGCCGGCAAGGCGGCACGGTCGTCGACCACGCCCCGATCGCCGAACGCGACGCCGCGGAATGGGACTTCACCTACGAGCGCGGCGGCGTACCCCGCCGGGTGACCGTGATCGGCCTCGGCGCCGGCGACGCGTTGGTGACGATCCGGTTCGACGCCCCGGCCGCGGATTTCGAGCGCGACCGGAGCGTCTTCGACAAAGCCCTGAAGATCAGCTGAACGCCGCCTGGATCGGGCCGACCGCGAAGTACGCGACGAACGCCACCGCGATCACCCACATCAGCGGGTGCACCTGGCGGGCCTTGCCGGTCGCCGCGCGGATCACGACGTAGCTGACGAAGCCGGCGCCGATGCCGTTCGCGATCGAGTACGTGAACGGCATGACGACGATGGTCAGGAACGCGGGCAGCGCGATCGCGTAGTCGGTGAAGTCGATGTCGCGCACCTGCGCCATCAGCATCGCGCCGACCACGACCAGCGCCGGCGCGGCCGCTTCGACCGGCACCACCTGGTAGAGCGGCGTCAGGAACATCGCGGCGATGAACAGCACGCCGGTGACGACGTTCGCCAGGCCCGTCCGGGCGCCTTCGGCGATGCCGGCCGCCGATTCGACGAACACCGTGTTCGAGCTGGCCGAGCCGAAACCACCGGCCGCACCCGCGAGGCCCTCGACGAACAGCGCCTTGCCGACGTTGGGGAGCTGGCCGTCCTTCGTGATCAGCCCGGCTTCCTTGCCCAGGCCGGTCATGGTGCCCATGGCGTCGAAGAAGTCGGCCAGCACCAGCGTGAACACCAGCAGGCAGACGGTGATGATCGGCAGCCGCGTCCACGCGCCGAACGAGACGTCGCCGACGAGCGAGAGGTTCGGCAGGCCGAGCACCTGGTCCGGCAGCGCCGGGTAGCCGAGGTTCCAGCCCTTCGGGTTCGTGCCCTTCGACGGCCCGGCCTTGACGATCGCCTCCACCACGATGGCCAGCACCGTCGAGGACAGCACGCCGATCAGGATCGCGCCCTTGACCTTGCGCACCACCAGGATGCCGGTGATGAGCAGGCCGACGACGAACACCGCGGTCGGCCAGGACGCGATCGAGCCGTTGATGCCGAGGCCGACCGGGACGGTGGTGTGCGCGTCGTCCGGCAGCCGCCGGACGAACCCGGCGTCGACCAGGCCGATCAGGCAGATGAAGACGCCGATGCCGACGGCGATCGCGGACTTCAGCGACGCCGGCACCGCCTTGAACACCGCCGTGCGGAAGCCGGTGAGCACGAGCGCCACGATGATGACGCCCTCGATGACGACCAGGCCCATCGCTTCGGGCCAGGTCATCTGCGGGGCGATGGTGACCGCGACCAGGCTGTTGATGCCCAGGCCGGTGGCGATGGCGAACGGGTAGTTCGCGACCAGGCCCATCAGGATCGTCATGACCCCGGCGACCAGCGCGGTGACGGCGGCGACCTGCGGCACCGGCAGGATCCCGCCGAGCAGGTCCTTGTGCGCGGCCGCGTCGTCCGGCGCGAAACTTCCGATGATCAGCGGGTTCAGCACCACGATGTAGGCCATCGTGACGAACGTGACCAGGCCGCCGCGCAGTTCGCGCGGCACGCTCGACCCGCGCTCGGTGATCTTGAAGAACCGGTCCAGTGTGGACGTCCCGGTGCCGGCCGCCTCCGGCGTCCCGGTGGGGGTCGTCTCCTGCTCCGCCATTCGCCTGCCCATTCTCTCGCTGCTGCGGAGTACCCTGCACCTCGTGAGTGATCCGAGCAATCCACCGGAGGTTACGGGCTCGTTGCGGCACACGCCGGAACTGCCCAAGAGGCTGACCGACCTGACACCGGTGGTGATCGTAGGCACCACGATCTGGACCGTCGCGCTGGTGGTGCTCTTCTTCACGACTTCGGGGCTGTGGGTGCAGACGGCGCTGGCCGGTTTCGTGCTCGGCTTCATCGGGATGGCGATCATCCTGTGGCAGCGCGCCGCCGCCCGCCGCGGCTCTCGTTCCGCGCAGCGGGTCTAGTCCTTTACTCCTTTACGCCAGCAGCGTCCGCGGCGACGGGTCGTCGAGCAGCGCCGTGATCAGGTGCCGGTCCGGCCAGCGCCCGGTCGCCCAGGCGAACGCGCGGGCCAGGCCCTCCGACGTGTCGGCCGCGTGCAGCCGGCCGTCGGACCACCACTGGACGTCGTGCTCGGTGAGCTGGATCGACACGGTCAGCGGGTCGTGCACCAGCACGCCACCGTCGGGCAGCCGGATCCCGAGCTGCTCGGCGACGAGCTTGAGCGCGGGCAGCTCGGCCCACGGCGCGTACTCGCCCTCGCTGATGATCTCGGCGGGGGTGGTGCTCGCCGGCGGGAGGTCGAGCAGGTCCGCCAGCCGTTCCGGCTCGTCGGGCGCGACGACGTACTGGTCCGGCTCGAGCGCCCCGGCGACCCACGGCACGTCCAGGACCAGCGCGTCTTCGACAACGGACCCGTCCGCGGCCCGGACGGCGTCCGGCGCGCCGGGATCGAACCCGGACTCGACGACGGCGTCGTAGGCCCGCGTGGTCAGGCCGGCCGAGATCGTGCGGTCCGGGTCGCCGAGCCGGCGCAGGACGTCCGCCGCCTCGTCCACTGTGGACAATGTGAGATCCTTGCGCACTCCGGCGATCCGGAGCAGGTCTTCGGTCAGGCCGACGTCGGGGACCTCGTCGTAGAGCCCGGCGAGGTCGGCGTCCGGCAGCCGCCACTCGTTCGGCGCCAGGCCGCCGAGCACGGCGTACTGCGCGATCCACCAGGCGGCGTGCCCGCCGGGCGTGCGCAGCGCGTGCCACGTCTCGGGCCGCGCCGCGAGCAGGCGCAGCGCCGCGGGCCAGGAGTCGTCGGCGACGAGGTCGAGGTCCCGGATCGCGACGAGCGTCGACGGCGGCTCGGGGCGCGCGTCCCACCAGGCTTCCTCGTCCGGCAGGTCGTGGTCGGGTTCGTGCGGCTCGTCGTCGGTCACCAGCGCGAACGAGTCGAGCACGCCGACGGCTTTCAGCGTCCCGTCCGGCCAGTCTTCGGCGAAGTCGTCGTCGAGGACGTCGAGCGTGCCGTCCTCCTCGAAGACCTCTTCGTCGAAGATGTCGATGAGCGGCGACGCCGGGAGCACGAGTTCGTCGGCGCGGCGCCAGGTGTCGGTGGCGGGCAACGCGAGCGCACTGGTCCACCGTGGAGCGTCGTCCCCGCAGTCGGCGATCAGCCGGAGGACCGCACCGGCGAGCGTCGTGCCGTCCAAACCGGACCGGACGTCCTCGACACTGCGCTCGACGGCGTCACGCAGCTGGTCGGCGTTGAGCAGCTCACGCGCGTCGGCGTGCTTGGCGCCCAGCCGTTCCAGCAGCGGGTGCGACGCCGCGGGGTGCACCAGCCGCAGTCCCGGAATGTCCACATCGGACAGCAGGTCGAGGAGCTCGGCCGAGCCGTCGACGAGCAGGCTGCCCCGCGCACCGGGCAGCGTACGGCCGTCGGAGAGCGGCACGGGCAGCCCGTCGAGCCTCGCCGCGGCGAGCGCGTGGGATTCGACGGCGATGTTCAGTGCTTTGTAGACGTCGTGCCACCAGGAAGGCTCCCGCGTGGCGCCGGTAAGCGTTTCCAGCACTTCTTCGATGCTGATCACTTGCACAGAAACCGCTTTGAGCGCACTGGCGGGCGGCGCTTCGGCGAGCAGATCGGGAACGACGTCGGTCAGCAACGCGGGCAACCCGGGCACGTCGACGTCGATCACGCGCGCCTGGCGCCCGGAGACCTCGCGACCGTCCTGAGTGGACAACCACGGCTCGGTGGCGAGCTGCGCCAGCACGTCGTCTCGCAGCTGCGCGTCCACAGTGGACTTCGGAAACCCGGGCACGGGCACGAGCGCGAACCGGTGTTCCGGCGGCAGCAGCCGCACCAGCTCGACGTACTCTTTCGCGGCCTTTTCGAGCGCCCGCTTGAGTTCTTCACCGGGAAGCGCCCGCCGTCGCGACGGCTCGACCGGCACGGGCGCGAGCAGCCGAGCGGGCAGCGAAAGCCCGTCGTCGGTCGGCGTCGGCGCGTGCAGAACGTCTTCTACGAGCGGAACCGGAGTCCCGCGGTCGTCGACCGGAACCGCCCAGACGACGTCACCGCGATGGGTCAGCCACCGGGTTTTCTTCCCAGGCCCCCGAATCTCGACGATGTCTTGGTCGGCATCACGAGTCCAAACGCGACCGTCCACATCGACCTCAGCCAGCCAGGGCAGGGCAAGCAGAAGGTCACCGATGTCGTGACCCAGCTCGTCGAGAAGAGCCTGCCCATCAACATCGCCACGCAGCGGCAGCCGGACTTCGGTATCAAAGCCGGCGGACGGTTTGGCTTCGACCGGCCACGGCAGCCGCAGAACGGGAACGTCACCCTCGATCCCGGCGGCGTCGCGGGTACGTTCGGCGGAGAAGACGACCCCACCGGCGGTGCTGAGCACCTGCGGCTCATCGGAAACGGTCCGGACGGCGGCAAAACCGACCCCAAAGCGCCCGACGGTGTCCCCGGTCTTGCCGGAAGCCCGCAGCGACGCGAGCGAGGCCACCCCCCGGGCGTCGAGCGGCGCACCGGTGTTGGCGAACCTCAGCTGACCGTCCACAAGCGACACTTTGACGCGCCCCGGCGCACCGGCGGCCATGGCGGCATCGGCAGCGTTCTGCGCAAGCTCGACAAAGAGCCGATCCCGATAGGCCCCAACGCGCAGATCCCGCTCGACGTTGGTGTCCTCGATAAGCCGAGTGGGCGAGTCCCGCCAGGCGCGCAAGGTCGCATCCCGAAGCCGCGAGGTACCGAAGGGATCGGAACCGGCCGGCTCAGCCGCAGGCCCGGTCACCGTTCGCTGCGGTGATCGGTCTCGGTGCCGTCGTGGTGCTTGGCTTCGGTTTCCGTGGCTCCGGTCCCGTTGGCGTCATGCTGCGCAGCCTCGGTCCCGGTGCCGTCGTGGTGCGCGGCTTCGGTTTCCGCGGCTTCGGTCCCGTTGGCGTCATGCTGCGCAGCCTCGGTCCCGGTGCCGTCGTGGTGCGCGGCTTCGGTTTCCGTGGCGTCAGCTGCTGCCTCGGTGCCCGCGCTCCCCGCTTCGGCGCCCTCGGCCTGAGTCGGCTCGGCGACAACCGCGTAGGTCACTTCGGTCTGAGCAGGCTGAGTCTTCTGCGGCTCGGCGGTCTCGGTGACAACCGAGTCGGTCAGCACGGCTTCCGGCAGCTCGACCTCGGCACCGTCCGCCAACGGCCCGACAGCGGTGTCGGTCACCTCGGCCTCGGCCGCAACCGGCTCGCCGACCACCACGGACAGCTCGGCGACCGCGGCATCATCAGCCTCGACCACCTGCGGCTCAGCAGCCACATCGCCCTGGGCCGATTCCGGCACGTCAGCCGCGCCGGTCTCGCCCACCGCAGTTTCCTGAGCCTCGGGCGTAGCGTCCGGCAACTCGGCAACATCAACCCGGCCCGGCTCCTGCTCGGAAGCCGCTTCGGCTTCAGAGCCAGCACCCGCGGCCTGCTCAACCTCCTGAGGCTCCGCAGCCTGGACCGGCTCCGACGCCTCAACCTGCTCGGCCGCCGCAACCGGCTCAGCCGACTGCTCGTCGACCGCAACACCTTCGGCTTCGACCACCTGCGACTCGGCACCGACCTGAGTCGACTCCGGCGCCTCAGCCGCCAGCGGCTCAGCCTCCGGCACGACCGACTGCAGCCCGACAGTCACCTCGGCCTGGGCCGGCTCCGGAACATCGGCCTCCGCAGGCTTGGTCTCCGCCGCAATGGGCTCGGCCTCCGCTGACTCGGTCTCCGTCGACACAGCAGCAGCCGGCTCGGCTTCCGCCGTCAACGGCTTGGCCGCGGCGGACTCCGTCTCGGCGGTCAGCGGCTCCGCCGCTACCGCTTCGGCCGCCGCCGTAACCGGCTCGGCCTCAGGCACAACCGACTGCGGCTCGGCAGTCACTTCGACCTGGGTCAGCGCCGAAACCTCAGCTCCCGGCGCGGCTTCAGCCGCCACCGACTCGGTCCCGGCAGTCGCCTGGTCAACCTCAGCCGACTCGGTCCCGGCGGCCGCAGGCTCAGCCGCAGCCGACTCGGTCCCGGCAGTCACCAGCTCAACCGACTCAGTCCCAGCCACCACCGGCTCAGCCACAGCCGACTCGGTCCCGGCAGTCACCAGCTCAACCGACTCAGTCCCAGCCACCACCGGCTCAGCCACAGCCGACTCGGTCCCGGCAGTCACCAGCTCAACCGACTCAGTCCCAGCCACCACCGGCTCAGCCACAGCCGACTCGGTCCCGGCCGCCACCGGCTCAACCGACTCAGCCCCAGCCACCACCGAGTCAGCCGCAACCGACTCGGTCCCAGCGGTCACCGGCTCAACCGACTCAGCCCCAGCCACCACCGGGTCAACCACGACCGGCTCGATCCCAGCCGTCACCGGGTCGACCTTGGCCGGCTCGGCTTCCGTCGTCACCTCAGACTGAGTCGCCTCGGTCGCCAGCGGCTCGGCCGTCGTCGCCGTTGCTGCTGCCTCGGCCTCCGCTACCTCCGGCTCCACCTCCGCCGGTGACAGGTCAGACTCCGTCACCGCGGTTTCGGTCTCCGCTGCCGGGGACTCGATCGCCTCCGTGGCCTCGACCACCGCTACCGCCTCGACCTCGGCCACCGTCGGGTCCGTGATCGTTCCCTCGGCTCGGTCCGCGGGCGGCGAAACAACCGAAACATCCGCAGCCGCCGGAGCTTCCGAAGGCTCAGCAGCAGGCGTGTCGTACTCCAGCAGTGAGTCGTCGTAGACCAGTTCCGCCACCGGGATCGACGATGTCACCTCGACCTCTACCTCAGAGTGCGCTCCGCAGCCGTACTCGACGTCGACCACGTGGCCGTCCGCTGGGGCTATGTCGTTCGTGCATGCTCCGAAGCCGCCTCGCAGCGAGCCCGCCAGCGGGACGAAGAAACCGCACGTTCCGCACACCCCCGGCGCCGATCGGGCCATGTCCGAGCGGGGGCCGAACTCGCCGCCGTGCCAGCGGGTTGCCGCGTCTTCGCGGCCGAAGCGGGACAGGACGTGGATGCGGCCCAAGCCCGTCTCGCGGGCCACCTCCTCCACCGCCGGGTCGTCCGACTGGAGGTACGCCGGAGCGAGGCGGGGGTCGTTGTCGTCCGTCGGGAAGATGTCGCCGACGCCCAGGTCACCCGCGCGGACCCGGCGCTCCCACGGCACCCACGCCGGCGCGATGCGCGCCTCGGGGCCGGGCACCAGGACGACCTCGCTGACCGTCACCGGCTCGTCGTCGCCCGCCAAGGCGATCGTCACGCACCAGCGCCAGCCGCGGTAGCCGGGCACCTGCGCCTCGAACAGGTGACTCGCCGAGACCGCATCCTCCCGGCCGGCGCCGACGTGGGCACCGATCTGCTCCTCGGGCGCTTCCGCCAGCACCGCGACACGCGCGAACTCCACCGCATCGGCGAGTTTGCGCTGCACGGAGCCGTCGTCCAGGGTCAGCAGCAGAGTCATGCGGCCAATTGTGCCGCACGCACCCGCGGCGCCCGTGCCAGGCTGTTCTACGTGCGCACGCCGATCCTCACCACGCTGCTGCTGGCCGCCGCGCTCGGCGGCTGCGCGGGCACTCCCGCCACGCCGTCCGGCCCGGAACAACTCACGGTCCAGGTGGTCTCGACGCTGCCGCACGACCCCGCCGCGTTCACCGAAGGCCTCGAGTTCGCGGGCAGCACGCTCTACGAAAGCACCGGCCTCGCCGGCCGGTCGCAGCTGACCGCCGGACCCGCCGGCGGACCCGCCAACCAGCGAGCCAACCTGCCGTCGCCGCTGTTCGGCGAGGGCGTCACGATCCTCGGCCCGACGCTCTGGCAGCTCACCTGGCAGGACGGCTTCGCGATCGAACGCGACACGAAGACCCTCGCCGAGCTGCGGCGGGTGCCGTTCCAGGGCGAGGGCTGGGGGCTGTGCCACCAGGACAACGGCCGGCTGGTGATGAGCAACGGCTCCTCGTGGCTGACCTTCCGCGACCCGAAGACCTTCGCCGTGACCGGCACTGTCGACGTCGGCCGCGACCAGCTCAACGAACTGGAGTGCGTCGGCGACGACGTCTACGCAAACGTTTGGCACACCGACACCATCCTGCGGATCGACGCCGCCACCGGGCACGTCACCGCGACGATCGACGCAGGTCAGCTGCGTGCGCAGGCGAAGGTGACCGACCCGGAAGCCGTGCTCAACGGGATCGCCGCCGTCCCGGGGACCGACGAGTTCCTGCTGGCCGGCAAGCAGTGGCCGGTCACGTTCCGGGTGAGGTTCGTCCCGCCAACGCACGGATGAGCAGGCGGAACCGGCCTCGGGTAAGGCAGGATTGAGGCGTGGCACTCTTCGGCTCCCGCTCCGGCTCCGACGGCGCACGCACCGGCCGGTCGGGTCAGCGCGGCCGGAAGAGCAAGCGACGCTGGACGCCGGAACCGGGCGCGGCCCAGGCCCGCTCCTGGCGGGACGCCGCGCCGACACGCGCCGACCGCCCGGCCGCCAACCCCACCCGGGTCGACCGCGCCGCGGCCCCGCCCGCGAACCCCACTCGCGTCGACCGCCCCGCGGCGCCGCCCGCGAACCCGGCCCGCGTCGATCCCCAGTACGCGGAACGACCCCAGCCGCCCCGGCAAGAGCCACCCCGCCAGGCGCCGCCCCGGCGCGAGCCGCCGGGTGGGTACTACGACCAGGCACCCCGCGTCCCGGACGCGAACGAGGCCCCGACCGCCGCCGCGCCGACCGGGCACCGGCCACCGCCACCGCCGCGTGGCGCCCGGCCGTACCCGGCTCACGACCCGAACCGCGCCGACCCGAACCGCACCGAGCAGGTCCGCCGCGAGCCGGCCCCGCCGGGCAGCTTCTACCAGGGCGAATACCACCCGGGCAGCGGCGAGTACGAGCACTACGACACCGGTGGTTACGCGGGCGAGCCGCGCCCGCCCGAGCCCGAACCGGTGCCCCGGGAAGAGCCGCGCACTCCCGGCGGCACGCCGAAGCTGCCGAAGAAGATCACCGTCACGCGCGTGGCGGCGATGCGCGGGCGGCAGCTGACCGGCCAGGCCGTCGGCGCCTTCCAGCGCGCGACGAAGGCCGACGGCGCCGAGAAGTCCGGCCTCACCTCGCTGACCTACGCCGTGATGCTGAACTACGCCAGCGACGCGGCGATGGCGATCGCGCTGGCCAACACCCTGTTCTTCGCCGCGACCAGCGGCGAGAGCAAGGGCAAGGTGGCGCTCTACCTGCTCATCACGATCGCGCCGTTCGCGCTGGTCGCGCCGGTGATCGGGCCCGCGCTCGACAAGGTGCAGCGCGGCCGTCGGCTGGCGATGTGCGCGTCGTCGGTCGGCCAGGGCCTGATGGCCGTCGTGATGGCGCTGCACTTCGACGACTGGCTGCTCTACCCGGCCGCGCTCGGGATGATGGTGCTCTCGAAGTCGTTCACCGTGCTCAAGGCCGCGGTGACGCCGCGGGTGCTGCCGTCCGAGATCACGCTGTCCAAGACGAACGCCCGGCTGACCACGTTCGGCCTGATCGCCGCGGGCACGTTCGGCGCCCTGGCCAGCGGCATCAACGCCATCACCGGCTCGGCGGGCGCGCTGTGGTTCACGGCGCTGATCTGCGTCGCCGCGGCCGTGCAGTCGATGCGGATCCCGGCCTGGGTCGAGGCGACCGAGGGCGAGGTCCCGACGTCGCTTTCGGCGCACCCGACCGAGAAGAAACGACGTCAGCCGCTGGGCCGCCACATCGTCGTCGCGCTGTGGGGCAACGGCTCGGTGCGCGTGCTCACCGGCTTCCTGATGATGTTCGCCGCGTTCGCGGTGAAGGCCCAGACCGAGGGCACCGGGCACACCCCGTTCATGCAGCTGCTGCTGCTGGGCGTGATCGGCGTCGCGGCCGGGGCCGGCGGGTTCCTCGGCAACGCGCTGGGCTCGCGGCTGAGCTTCGGTTCGCCGGACCAGGTGATCGTCGCGTGCGTGGCGAGCTGCGTGCTGGCCGCGCTGGTGGCGACCGTGCTGCCCGGCTTGGCGACGGCGGCGATCGTCGGCCTGGTCGGCGCGACGGCCAGCGCGCTGGCGAAGATCAGCCTCGACGCCGTGATCCAGGAGGACCTGCCCGAGGAGTCGCGCGCGTCGGCGTTCGGCCGCTCGGAGACCGTGCTGCAGCTGGCGTGGTGCCTCGGTGGCGGCGCCGGCCTGCTGCTGCCGCCGACTTACTGGATCGGCTTCCTGGTGATCACGGTCGTCCTGGCCGTCGGCCTGACCCAGACCTACCTGGTGCGCCGCGGCGGTTCGCTCGTGCCGGGCCTGGGCGGTGACCGCCCGCTGCGCCCCGAGCCGACCGGCAGCTTCCCGGCCCAGGGCCTGCCCGGGGACCCGCGGGCCCGCCGGTAGGCTCCGGCACATGCGACGTTCCCGGGTGGTGGCCCTGCTTGCGGCCGGTGGGTTCGCGGTGGCCGGCTGCTCGGCGCCCGGCCCGGCCGAGGTCACCTTCTACGCCGACGGCCACACCATCAACACCACGCCGGTGCTGACGTGCGACTACTCGCAGCAGCTCGCGCAGCCGTGCAGCGCCAACGGCCAGACGCAGACGCTCCGCATCCGGCCGGGCAAGCCGGTGCAGGTCTCGGTGCCCGGCGAGGTCGCGGACGCGCCGTGGCAGATCGTCTACGAGTACGTGACCCCGCAGGGCGAGTTCAAGCAGAGCGACCCGATCCCGTTCACCTCGCTGGACCGCTACGCGTACACGGTCACGCCGCCGACGCCCGCCGACCGCATCTCGGCGGTCGACGTCCAGCGGTACACGGCCGTGCTGCGCGCGGACACCGGCGAGTCGGGCCTGCTGCCCAGCGACGTCTGGGGCCTGCGGCTCGACCAGCCGCAGGCGTGACGCCGGCTCAGGGATCGAGGTCCCGGGCCACGGCGCGCATGATCTCGCCGATCTGCTTGGTGTTCTTCTTGTCCGGGTAGCGGTTGCGCCGCAGGTCCGGCTGCACCTTCAGCTCGATCAGCTTGATCATGTCCTCGATCAGGCCGTGCAGCTCCTCGGCCGGGCGGCGACGGGCCTCGGCGACGGACGGCGGCGGGTCGATCAGCCGGACGGAGAGCGCCTGCGGCCCGCGACGGCCGTCGGCGACGCCGAACTCGAGCCGCTGTCCGGCCTTGAGCCCCTCGATGCCCTGCGGCAGCGCGGCCTTGCGGATGTAGACGTCGGCGCCACCGTCGTCCTGCGTGACGAAACCGAAGCCCTTCTCCACGTCGTACCACTTGACCTTGCCGGTCGGCACTTCCCTCACCAATCCTTCTGCTGTCCCGCTCACGACGAACGCGCCCGGTGGGCGTACCCAGGGCGCGCTCCTGAAAGGGTATCTCGCCACATGCCCTGGGGAGAAGTCGGTAACGGCGGATACCCTTTGCCCCATGACGACCGCGACAAAGGAGGCCGCCGTGGCCGCCCCCGGTAAACCGTTCCTCATGCGGATCGGCATCGGCCTCTTCGGCCTCGGCATGCTCGCCGTGCTGGCGGTGTTCATCATGTTCGCCGCCGGCCTGGAGAACCTGCCGGTGTGGCTGTCGGCCGCCGCCGGGATCATCACGCCGCTGGGCCTGCTGCTGGGCTTGATCGCGCTGGTCCGCGAGGCCCGCGCCAAGAAGTAACAGCGCAGCTCCGCTGCTCCGTTGAGGGCGGCGGCGGGGGCATGGATGGAGTAGCGTCAGGGCACCACGCTCCCGGCGAAGGTCCGTTCGAACCAGTCGGGGAACTCCGTCAGCGAGTCGAACACCACTTCGGCACCCTCGCGCAGCAGCAGGGCGCGATCGCACGGACCCGTCGTGACGCCGACCGGGATCGCCCCGGCGGCGAGCGCGCCCCGGACGTCGCCGGCGTGATCTCCGACATACACGCGCGCATCGTGCGCCAGCAGCGCCTCGGCCTTCCGCGTCGACCACAGCTCGCCGACGACCTCGTCGACGTCCAGGCCGAGCGCGTCCACGTGCAGCTGCGCGTTGGGCGCGTACTTGCCGGTGACGACGAGCGTGCGCCCGCCCGCGGCCCGGACCGCGCGCAGCGACTCGGCCGCGCCCGGCAGCGCGACCGTGCTCGGCACGACCATGTCCGGGTACAGCGCGCGGAACCGGTCGATCAGGCCCGGGATGCGTTCTTCGGGCGCCTCGAAGCCGCGCAGGGCGTCGTCGAGCGGCGGGCCGAGGTTGGCCGCGAACGCCGCGCCGTCGAGCGGCAGGCCGGCCTCGACGCCGAGCCTGTTCATCGCCGCCTCCATGCCCGGCCGCGCGTCGATCAGTGTCATGTCGAGGTCGAAGCCCACCGTGATGCCCACACCAGCACCGTAGCTGCCACCACCGACAGATTTCCCACGGTTTGTACACGCGAACCGATCATGTACAGCGTCTTGACAGCGGAGCGATCTGTGTCAAGGTGAGAGTGTGACCAGCTTCACTGACCGGACCAAGGCGTCCCTGCGCGAAGCGCTGCTCGACGCGGCCGGGGACCTGCTGCCGGACCGGGGTTACGCGGCGCTGCGGATGGCCGACGTCGCGGCCCGGGCCGGGGTGAGCAGGCAGACCGTCTACAACGAGTTCGGCAACAAGGCGGCGCTGGCCCAGGCGGTGGCGCTGCGCACCGCGGCGGAGTTCCTCGACGGGATCCGGCAGCGGTTCGAGACGGCGGACGGCCTGCTGGCCGGCATCCACCGCGGCGTCGTCTACACGATCGAGCACGCGCGGGAGAACCGCCTGGTCGCGGCGGCGCTCGGCACCGAAGCCGGCGAAGACCTGCTTCCCCTGCTGACCACCAAGGGCGAGCCGATCCTGACCGCGGCCGCCGAACTGGCGGCCGAGCACTACCTCGAACTGGAGCCGGGGCTGTCGGCCGAGTCCGCCGCCCTGCTCGCGGAGACCGTCGTGCGGCTTTCGCTGTCGCACCTCGTGCTCCCCACGCACACGGCGACGGAGGCGGCCGACGCCGTCACCGCCGTCATGGAACCCGCCATCCGGCACTTCGTCCCCTGATCGTCCCCTGTTTCGTCCACAATGGAGTGACACGATGACCGACACGCTCCCGGAGTTGCGGACCGGCTTCTCCTCACTGCGCAAGGGCGGCCTGAACTGGGACTCGTTCCCGCTGCGGCTGTTCGTCAAGGGCAACAAGAAGTTCTGGAACCCGGCGGACCTCGACTTCAGCCGCGAACGCGAAGGCTGGGACACGCTCAACCCCGAACAGCAACGAAGCACGACGTACCTGGTCGCGCAGTTCATCGCGGGCGAAGAAGCCGTCACCGAGGACATCCAGCCGTTCATGCGGGCGATGTCGGCGACCGGCCGGTTCGGCGACGAGATGTACCTGACGCAGTTCTGCTTCGAGGAAGCCAAGCACACGGAAGTGTTCCGGCGCTGGATGGACGCCGTCGGGCTGACCGAGGACCTGCACCCGTACGTCGCCGAAAACCCGCACTACCGCAAGCTGTTCTACGAAGAGCTGCCGCAGTCGTTGCGGGCGCTGGAGGACGATCCCAGCCCGCTCAACCAGATCCGGGCGAGCGTGACGTACAACCACGTCATCGAGGGCAGCCTCGCGCTGACGGGGTACTACTCGTGGCAGCTGATCTGCACCCAGCAGAACATCCTGCCGGGCATGCAGGAACTGGTCCGCCGCATCGGCGACGACGAACGCCGCCACATGGCGTGGGGCACGTTCACCTGCCGGCGGCACGTCGCCGCGGACGACTCGCTGTGGGACGCGGTGCAGCAGCGGATGGGCGAGCTGCTCCCCCACGCGCTCGACATGATCCAGTGGGTGCAGGACCAGTTCGAAGAAGTGCCGTTCGACAACGACCCGGAGGAGATCATCCAGTACGCGGCGGACCGCGCGCAGCGACGGCTGGGCGCGATCGAGTCGGCGCGAGGGATGCCGGTCGAGCAGATCGACCTGGACTACTCGCCGGAACAGCTGGAAGACACGTTCGGCGAGGAAGACGAGAAGGCGATTGCCGAGGCTGCGGCCGCCGTTTCCTGACGCGCGTGCCGTGAGGGGCACCTTCAGGGCTTATTTGTCCCTGAAGGTGCCCTTCACGGCGTTTCAGCTCACCAGTCCCAGGCGAGGATGATCATCGCTCGGCCTCCCTTCGCGGCACTTGCGAAGGGGCAACGCCCGAGCGTTCCGCGCGGTTTAGGCGTGCTTCGCGGCCGCCGCGGACTCCAAGCCCAGCAACGTGATCGACTTCTCGCGCATCTCGACCTTGCGGACCTTGCCCGTCACCGTCATCGGGAACTCGTCGACGAGGTGCACGTACCGCGGGATCTTGTAGCGCGCGAGCTTGCCTTCGCAGAACTCACGCACCTTCTCCGAGGTCAACGGCGAAGCGCCTTCGCGCATCTGGACCCACGCCATCAGCTCTTCGCCGTACTTCTCGTCCGGGACGCCGATGACCTGCGCGTCGAGGATGTCCGGGTGCGTGTACAGGAACTCCTCGATCTCGCGCGGGTACAGGTTCTCGCCGCCGCGGATGACCATGTCCTTGATGCGGCCGGTGATGTTGACGTAGCCGTCGTCGTCCATGACCGCCAGGTCGCCGGTGTGCATCCAGCGGGCCGCGTCGATCGCCTCGGCCGTCTTGTCCGGCTGCTCCCAGTACCCGAGCATCACCGAATACCCGCGCGTGCACAGCTCACCCGGAACGCCGCGCGGCACGGTCAGCCCGGTCTCCGGGTCGACGACCTTGCTCTCCAGGTGCGGCCCGACCCGCCCGACCGTCGAGACGCGGCGCTCGACCGAGTCGTCCGAGCGCGTCTGCGTCGACACCGGGGACGTCTCGGTCATGCCGTAGCAAATGGACACCTCGGCCATCCCCATCCGGTCGATGACCTGCTTCATCACCTCGACCGGGCACGGCGAGCCCGCCATGATGCCGGTGCGCAGCGACGACAGGTCGAAGCTCGCGAAGTCCGGGTGGTTCAGCTCGGCGATGAACATCGTCGGCACGCCGTAGAGCGACGTGCACCGCTCGGCGGCGACGGCTTCGAGCGTCGCCTTCGGGTCGAACGCCGGCGCCGGGATGACCATGCACGCGCCGTGGCTGGTGCAGGCCAGGTTGCCCATCACCATGCCGAAGCAGTGGTAGAAGGGCACCGGGATGCAGACTTTGTCGTGTTCGGTGTAGTTGCAGAGCTCGCCGACGAAGTAGCCGTTGTTGAGGATGTTGTGGTGGCTGAGGGTGGCGCCCTTCGGGAAGCCGGTCGTGCCCGACGTGTACTGGATGTTGATCGGGTCGTCGGCCGAGAGCGCGGCCTGCTTTTCGGCCAGCGCGGCCGGGTCGCCCCGCCGGCCGGCGTCCATCAGCGCCTGCCAGCTCTCGCCGCCGAGCAGCACGACGTGCTCCAGCCGCGCGCACTTCTCGCGCACTTCCTCGACCATCGCGGGGTAGTCGGACGTCTTGAACTTGTCCGACGCAACCAGCAGCCGGATCCCGGCCTGGTTGAGCACGTACTCCAGCTCGTGCGACCGATAGGCCGGGTTGATGTTGACCAGGATCGCGCCGATCTTGGCCGTCGCGTACTGCAGGAACGTCCACTCGGCCCGGTTCGGCGACCAGATGCCGACCCGGTCGCCCTTGCCGATGCCCTGCGCCACCAGGCCCAGCGCCAGCGCGTTCACCTCGGCGGCCAGCTCGCGGTAGGTCCACCGGCGGCCGGCGAACCGGTCGACCAGGGCGTCCCGGTCGCCGTGCGCCGCCACCGTCCGATCGAAGTTGTCGCCGATGGTGTCCCCGAGCAGCGGGACCTCGGAGATCCCCGAGGCGTAGCTCGGCCGGGCGGGCGCGTCAGGCATGGTGCCTCCTGAAGTCTGCGGTGACTGCGACCGCAGTCTAGGAAACCCCAGCTCAGTGCGCCAACGCCGTCGCCTCCTACGCTCGAGGACATGAGCCCGACCTTCACCGGCGTACACCACCTGAAGTTCCCGGCGACCGACCTGGCCGCGACGCTCGCCTGGTTCCGCACCGCGCTGGGCGCGGAACGCCTGCCGGACTTCGACCACCGCGACCACGACGGCGTCCTGTTCGGGGTGATCGTGCGGTTGCCGGGTCTCGACGTCCCCGTCGAACTCCGGCAGTGGCCGGAGGCGGCCGAGGCGACCGAGGGGTACGACCCGGTCACGTTCGCCGTGGCCGACCGCGCCGCGCTCGAGGACTGGGTCCGGCACTTCGACGCCGCCGGCGTGGCGCACTCGCCCGTCCTGGCCGGCTTCGCCGGTCACCTCGTCGACCTGCGCACCCCGGACGGCCTGGCGATCCGGCTGTACACGCGGCTGCCGGACGACCCCGCGTCGATCGACATGGACCCGGCGCACACCGACCTCGGCAGCACGTGGCTCGGCAAGTGAGTCCACAGTAGACGGATTCGGCGGATGATCCGCTCCGGGCCCGGGCCGCTGGTAGCATCCGGACCCGAATCGAGGGGGCGATCGATGACCGGCCAGGGGTTTCGCGACGAGCTGACCCAGTTGCTGCAGGCGCGCTACCCGCTGCTGGTCGTCGAAACGCACGAAGAGCAGCGGGTGGTGCGGGAGATCCGCGCGGTCGCGGAGGACAGCGCCCGGCTGCGCACGCCGCGGCGGGTGTACGTCTGGTCGTCGACCACCGGGCTGGCCCCGGCGGGCGGCCCGCCGATCGCCGACACGCGCACCGCGTCCGCCGCGCTGGAGCGGGTCTACGGCTGGGGTGAGCCCGCTGTGTTCGTCTTCGCCGACCTGCACCCATCGCTGGTTTCCGAGGGCGGGCACCGGCCCGACCCCGAGGTCGTGCGGCGGTTGCGCGAGCTGGCGGCCGCGTTCAAGACCCGGCCGGTGCCGCTGAGCCTGATCCTCGTGTCGCCGTCGCTGCCCGTGCCGCCGGAGCTGGAGCACGACGCCACGGTCGTCGAGTTCCCGCTGCCCGACCGGCAGCAGATCGGCGAGCTGCTCGACGGCATGGTCGCCGCGCACCGCCAGCACGTCCGGATCAGCATCGACCGGGACGACCGCGACATGATCGTCGCCGCCGCGCGCGGGCTGACGCTGCCGGAGGCCGAGAACGCGTTCGCCAGGGCGCTGGTCGAGGGCGGCGGCCTCGACCCCAGCGACCTCGAGCTGATCCTCGCCGAGAAACGCCAGGCCGTGCGCCGGTCCGGGATGCTCGACATCGTCCCGGCGGAGACGGGCTTCGACGCCGTCGGCGGCCTCGACCGGCTCAAGCGCTGGCTGACCAAGCGCACCGGCACCTGGACGCCCGCCGCGGCCGCCTACAACCTGGCCGCGCCGAAGGGGCTGCTGCTGTCCGGCGTCCCCGGCTGCGGCAAGAGCCTGTCCGCGGTGTGCGTCGCGAACATGTGGCGGCTGCCGCTGCTGCGCCTGGACCTGGGCCGGGTCTTCGCCGGCCTGGTCGGCTCCAGCGAGAAGAACATGCGCACGGTCATCCGCACCGCCGAGGGCATCGCGCCCTGCGTGCTGTGGGTCGACGAGATCGAGAAGGGCCTCGCCGGCGCGGGCGGCGGTGGCGACGGCGGCACCGCGCGGCGCGTGTTCGGCACGTTCCTGTCCTGGATGCAGGAGAAGACCGCGCCGGTGTTCGTGATGGCGACAGCGAACCAGGTCGATTCGCTGCCCCCGGAGTTCCTGCGCAAGGGCCGGTTCGACGAGATCTTCTTCGTCGACCTGCCCTCGACGCCGGAGCGCACCGCGATCTGGCGGATCCACCTCAACAAGCGCGTCACCGACGACTTCGTGCGCAGCGAGCTGAAGGTGGACGACGCGCTGTACGCCGAGCTCGCCGACGTCAGCGCGGGCTACAGCGGCGCGGAGATCGAGCAGGCCGTGCTGTCCGGGCTCGTCGACGCGTTCGCCGAGAAGCGCCCGCTGCGGCGGGACGACCTGGTGCGAGCGGTGAAGTCCACCGTGCCGCTGTCGGTCACGCAGGCCGACGAGATCCTGGCCATCCGGCAGTGGGCGGAGACCCGCGCGGTGGCCGCCACGGACAACGACGTCGATCACACCGCCGCGGAGACCATCGCGGCGCCGCCACGACCGGAGCCATCGAGGGGAAGGGCGATCGACGTATGACGCACCGGGTGACCGTGACCATCGCCAAGGACGGCTCGATCAGCGCCGAAACCCACGGCGTGACCGGCTCGAAGTGCCTCGACTACATCCCGCTGCTGGAGGACCTGCTCGGCGCGGAGACGGAGACGTCGGAGTTCACCGAGGACTACCGGCGCACGTCCGCGCAGGCGGAGAACACGGCTTCGCAGCAGCAGACGCAATGGAACTCCTGAACCTCCACCGGATCGTCGACGTCACCGCCGCCGAAGGGCCCGGCCTGCGGTGCGCGGTGTGGACCCAGGGCTGCTCGGTGCGCTGCCCCGGCTGCTTCAACCCGCAGACGTGGACGACCCGCGGCGGCACGCTTCTGCCGTGGCAGGAGCTGGCTTCGCGCGTCCTGGCGGTCGAGGGCATCGAAGGCGTCACGCTGCTCGGCGGCGAGCCGTTCGACCAGCCGGAACCCTTGGGCGCGTTCGCTTCCGCCGTGCGCGCGGAAGGGCTTTCGGTGATGACGTTCACCGGGCGCGTGCTGGAAGACCTGCCGCCGTCGAAGCTGCTCGAGGCGACGGATCTGCTGGTGGACGGGCCTTATCTGGCCGACCGGCAGGAGACGTCACGGCCGTGGGTCGGCTCGGTCAACCAGCGGTTCCACTTCCTGACCGACCGGTACGACGAGTCGATCTTCACCACGCCGAACCGGCTCGAACTGCGGATCGCCACCGACGGATCCGTGGAACTGAACGGGTTCGCCACCACCGAAGTACTCGAAGCGCTGCTCGAAGGGGATCACCGATGAGCGTCACGCTCAAGCTGCGCAGCGAAGCGCTGGCCCAGCTCAACGCCGCCACCGTCGCCGCGCACGCGCAGGCGCAGCCCGGCGTCGTCGTCGTGCGGACCCGGATGCGGCACCGCGATCTGCTCGCCCGCGCGCTGTCCGGGCTGCGCGCCCAGGTCACCGACGACGGCGCCACCGTCGCCGGTGCGTGGGAGGGCCGGCGGATCGCGTTCGGCTACGGCCCGGACGGCGTCCAGGTGGCGCACGTCGACGGCCCCGGCCTGACGCCCGCCGAGGCCGAGCGGCTCGTGCTGTCCGTCGACGAGGCGTACGGCGCCGAGGTGCAGCGCGCGGTCCTCACGCGGCTGAAGGAGCGCGCGGCGCGGTCGGGCATGCGCGTCGAGTCGGAGCGGACCAACGCCGACCAGTCGATCAGCGTCACGCTGGCCGCCACGTCGTGACCGAGGTCAGGGTCGGGCTGATCGAGTTCGGCAAGGCGCTCAACGCCAGCGTCGCCCTGCCCGGCCTCGGCGAGCTGCCGGGCGGCCAGGTGAGCGCGGGCCGGGCGGTCCGCGGCGCCCGCGCGCGGCTGAAGCGGGCCGACCGGATCCTCGCGGACAACCTGCGCCTCGGGATCATGGTGCGGAAGAAGTTCTTCTCCAGCGATGTCGAGCCGGTGACCGACGCGGGGTTCCTGAAGGACGTCTTCGTCGCCGTCGGGCGCACCGACCTCGGACCCGGCGACGCCCTGGAGCTGTACACGGACGACACGATCGGGCCGGACACGAGCCGGCACGCGGGCGTCGCCGCGGTGCTCGCGCCGGCGTACGACCAGCTGACGGGCTTCCACGTGCAGGTGCGCCCGGACCGTGGCGTGCTGCGGTTCGGCGCGCTGACCGGGCTGTTCCGCGGTGGGCGTCCCGTCGGCCAGCCGATGCGGGCGCTGGGCCTGTTCGGCCCGGCCGGGCCGCTGCCGGAGCTGCCGGCAGGCCAGGTGGGCACGGTGCTGCTGGGCTTCCAGTGCGACGTCCCACCGATGGCCGGCGACGCGCTGACGGCGTACGAAGAGCCGTCTCACGACTACCTGGAACGTCGTGAAGGCACCGCGCACGTCCACGGCGTCAGCGACCTGGGCACCGGCTCGGTCGTGGCCGCGGTCGAGGTGCCGGAGGGGCGGACGAACAACCTGCTGACGGTGGGCACGCGGGCGCGGCTGCTGCGCCCGGTGGGCACGACGTTCAACGAGCGCAGCACGGTCATCGTGACCGACCTGCGGATCCTGTCGGTGGCGAGGGGCGGCGTCGCGATGCGCACGGCGGCCGGGACGGGCGTGTTCACCCTGGGGCTGGCGACGCGCGAGGTGCGGCAGAACGACGTCGTCGAGACGTACGTGCCGGTCGACGCGCCGGTTCTGGCGCCACCGCCTGCCGTGGTTTCTGCTCCGGTGCCGCTTCCTTCGGTTTCTGCCCCGCTGCCGGTGCCGCTCGTGGACGTCAACGCGGCGACTCCGTCAGACCTGGCGCGGCTCCCGGGGATGACGCCGGAGCGGGTGAACGAGGCGCTGGAGCTGCGCCGGCGTCAGGGCGGTTTCGCGGACGTGGAGGCGTTCGGCGTGGCGGTGGGGCTGCAGCCGCACGAGATAGTCCGGCTGCGGGGACGCGCGACGGCGGGTCAGGTGGCGGGCGTCGCGCAGCGCGAGACGGGCGTGCGGCAGCTGGACATCTGAGCGCCCGGTGGCGGTTCCGCTACGCTCGGCATCGTGCCGGAGGAATTCGCCCTGGGGCTGAACGAGGTCGACGTCGCGGTCCGGCGAACCGGTCTCCCGGCGAACTGGCACCCGTTCGAGATCCGCAGCGCCGGCCACACCCTCGAGGAAAACGCCCGTCTGGCGGCGGCTTCGTGGGACGCCCTCCGCGCTCGTGGGCTGGCGGGCCCGGACAAACTGGACATCGAGGTCGAGCAGACGCTGCGGTCGTGGACCCAGCCGGAGATCCTGATCATCGTCCGGGCGGCGGAGATAGCGGACGGCAGGCAGGTCCTGTACCGGGCAACGATCGGCCACGGCCTGGGCGTCTACTCGGAACTGGTCACCGGCGGCGTCAACTTCGTCCAGATCCGCCCGGACCACCTGGTCGACGCCCTGATCGGCATCCTCCCCCGCTATGGCCCGGTCCCCCTGCCGCCGGTGACGATCACCCAGCGCACGGGCCAGGCACCGAGCACGCGGGACAGGGACGCACTGGCCCCGTTCGCAACGTGGCCCCCACACCGCCACGGCACGTTCGAACTGTCCACCCGCCACGGCCAGTCCGCCCTGCGCCCCGCGGGAACAGTCACGTTCCTCGATTCGGACGGCGGCCGGTACTTGACGTTCACCGAGCCGTTGCCGGGCGACGAGACCCGCCTGCGGTTCGTCCCTTCGGACGGCGGTCACCTGAGGGCGTGGCTGCACGAGCGGATAGCGGACACGACGGGCCGGTGACCCGCGTCCTCGCGCGGCCGAGCGGCCTACCCGTAGTGTTCAGGTCGTGACCCGATCGAGCTTCGGACGTCGAGCCGCCCTCACCAGCCTGGTCCTGCTCGCCCTCGTGGTGAGTGCCTGCGACAGCAAGGTCGGGGGCACCCCGCAGGCCGCGGACACGCCGACAAGCCAAGCGTCCACGCCCGCGCCGAGCAGTGGAAACAGCGACAACCCCTTCGCGGCCATGAACGCCTGCACGGTCGTCGACCAGGTCCTGGCCGGCCAGGACTTTCCTCCTGCTCAGCCGTCAGCGGCCGATCGCCTCCGCAGTTGCGCGTCGAACAAGCCGGGAGACGCCAACGTGGGGGTCGCCCTGCAGGACAACGCCGGTTACGACCAGAGCATCCCGGATCCGTCGAAGACTTCGCGAGGCCACGTCGGTCCCCGCAACGCGATCATCGAACGCGATCCGATCGGTGCCGCGGGTCAGTGCGTCATCACTATCGAGGTCAAGCCGAACTCGCGAGTACTCGTGTCGCTGTCCGGCAACAGCCCGACCGACCAGGCTTGCGAGCGGGTGACCGCGATCGCGGTGAAGGTCGAGAAGCTGCTCCCGCCCAACACCTGAGCGGACGACCGAGTGACATACGTCCGGCTGTCACCCCTGCCGCCGGTCGCTTGTCACTACTACAGTAGGGCGCGAGCACCCAGAGTGTCGCTCGACGGGAGGGGAGCCTGAATGAGCTCGGACGCGAGTTTCAGTGACCAGCCGATCGCCGCCCCGGCATCGGGCGACGCAGGCTCGAGCTTCCTGTCGGGGCTCCTCAACACCCCTGCCGACCCGGAAGGGGCGAAGCGCCTCAACGAGGGTGCCGCAGGACTCAAGAACCTGGCTATGGGCGGCGGTTTCGCGATCAACCAGGCCGGCCTCGACAAGTACACGAAGGTCTGCGACGAGTTCATCGACGGCTACCGCGGCATCGAATACGAGCTGCAGATCCTGGCCAGGCAGCCTCAGATGGGTTCCAGCCAGTACGCCGAACAGGTGGCGACCTTCAACGTGAAGGTCGCGACCGGCGACCATGATTCGCTCGTCCCGAACCTGGAATTGCTCATCAAGGGCTTTCAGCAGGTCAAAGAGGCCCTCACCATCGCCCGGAAGAACTACAGCGAGACCGAGGACGCCCACAGTCAGACCTTCGCCAAGCTTCGTGGGGGCGAGTGACCATGGCTCAGGAGCACGCCGGGCATCGGCAGTACGAAAGCGACTTCTACGCCCAGACGCAGCAGAAGCTGCAGCAGAACGTGCACCACTTCGGCGCCGAAGACCAGGGCGATGCCCGGGACGGTGTCACGCCGCAGACGCAGAACCAGGCCGCGCAGTACTCCGTCGAGCAGGGCAAGCAGCTGCTGCACGATCGGGCCACCCGCGGGGATGCGCCCGCGCCGGGGCAGAACTACCCCGCCAGCAGTCATGAAGACCTCTACAACATGGTCCACGAGAACATGAATCCCGGGGATCTGGACGACCGCGGCCGGGTGGCCAACAAGCTCGGCAACTGGCTGGCCGACGTCTCCAACGCCGCGAACGACGCCGTCAACTCCAGTGAAGTGCAGTGGCAGGGCTCCGGGGCCGCGCAGGCTCATGGGTTCTTCCAGAACACCGCCACCTACACCGCCGATACGGCCAACGCCGCCCAGCTCAGCTCCAACCGCTACTCGCAGCAGGCGGCCGCCGCTGATTATGCGCAGAAGAACATGCCTGAGCCCACTGGGTTCAACCAGCAGGCCGAGGTCGACAAAGCGACCAAGCAGTACCAGGCCGGTGATCTCATCGGCGGGGCGAACACGATGAACGGCGTCGCCGCGAAGCAGCAGCAGGCAGACGCCGCGCACCAGCAGGCCGTGCAGGTTCTCCAGGGCCTCGACGGCACCTACCACGAGACCGCCAGCACCCAGCCGACCTACTCGCCGCCGCCGCAGCTGGGGTCGAGTGACAGCACCACCGCCAGCGGATTCCACGGGACCAGCAGCACCAGCTTCACCGGCACCCCGACCATCGGCGGCTCAGGCGGCACCGGTGGGACAGGCGGCTTCAGCGGAGTCGGCGGCGGCGCCGGGGGCACCGGCGGGACCAGCGGCAGCTTCGCGCCCCCCGGCGGCACCACGCCTCCCGGGGCGACACCGCCCAGCACGTTCGTTCCGCCCGGGGCCACCAGCGGCACCGGGAACGCCGGTGGCTTCGGCGGCGGCAACTCCGGCTTCCGCGGCGCGCCCGCCGCGAGTGCGTTCCCGCGGATGGGGCCGGACGGCCTCGCCATGCCCGGCGGGACGGCCGGCGCCGGCGGGAGCGGTGGGGACATCACGCGCGGCAAGTCCGGGGCCGGGCGCGCCGGGAGCGGGTTCGCCGGGTCGCGGGTGTCCGGCGGCGGCGCCACCGGGAGTCCGAAGGAAACCGCGGGCGAAGGCGGCAAGACGGGCGCCAAGGGCACCGGTGAACGGCTCGAACGCGGCGCGACCGCGGCCGCCGCGGCCAAGGGGAAGGCCGGGGGCGCCGGTGCGGCCGGGGCCGGCGCGGGCAAGAAGAAGGAAGACGACAAGGAACACAAGAACAAGATCCAGCTCGAGGAAGACATCTTCGACCTCAAGCCGGAACGCGGACCGGACGGCGAGAAGATCGTCCGGCCGACCATCGGCGAAGCCTGACCCCCCAGGACCCCTAAGGGGTTGCCCTGGTAAAGCGAGAAAAGCGTCACCACACGGGCCCAAAAGCCCTGGATACAGTGGAAGCATGCGCTTCTTCATCGTCGACGCCTTCACCGGCAAGGCCTTCGCCGGGAACTCCGCCGGGGTCGTGCTCCTCGACGCGCCCGCCGAGCCCGCCTGGATGCAGGCCGTCGCCGCGGAGATGCGGCACTCCGAGACCGCCTTCGTCGTCGTCGGCGGAGACAGCGGCGAGGGCGGAGACGATGGGGCGAAGTCGTTGCGGTGGTTCACGCCGGCGGCCGAAGTCGCCCTGTGCGGGCACGCCACCGTCGCCACCACGCACGTCCTCGGCGGCGAGCAGGTCTACGCCACCCTCAGCGGCGAACTGCGCGCGAAGGCCGCCGACGGCTGGGTCGAGCTGGACTTCCCCTCCGACCCGCCCGCGCCGTCCGACGACGACCTCAGCGCGATCCTGCCCGGCGTCGAGATCGAGCGGACCGGACGCGGCGTCGAGAACCTCTTCGCCGTCCTCCCGGACGCCGAGGCCGTCCGCACCCTCGAGCCCGACCTGAAAGAGCTGAAGGCCACCTGGAAGGGCCGGCTGCTCGTCACGGCCGCGGGTGACGTCGACGGCATCGACTACGTCAGCCGGTTCTTCGGGCCCGGCGTCGGCGTCGACGAAGATCCCGTCACCGGCTCGGCGCACTGCATCCTGTCGCCGTACTGGTCCGGGCGGCTGAACAAGACCGACCTCACCGGCGCGCAGGTGTCGGCGCGCGGCGGCATCGTCCGGACCCGCCAGGACGGCGACCGGGTCCACCTGTCCGGCCAGGCCGTGACCGTCGTGAGCGGGGAGCTGCACGTCTGATGCGCACGCTGCTGAACATCATCTGGCTCGTGCTGTGCGGCTTCTGGATGGCGCTGGGCTACCTGGCCGCGGGCGTGGTCTGCTGCATCCTGATCGTCACGATCCCGTTCGGGCTCGCGTCGTTCCGGATCGCCCGCTACGCGCTCTGGCCGTTCGGCCGCACGGTCGTCGACCGCCGCGACGCGGGCTCGCCGTCCTTCGTCGGCAACGTGATCTGGTTCCTCTTCGCCGGGCTGTGGCTGGCGATCGGGCACGTGTTCACGGGCATCGCGCTGTGCGTCACGATCATCGGCATCCCGCTGGGCGTGGCGAACTTCAAGATGATCCCGGTGTCCCTGATGCCGCTCGGCAAGGAGATCGTCGAGCTCCCCTGATCACGACTCCGGCTCGTACGGCAGCTTCACCACCAGGCACGGCCCGCCGACGAACAGCCCGCCGTCGACGCCGAGGGCCTTGCCGCCCGCGTAGAGGAACGGGCCCTCGATCTGCGTGGGGTGGATGCCCAGCTGGTCGGCGATGACGCTGTGCCCGTGGATGATGCGCGAGCCGCCCAGTGCGTCCATCAGCTTCTGGGCGTTGTCCTCGCCTTCCGGGCCGCGGAACGCGTAACGCGTCGTCATCCGGCGCCAGACGTCCCACCACGACTCGATGTCCGAGCCCAGCAGGATCTCGCGGGCGGAGGCGTTGATCGCCTCGACCGAATCGCCCCAGTCGAGGTACTCCAGGGTGTCCGAGTGCAGGAGCAGGTGGTCGGCGGCGAGCGCGGCCAGGGGCCGGGCGGTCAGCCACTCGATGTGCTCCGGGGTCAGCCGGTCCTGGTCCGACAGCAGGCCGCCGTTGATCTCCCAGCTGCGGGCGAAGCTGCGCGGCCCGAAGTCGGACGGCACCGGCTGGTCGCCGAAGTGGTACATGCCCAGCGCGAGGATCTCGTGGTTGCCCAGCAGCGTCTGGACCTGGCCGCCGGCTTCCGCCGCCTGCGCTTCGAGCTGGATGACCAGGTCGATGGCGCCCACGCCGTCCGGCCCGCGGTCGACGAAGTCACCGAGGAACCACAGCTGGTCCTCGCCCCCTGACCAGTTGTCTTCGTCGTCCACCAACCCCTCGGCGCGCAGTGCTTCGGCCAGTTCGTCCCGGTGGCCATGCACGTCGCCCACCACAAATGTGGAGTTGCTCATCCGGTGACGATAAGCCCTGCTCGCGACGGGGTCTCGATCAGCCTTCCCCGAAAGGGTCGGTCGTCTTCCCGATCAGGTCGGCGATGGAGTCGAGCACCAGAGTGGGCCGATACGGATAGCGTTCGGCCGACTCCCTGGTGGAGATGCCGGTGAGCACCAGAATCGTCTGCAGCCCGGCTTCGATGCCCGAGTGCACGTCCGTGTCCATCCGGTCGCCGATCATCAGCGTCGACTCCGAATGGGCACCCAATCGGCGCAACGCCGAGCGCATCATCAACGGGTTCGGCTTGCCGACGTAGTACGGCGAACGCCCGGTGGCCTTCTCGATCAGCGCCGCGACGGAACCGGTGGCGGGCATCGATCCCTCGACGCTCGGGCCGGTCGCGTCCGGGTTGGTCGCGATGAACTTCGCGCCGCCCTCGATCAGCCGGATCGCCCGCGTGATGGCGCTGAAGCTGTAGGTGCGGGTCTCGCCCAGCACGACGTAGTCGGGGTCGCGCTCGGTCAGGACGTAGCCGACCTCGTGCAGCGCCGTCGTCAGGCCCGCTTCGCCGATGACGTACGCCGTGCCGTTCGGCCGCTGCGACGAGAGGAACTTCGCCGTCGCCAGCGCCGAGGTCCAGATCGCCTCTTCGGGGATGTCGAGCCCGGTGCGCTCCAGGCGTGCCCGCAGGTCACGCGGGGTGTAGATCGAGTTGTTCGTCAGCACCAGGAAGCCGATGCCGTTCGCCTTCAGCTCGGCGAGGAACTCGTCGGCCCCGGGAACGAGGTGCTCCTCCTTCACCAGGACGCCGTCCATGTCGGAGAGATACGTCCACCGGCGCTCATCCATGCGCGAAACCTATCACGCGCGCGAGACACCTGCGTTCGCCGACGAAAAGGGTTACAGTGGGAATTGCCGGTATCGCGAGGGGAGTCGCGTACCCGGCCACCGAGGGGGTTCGGGGGAATTCACCGCACACGTCGTCGACGGAAACGTCGTGGCGCAATTCGTCCTGCCCCCGCACCGCGAGGGGGAGAAACGCATGACCGGAATCATCGAGCGCCCGGCGACGACCGGGCCGATCACCGCGCCGAACTGGGGACTCACCAAGTTCCTCGACCCACTGCGCGTTCCGCCGGCGCTCCGGCCGCATTCCTGGCGCCACGACGCGATCACCATTCCGATGGTGACGAAGCAGCAGCGGCTCCACTCACAATTGCCGCCGAGCACATTGTGGACGTACGCGGGACATTTCCCGGGTCCGACTATCGACGTGCGCACCGGCGAACAACTGCGGATTTCGTGGTCGAACGAAATCGACGGCGAGTTTCCGCTCGTCGCCGTTCAGGGCCCGGTGGCGGACGCGCCGGCGAGCCGGCCCGGCCGCGAGCTGGACAAGCCCGGCTACTCCGTCATCGACGGCGTCGCCGACCTGCCGGCGTGGACCGTGGTGCACCTGCACGGCGCCCGGACCAACGCGGGCAACGACGGCTGGGCGCACAATGCCGGCCTGAAGGGCACTTCGCAGCTGACGGAGTACCGGAACGCCCAGCCCGCGATGCCGCTCTGGTACCACGACCACGCGATGGCGATCACGCGTTTCAACGTCCACACCGGCCTCGCCGGGATGTACCTCATCCGCGACGACGAGGAGGACGCGCTCGACCTGCCCCGTGGCGACCACGAGATCCCGCTGATCATCACCGACCGCAACCTCGACACCGACCCGGCGACCGGCGCGCTCACCGGGCAGCTGCTGTTCAAGGTCCCGGTCGTCCCGAACGGCCCGATGATCCCGTTCACCGGCCCGTTCACCCTGGTCAACGGCGTCATCTGGCCGCACCTGGACGTCGACGCGCGGTGGTACCGCTTCCGGCTGCTCAACGCGGCCAACTCGCGGTTCTACACGCTGAACCTGGTCGACGAGGACAACCGGCCGGTGAACGACGCCGTCCGCCTGATCGGCACCGACGGCGGCCTGCTGCCGGTGCCCGCGGAACTGCCCGCGGGCGGCCTGACCGTCGCCCCGGCCGAGCGCTTCGACGTGCTGATCGACTTCAGCCGCTTCAAGGGCCGCAATCTCAAGCTGCGCAACGCCGACCCGCGCCTCGGCACGGTCGAGCCGGACCTGATGGAGTTCCGGGTCGACGGCCGCGCGAAGCACGACCCGTTCCGGCTGCCGGCGACGATCTCGACGTCCTACACGCGGCTGGTGCATGGCTCGACGCTGCCGGCGGACCACGACCACGTCTGGGTCGCGCTGCTGCTCAACGCCGAGGGCCACCCGGAGATGTGGGACCTCGAAGAGCTGGACACCCCCGACCCGGGTGGCGAAGGGATCATCCAGCTCGCCGACCCGGCGGGGCCGCTGCGGACGTTCCGGATGATCGGGAAGATCTTCGACGACACCACCGGCATCTTCATCGACCACGACCGATGGGCGGTGTGGAACATCCTGCACGTCGCGAACGGCGGACCCGCGCACCCGATCCACATCCACCTGACGGAGTTCCAGGCGCTCTTCCGGCGGGCCTTCACCACGACGTTCGACCAGGCGTCGGCGCGGACGACGGCGCCGCTCGCCGGGTTCACCGACGTCCCGCTGGAGAAGTACGAAGAGGGCTGGAAGGACACGATCCTCGTGAACCCCGGCCAGTGGGTGAGCGTGGCCGGTCAGTTCGGTGGTGGCACCGGGGAGTTCATGTACCACTGCCACATCCTCGACCACGAGGACGAAGGCATGATGCGGCCGTTCGTCGTGCACCCGCCGGAGGTGGCGAAGTTCCACGTCCACCCGGGCGGCGGCCACCACCACGACGGCTGACCCCGGCTCCCATGCGCCCCGATGTGGCGTTGGGTGCGTTGGACGCACCGAACGCCACATCGGGTGCGTCAGATGCACCCAACGCCACATTGGGGCGTCAGAAAGCCGCGGCCGGGTGCACGCTGACCGTGGCGGCCTTGACCGACAGCGTCACCGCTGTGCCGGGTTCCAGGGCCAGCTCGGCGACGGCGGCGGGGGTGAGGTCGGCGGTGAGGCCGTGCACCCAGCCGTCGCCCTCGGCCCGGACGCGGATCACCGGCCCGTGCGGCTCCAGCGCGGCGACGACGGCGCCCGCGGTGTTGCGCGGGCTCCCCCGGTGCTCGCCGTCGCGGGCGTAGACGGCGACGGCGTTCGGCGGGAACACCGCGACCGCCGGCTCTCCCCGGACCACATCGGCCGCGGGGATGCCGGAGACGACGGCACCCGACGCCGTCCGCAGGCCGTCTTCGACCGCCGTGCCGGCGATCAGGTTGAGGCCGGCGATCCGCGCGGTGAACGCCGTTCGCGGGGCAGACAGCACGTCACGGGTCGGGCCGCGTTCGACGACGCGGCCGTCGTTCATCACCGCGACGTGGTCGGCGAGCGCGAGCGCGTCGAGCGGGTCGTGCGTGACCAGGACGGTCGTCGGCCCGGTCTTCAGCACCCGCCGCAGCAGACCGCGGATCGCGGGCGCGGCGTCGACGTCGAGGGCGGCGAACGGCTCGTCGAGCAGCAGCAGGTCCGGCTGGGCGGCGAGCGCCCTGGCGATCGCGACGCGCTGGGCCTGCCCGCCGGACAGCTGACCGGGGCGCCGGCCGGCCAGCTCGACGGCGTCCACTTCGGCCAGCCAGTGGTGGGCGAGGTCGCGGGCGGCGCGGCGGCCGGTGCCAGTCGAGCGCGGCGAGAACGCGACGTTGTCCACTGCGGACAGGTGCGGGAAGAGCAGCGCGTCCTGCGAGAGCAGCCCGATGCCACGCCGGTGCGGCGCCAAGCCGGCCAGCGACCGCCCGGCCACGGTGATCTCCGCGGACCGCGGCGCGATCAACCCGGCGAGGCAGCCGAGCACCGTCGACTTGCCGGAGCCGTTCGGGCCCAGCAGCGCCAGCACCGTCCCGGTGGGCACGTCGAGGTCCACCGACAGTTCGAACGAACCGCGGACGACCTCGATCCGGGCGGCCAGGCTCATCGCAGCCCGCCTTCCCACGAGCGCGGGCGCGCGACGGCGATCACGACGACCGCCACGACGATCAGCAGCAGCGCCAGCGCCACCGCGCTGTCGACGTCCACTTCGGCCTGCTGGTAGACCTCCAGCGGCAGCGTGCGGGTGACGTCTTCGAGGCTGCCGGCGAAGGTGATCGTCGCGCCGAACTCGCCGAGCGCGCGGGCGAAGCTGAGGACGACGCCGGAGCCGAGCGAGGGCAGCAGCAGCGGCAGGGTGACCCGGCGGAAGACGGTCCAGGGCCGCGCGCCGAGCGTCGCGGCGACCTGCTCGTAGCGGTCGCCGGAGCCGCGCAGCGCCCCTTCGAGGCTGACCACGAGGAACGGCATCGCGACGAACGTCTGCGCGATGACCACCGCGGT
Organism: Amycolatopsis sp. WQ 127309; assembly: GCF_023023025.1. NCBI lineage: Bacteria > Bacillati > Actinomycetota > Actinomycetes > Pseudonocardiales > Pseudonocardiaceae > Amycolatopsis > Amycolatopsis sp. WQ 127309. The sequence goes on from NZ_CP095481.1 coordinate 1,716,402, forward strand.
CGTGGTGAACGGCACCGACTCCCCGGTCAGCGTGGTGATCAGCATGCCGAGGAAGCCCTTGCGGCCGAGCAGGTAGAGCAGCGCGAGCCCGCCGACGACCGGGGGCAGCACCAGCGGCAGCAGCACGATCGAGCGCAGCAGGCGGACACCGGCGAACCGGGCGCGGGCGAGCACGACGGCCAGCGGCACGCCGAGCAGCACGCAGGCCACAGTGGACAACGAGGCCGTGATCAGCGACAGCCGCAGCGCGTGCAGCGACGACGGCGTGACGATCAGCGCGGGGAACCGCGTGAGGTCGGAGCGCACCAGCAGCCCGACGACGGGGAGCACGACCAGCGCCAGCGCGAGCGTGGCGGGCACGGCGAGCACCCACGGAACCCGCGAACGGCCGGCCGGGGACTTCCCAGGCCGGCCGCTCACGAGGTGCTTACGCCGCAGGGCCGAACCCGACCTTCGTCAGCTCCGCCTTGCCCTCCGCGCCGAGCACGAAGTCGTCGAACTCCTTGGCCAGTGCGCTCTGGCCGCCCTTGACCACGGCGATCGGGTAGTTGTTGATCGCGCCGCTCGCCTCGGGGAAGTCGACCTTGTCGACCTTGCCCGCGGCGGACGTGGCGTCGGTCACGTAGACCAGGCCCGCGTCGGCGTCGCCGGACTGGACCTTGGCCAGCACCTGCTTGACGTCCTGCTCCTCGCTCTTCGGCTTGAGCGTGACGCCGGTGCTCGTCTCGACCTTCTTGGTCGCCGAGCCGCACGGCACCTGCGCGGCGCAGGTCACCACGGTCAGCCCGGCCTTGTTCAGGTCGGCGAACGTCTTGATGCCCTTGGGGTTGCCCGGGGCGACGGCGATGGCGAGCTTGTTCGTGGCGAACACGGTCGGCTGGCCGTCGATCACCCCGCCCTGCACGGCCTTGTCCATGTTGGCCTGGTCGGCGGAGGCGAAGACGTCGGCCTTCGCGCCGTTGGTCAGCTGCTGGACCAGACCGGACGAGCCGGCGAAGCTGAACTTCACGGTGACGCCGGAGTGCGCGGCTTCGAACTCCTTGCCGAGCGCGGTGAACGACTCGGTGAGGGACGCGGCGGCGAACACGGTCAGCGTGCCGCCGGCCTCGCCGGCGCCCTTGGGCGCGGGTGCGCTGGCCGACGACCCGCCGGACTGCGTGCTGGGCTCGTCCGAGCTGCTGCACGCGCCCGCGAACAAGGCGACGGCCGCAACGGCAAGAGCAAGCTTCTTCATCGACTTCCTTCCGGTGTCTCCACCACGACGGTGGTCGCCTTGACCACCGCGACCGCGAGCACCCCAGGGCGCAGGCCCAGCTCGCGTACGGCTTCCGTACTCATCAGGGACACCACACGGTGTGCCCCGCACTGCAGTTCCACCTGGGCCATCACCTTGTCGGCGACGACCTCGGTGACCAGCCCGACGAACTTGTTGCGGGCGGAGCGGCCGACCGGGGACGGGTCGTCGGGGCCACTCGCCTGGGCACGGGCGAACCCGGCCAGCTGGGCACCGTCCACGACCTTGCGGCCGGCGGCGTCGTCGGTGGCGGTCAGCTGGCCCGCGCGCACCCAGCGGCGGACCGTGTCGTCACTGACCCCGAGCAGGCGCGCGGCCTCGGACAACCGAAATTGCGGCATAGCGCAGACATTATCGCCGCAGTTGAGGAAAAGCTACGCGGGGCGCGAATTGTGCATGATCTCGGCGCGCAGCTGTTCCAGCATGACATTCTGATAACGCTCGATGACTTTTCGTTCGGCCGGTGAGAACTGCGCGAGGCTCTCGCGAAGCCCGTCGAAGGCTGACTGGAAGAGCGGCGCGTAGCGCTCGGCGGCCCCGGGCACGACCTCGACGAGGACCTTGCGGCGGTCCTCCGGGTCGCGGACGCGGCGGACCAGCCCGACCTTCTCCAACCGGTCGATGACGCCCGTGACCGCGCCGGTCGACAGCCCGGTGAGCTCGGCGATCCGGCCCGCGGTGAGCGGCCCGGCCGCCTGTCCGACCAGGTCGAACGTCTTGTGGTCGGTACCGGACAGGCCCATCCGCTCGGCGATCCTGGCGTGCCGGAGTACGGTCAGCGTGCTGCTTTCGCGACCCAATTCCGCGAAGCGGAAGAGTTCCGCTTCGGGCACCGGGTACGGCTTTTCCGTCGTGCTCGACATCACGAGTCCTTCTCCCGGCGTGCCGACCGGGGTAGTTCGGCCGCTGAACCACTCACTCCGCAAAGTATCCTAGCGATCACCTCGCTTCGCGCGTTCCAGAGTTAGGCTGTGCGTAATGACGGCAGTGGATCTCGGGTTTCCTCGCGTCCCCGGTACACGAGGTTCCTCTCGTGTGCCCCGACCCGAGAACCCACGACTCATCGACACCTTCGGCCGGGTGGCCACCGATCTGCGGGTTTCCCTGACGGATCGGTGCAATCTGCGCTGCACCTACTGCATGCCCGCCGAAGGCCTCGACTGGATGCCGGGCGAGGAAGTCCTGACCGACGACGAGCTGGTCCGGCTGATGCGGATCGCCGTCGAGATGCTGGGCGTCACCGACATCCGGCTCACCGGCGGTGAACCGCTCCTGCGGCCGGGCCTCGAGGACCTCGTCGCGCGGATCACGGCGCTCGAGCCGCGGCCCCGGCTGTCCATGACGACCAACGGGATCGGCCTGGCCAAGCGCGCGAAGGACCTCGCGGCCGCCGGGCTGGCCCGGATCAACGTCTCGCTCGACACCGTCGACCCCGCGACCTTCCTCGAGATCACCCGGCGCGACCGGCTCTCGCACGTGCTGGCCGGCATGGCCGCCGCGCGCGACGCCGGGATGACGCCGGTCAAGGTCAACGCCGTGCTGATGCGGGGCGTCAACGACACCGAAGCCGTGGCGCTGCTGAAGTTCTGCCTCGCCGAGGGCTACCACCTGCGGTTCATCGAGCAGATGCCGCTGGACGCCCAGCACGGCTGGAACCGCGGCGAGATGATCACCGCGTCCGAGATCCTCGGGATGCTGGGCACGGAGTTCTCGCTGAGCCCGTTCCCGGTGTCCCGCGGCGGGGCGCCGGCCGAGCGCTGGCTGGTCGACGGCGGCCCGGGCGACGTCGGCGTGATCGCGTCGGTGACCCGGCCGTTCTGCGCCGCCTGCGAGCGGACCCGGCTGACCGCGGACGGCGCGGTGCGCTCCTGCCTGTTCAGCAACGACGAGACCGACCTGCGCGCCCTCGTGCGCGCGGGTGTGCGCGATGAAGAAGTGGCGGACGCCTGGCGGGCGACAATGTGGGGGAAGCTCGCGGGGCACGAGATCAACGACGCCGGGTTCGCACAGCCGATCCGGCCGATGAGCGCGATCGGCGGCTGAGATGACGACCCTGACCATCGTGGTCCGGTACTTCGCCGCGGCACGCGCCGCGGCCGGTGAAGAAGAGGAGAAGGTGCAGCTGCCTTCGAACGCTTCGGTCGCCGACGCCGTGGCCGAGCTGCGCCGCCTCCACCCGGAGCGGCTGCCGCGGGTCCTGGAGGCCGTCAGCTACCTGCTCGACGGCATCGCGGTCCGCGACCTCACCCGCCGCCTCAAGGACGGCGCCGAGCTGGACGTCCTTCCGCCCTTCGCCGGCGGCTGACCTTCTCCTCTACACAAGGGCGCCGTCTCGCATGCTGCCCCGCGTCTCTCCTATAGATAGGTGCACCGGCCCTCCGCGTACGCGAACCGCCCGGCCCGGCACGCCACTTCCCCTCCCCCGATAACCGCCGACCGCTCGGGTACGGCGGCCGACCGCTCGCCGACGCGGGTCCGGCGCCCCGGCGTGGCGCCCCACCGCGGCCGGGCGTTCGCGGGACGCTGAATCTGCGGTCGATCCCACTCCGTCCGGTGACCCGTCTCGCCTGGTCGGACACGGTCCGTCGCCCCCGCCGGCACCCGCCGCCCGGACGGACGCCTCCGACCGTGCTCGCAAACCCCTCGAACAGGTGGGGCCGGAGTTACTCATGGGGCACCAGAGGCCACTGTCAAGTCTGGCGAACCGCCGGGGGACTCCATAAGATGCGCCCCCCATTCGTGAACCGGGCGGCCCGAAAGGGCCATTCACTGCGCAAAACACGTGATGCAAGCCTCACGATCCGTGCTTTGTCTCGGCAAGGAAACGGACAGATAACGACCCTCTGACCTGCGTAGACACCCACATCGACGGGGGTTGCGTGCTGTTACTGTGACGTAGGTCACGCCCCGAATAATTTCCGATCACGGTCATCGTTACGTACCGTCGCTAATCGGCTGGCCCCGACCAGTCACGCAACACCGGGAATCCGTAGCGCCTAGCCCTGTCCGACGGATACCCGGACCCATACCCCGAGCGAAAGCATTTCCGGACAGGGACGAGGGGACGAGGACGACGCGTCGTGCGTCGGAGCCGTCTGCCGGTCTGAGAGGGCCGGCGCCAGGACCCCGATCCTGACCCTCAGCACAAGTCTCGTAGGCGCAGGGAAGCCTGAGAAGCATTCAGATGTCTTACCGAGGCAAGCACCGCAAGATGTCCGCTGCCACCCGCACCGTCGCTCGCGTCGCCATCGCGGGCATCGCGGTCGGCGCCCCCCTCGCGATCGCCGCGACCCCCGCGTCGGCGACGAACTGGGACGCGATCGCGCAGTGTGAGAGCGGCGGCAACTGGAGCATCAACACCGGCAACGGCTACTACGGCGGCCTGCAGTTCACGCAGAGCACCTGGAAGGCCTACGGCGGCACCGGCAGCGCCCAGGGCGCGTCGCGTGACCAGCAGATCGCCGTGGCCGAGCGCGTTCTACAGGGCCAGGGCATCGGCGCCTGGCCGGTCTGCGGCAAGAAGGGCGGCGGCGGTTCGTCGACGGCCCCGCGGACCGCGAAGACCACCACGCCCAAGAAGGTGACTCCCAAGAAGAGCACCCCGGTGGCCCCGAAGCAGGCCGCGGCCCCCAAGCAGGCCGCTGCCCCGTCGGCGACCGGCGTGAGCAGCTCGAACCCGGCCGGTGACTACACCGTCGTGGCGGGCGACACGCTGTCCAAGATCGCCAAGCAGTTCAGCGTCACCGGCGGCTACCAGAAGCTGCAGGACCTGAACGCGAAGTACATCCCGAACGCGGACATGATCCTCGTCGGGCAGAAGATCGCCACCAAGTGACGATCGCGCAGTGATGCGTGAGTCCGGCCTCGAGCCGTGACATCGGGAACCCTCCACCGCCAATCCCCCGGGCGGTGGAGGGTTCTTGTCATTCGCCCCGGACCCGGCGCGCTTGCGCGAGCTGCAGCCGCTCGCCGCGGCGCAGCAGGTCGATGATGAACACCAGTTCTTCCGCGGAGTACCGCTCGAGCAGCTCACGCCCGGCTCGTTCGACCGGCGCGTAGACCTCTTCCAGCAGGTCCACCGCGTGCGGAGTCAGCTCCACCACCGCCCGGCGCCGATCTTCGGCGTCGGTTTTTCGCGTCAGGTGCCCGGCGTGGATCAGCCGCTGGATCGCCGTCGTCGTCGCGGCCGGGCTCAGGCCGGCCGCCGTGGCCAGCCCGCCGGCCGTCAGCGTGCCCGCCGTCATGACCAGGCCGATGATCCGCAGATCCGTCCGGTTGACGCCGAACGCCGCCGCCGCGGCCTCGTCGACCAGGTCGCCGGCCGCGCCGAAGTCGGCCGCGGCGTGGGTGGCCTCGGCGATCAGCTCGGCCCGGGACGGCAGTTGTTTCGACACTCGAAAGAGTCTACCTTGACGGAGAACTCCTTCGATCGTCGAAAGGTTTGCTCCCGTGACGACCCTCCCCGGCCGGCTGCGGCCCGCCAACCGGCTCATCCGCCTGCTGACGCGGGCCGGGCTGCCCCTCGGCACGATCCACGTCGTGACGGTCCCGGGCCGCCGCTCGGGTGCGCCGCGGGCCACGCCGGTCTCCCCGCTGACCGTCGGTGGGCACCGCTACGTCATCGCCGGCCTGCCGGAGTCCGACTGGGCGCGCAACGTCCGCGCCGCGGGCCGCGGTGAGCTCGCGCGCGGCCGCCGCCGGCAGCCGGTGACGCTCACCGAGGTCACCGACCCCGGCCTGCGCCGCGAGGTCGTGCGGGCTTTCCCGCGCGAGGTCCCGCACGGGGTGCCGATGTTCGTCAAGCTGGGCATCGTCACGAAGGGCGACCCGGACGAGTTCGCCGCGGTGGCCGGCCGGGTCGCGGTCTTCCGGATCGCCCCCGCGGCGGGCTGACCGCGCGTCAGGGCGAGTTGACCCACTCGTCCGTGCCGTCGGTGAAGTGCTGGTGCTTCCAGACCGGGAGGCGGGCCTTGACCTCGTCCACCAGCTCCGCGCACGCCGTGAACGCCTGGCCGCGGTGCTCGGCCGCCACCGCGATCGCCAGTGCGACGTCGCCGATCGTCAGCGGGCCGATGCGGTGGCTGACCGCGACCGCCCGGACGCCGGTCCAGCGGGCCGACAGGTCGGCCACGACGTCCGCGATGACCTGGCTCGCGCTCGGGTGGCCCTCGTAGGTCAGGTCGCGCACGCCCTTGCCGCCGTCGTGGTCGCGGACCACGCCGGCGAACGTCACCACCGCGCCCGCGGCGTCGTCCTCGACCAGGCGGGCGTGCTCCTCGACCGAGAGCGGCTCCGCGGTCACCAGCGCCCGCGCGACGCGGACCGCCGGGCCCGTGGGGACCGCGCGCGGGTGGTCGCCGCCGGCCAGCTGATCGACGGCGTGGTCCAGGATGCCGTCGAGGACGCCCAAACCGTCCTTGACGCCGCCGCTGGAGCCCGGGAGGTTCACGACGAGGGTCCTCCCCGCAACCCCGGCCACACCGCGCGAGAGGACCGCTGAGGGCACCTTGGGCAGGCCCGCCGCGCGGATCGCGTCCGCGACGCCCGGCAGCTCGTGGTCCAGGACCGCCTTCGTGACGTCCGGGGTGCGGTCGGTCGGCGAGATCCCGGTGCCGCCGGTGGTGAGCACGACGGCCACGCCGTCGGCCAGCGCGGCCCGCAGCGCCACCCCGACCGGGTCGCCGTCCTCGACCACGACCGGCGCCGGGACGTCGTACCCGCGATCGGCCAGCCAGGCGGCGATCACCGGGCCGGTCTTGTCCTCGTAGATCCCCTTCGCGGCGCGGTTGGACGCCACGATCACCCGCGCAGTGCGCTTCACGGCCGCTCCCAGGTCCCGGTCTTGCCGCCGTCCTTGCGGAGCAGGCGGACCTCGTCCAGCGTCGCCGCCGGATCGACGGCCTTGATCATGTCGTGCACGGTCAGCCCGGCCACGGCCACCGCGGTCAGCGCCTCCATCTCGACGCCGGTGACGTCGGTGGTCTTGGCGGTCGCGCGGATCCGGACCTCGGCCTCGCCCAGCTCGAACTCGACCTTGACCCCGGACAACGCGATCTGGTGGCACAGCGGGATCAGCTCGGGCACCCGCTTGGCGCCCATGATCCCGGCGATCCGCGCGGTGGCCAGCGCGTCACCCTTCGGGAGGCCGTCGGTGGCGAGCAGCCGGAGCACCTCGGCGGTGGTCCGCACGGTGCCGGCCGCGAGCGCGGTGCGCGCGGAGGCGGTCTTGCCGGAGACGTCGACCATCCGGGCGGCGCCGGTCTCGTCGACGTGGCTGAGTTCACTCACCAGCCGAGGCTACTTTCCGCCGGTGCCGGGCGAAGAGCAGGTGACCGGTTTCGCACCGGCGCCGCGAGCTGGGGGTCCCGGGCGCCGGTGCTCGCCGGTTGGTCTCTTGGGCCGGCCAAGAGCCTAGGGCGCGCGGAACACCGCCGTCGTCCGTCCGGAGACGGATTCGAAGATCAGCCGAAATGGTGACTCAGCGCTCGGCGCGGACGGCCTTGCGCACCGCCTCGGCGACCGCGGGCGCCACCGCGCTGTCGAACACGCTCGGCACGATGAACGACGCGTTGAGCTTGCCGTTGTCGACGACGTCGGCGATCGCGTCGGACGCGGCCAGCAGCATGTCGTCGTCGATGTTGTTGGCGTGCGCGTCGAGCAGGCCGCGGAAGACGCCCGGGAAGGCCAGCACGTTGTTGATCTGGTTCGGGAAGTCGCTGCGGCCGGTCGCGACGACGGCAGCGTGCTGCTGCGCCTCGAGCGGGTCGATCTCCGGGTCCGGGTTGGCCAGCGCGAAGACGACCGCGTCGTCCTTCATGGTCGCGACCTGCTCGGCGCCGAACAGGTTGGGCGCCGAGACGCCGATGAAGACGTCCGCGCCGACCAGGGCCTCGTGCAGGGTGCCGCTGACCTGCTCGGCGTTGGTGTGCGACGCGATCCAGGTCAGGTTGTCGTCGAGGTTGCCGCGCGCGGAGTGGACGATGCCGTCGATGTCCGCGGCGACGATGTCGCCCGGGTTCTTGCGCAGCAGCAGCCGGATGATCGCCGAACCGGCCGCGCCGACGCCGCTGACCACGATCTTGCAGTCCTCGATGTTCTTCTTGACCACGCGCAGGGCGTTGCGGAGCGCGGCGACGACCACGATCGCGGTGCCGTGCTGGTCGTCGTGGAACACCGGGATGTCGAGCTGCTCGCGCAGCCGCTTCTCGATCTCGAAGCAGCGCGGCGCGGCGATGTCCTCGAGGTTGATGCCCGCGTAGACCGGTGCGAGCGCCTTGACGATCATGATGATCTCTTCGGTGTCCTGGGTGTCCAGGCAGACCGGCCAGGCGTCGACGTCGGCGAACTTCTTGAACAGCGCCGCCTTGCCCTCCATCACCGGCAGCGCCGCGGCGGGGCCGATGTTGCCCAGGCCGAGCACGGCGGACCCGTCGGTGACCACCGCGACGGTGTTGCGCTTGATGGTCAGCCGCCGCGCGTCCTCGGGGTTCGCCGCGATCGCCTGGCAGACGCGCGCGACGCCCGGGGTGTAGGCGCGGGAGAGGTCGTCACGGTTGCGGAGCGCGACCTTGGGGGTGACCTCGATCTTGCCGCCGAGGTGGATCAGGAACGTCCGGTCGGAGACCTTGCGGACCTTGACACCGGGCAGCGAGTCGAGCGTCTGGGTGATGTCGTTCGCGTGGTTCTCCGACAGCGCGTTGGCGCTGATGTCGACCACGATCGAGTCGGAGTGGGACTCCACGACGTCGAACGCGGTCAGCACGCCACCGACGCGCCCGACGGCAGTGGTGAGGTCACCGGCCGCGCTGGACGAGGCCGGGGCCTCGACCCGGACGGTGATCGAATATCCGGGACCGGGAACCGGCATGGCTTACTCCCACGTGGGAAAGAGGGCTTGGGACGGGAGCGAACCTACTCCCGTGACCGCCCTCACGAGGCCCCGATACCTGTACTGACCAGTAACGACAGGGTCAGCGGTTGATCTCGGTCTCGGGGTGCACGTAGGGCACCGTGTCGAGCGGGAACGTGAGGTCCCCGAACGGCGACAGCGCGCCCTGGCGGTCCGACGCCAGTTCGGTCACGGGGTGCTCACCGGCCTCGCCCGGCCAGGTCGGGTCGACACCCTTGTGCTTCTTCTCGCCCTTGGCCACAACGTCCTCCACACAGCCGTACTCGGTTCTCGGGGACAGTCTGCCCGAGCCCGGGCGGGTCCGGCCAACCGCCCGGTACCCTGGTCCTTCTATGCCCGCGACCTCCTTGGCGGACTGGCTGCGTGCGGAGCCCGACGCCGCACTCGCAGAGCTGCTCCGCACGCGTCGCGACTTGTCGACGCCGCCGCCCTCCGACAGCACGGTGCTGGCCACCCGCGCCGGCACCCCGGGCTCGGTCGCGCGTGCCTGCGAAGACCTCGACACCGTCACCCTGGCCGTGCTCGAAGCGTGCCTGCTGACCGGCGCGGACCGCGACCCCGTGCCGGTCGAAGACGTCACGAAGCTGGTCGGCGCCGACCTCGCGGCACCGCTGACCCGGCTCCGCGCGCGGGCGCTGGTCTGGGGCACCGACGACGCGCTGCGCGTGCCGCCCGCGGTCCGGGAGGCGCTCGGGCCGTTCCCGGCCGGGCTGGGCACGCCGTCGCCGGCGCTGGCCGGCGAAGACCTCGAGGCGCGGCTGGCCGAGCTGTCCGACGACGAACGCGGGGTGCTGAACGCGTTGGCCGCAGGCCCGCCGATCGGCCGCACCCGCGACGCGGGGATCGACCTCACGCTGAAGAAGGCCGAAACGCCGGTGCAGAAGCTGCTCGCCCGCGGGCTGCTGCTGCGGCGCGACGACCAGACCGTCGAGCTGCCGATGGAGCTCGGGGTCGCGGTGCGCGGCGGGGTGTTCGGGCCGGGCACGCTCACCGAGCCCGAGCTGCCGGTGCACCCGCACCGAGCGTCCACTTTGGACGAAGCCGCGGCCGGTGAGGCGATGGAGTTCCTGCGCCACACCGAATCCCTGCTGCGCGGGTGGTCGGCGGCGCCGCCCCCGGTGCTCAAGTCCGGCGGCCTCGGCGTGCGCGAGCTGAAGAAGCTGGCCAAGGACCTCGAGATCGACGAGACGCAGGCGACGCTGCTGGCCGAGCTGGCCGTCGGGGCCGGGCTCGTCGCGGACAGCGAGGCGAGCGTGCCCGAATGGGTGCCGACGACGCTGACCGACTCCTGGCTCGCGTCGCCGACCGCCCAGCGCTGGATGACGCTCGCGCAGGCGTGGCTCGAGCTGCCGCGGCTGCCCGGGCTCGCCGGCGGCCGCGACGCCAAGGACAAGCCGGTCGCGCCGCTGTCCGAAGAGCTCCGGCGGCCGCTGGCGCCGGTCGCGCGCCGCCGCGTGCTGGCCACGCTGGCGGCCCTGCCCGAGGGCGCCGGGGTGAAGAGCGTCGACGAGCTGGTCGCGGTGCTCGCCTGGCGGGCCCCCCGCCGTGGCGGACGGCTGCGGGACGAGACGGTGCGCTGGACCGTGGCCGAGGCGAGCGCGCTCGGCCTGGTCGGGCTCGGCGGCGTCACGACGGCGACCCGCGCGCTGCTGGCCGACGACCGCCCGGCCGCCGTCGAAGCGATCCTGGACGCGCTGCCCGCGCCGGTGGACAAGGTGCTGCTGCAGGCCGACCTGACGGTGGTCGCGCCGGGGCCGCTGGAACCCGAGCTGGCCACCGAGATGGACGCCGTCGCCGACATCGAGTCGGCCGGCCACGCGACGGTCTACCGGATCACCGAGGGCTCGGTCCGGCGCGCGCTCGACACCGGCCGGACGGCCGACGAGCTGCACGCGCTGTTCAGGGCGAAGTCCGCGACGCCGGTGCCGCAGGGCCTGAGCTACCTGGTCGACGACGTCGCGCGACGGCACGGGCGGCTGCGCGGCGGGGTCGCGGCGTCGTTCCTGCGGTGCGACGACGAGGCGCTGCTGGCCGAGGTGCTCGCCCACCCGATCGCCGCGGAGCACGACCTGCGGCTGATCGCGCCGACCGTCGTGATCAGCCCGGATCCCCTGCACGAGGTCCTGACCGGGCTGCGCGGCGCCGGGTTCGCCCCGGCCGCGGAGGGCCCGGACGGCCGCGTCGTCGACATCCGCCCCGGCGGCAGGCGGCTGCCGGCGAAGGCCCGCGCGCCCCGGCGCAACCCGGGCGAGCAGGCGGTGCTGACCGAGGACCAGGCGGAGCGGATCGTCTCCAACCTGCGCGCGGGTGACGCGGCCACGGCGCGGCGCCGGGGTTCGACGGTCAAGGCGCCGGGAGGTGGCGGCGCGGACACGTCGGCGACGCTCGAGCTGCTGTCCCGGGCCACGCTCGAACGCCGTGAGGTCTGGATCGGCTTCGTCGACTCGCGCGGCACCGCCAGCCAGCGCGTCGTCCGCCCCATCCGCGTCGGCGGCGGGATCCTCGAAGGCGACAACAACGAGCGCTACTCCCTGCACCGCATCACCTCGGCGGCGCTGGTCGAGGACTGATCACCCGCGATCCGGTGAATCGGCACCGGACCGCGCGCCGACGTGGTAAGCCTGGGTCCTTCGGAAGTCAGGGGAGGGACCATGAAGCGAGGAACACGCGTGACCGCGGTGGCCGCGGCGGTGGTGGTGAGCGGGCTGGGGTTCGCCGGGCCGGCGAGCGCCGTCGGACCGCCGGTCTACACGAAGTACGCGGTCGTGGGCACCACGCACGTCGCGAAACCGGACGCGGACGTCAAACTCGGGCCGGGGACGGTCGAGATGTACACCGACATCGGGCCCTACACCTACTACGGGACGTTCACGCTGCCGCCGGCGCGGGTCACGAGCGGCGCGGTCAGCGCCACGGTGACGCTCGGCCCGGCCCGGATCGAGGGCTCGTCGTTCGGCGGGTTCACGGGCACCGCGACCTGGCCGGTGCGCGTCTCGGACGTCACGGTCGGCGGCGCCCCGTACGACGTCGGCCCCGCGTGCGGCACCGCCCAGCCGGTGACGACGGAGATCACGTCGGCCGACTTCACGCTCTCGACCGGCGGCCACCTGACGTCGACTTACACGATCGGCGCCTTCGCGAACTGCGGTCCGGGGACGGCCCTGGTCAACGCGGCGGTCCCGGGGCCGGGCAACACACTGGCCCTGACCCTCACGCCCTGAGCTACAAGGCCCGCAGGCCCGCCAGGACGCGTTCCATGAAGTCGCGGGACGAGCGGTCGCCCAGGATCAGCTCGGTGTGGTGGACCAGCACCAGCCCGATGTCGGCCATGTCGCCGACCAGCACCTTCACCACACCCAGCGGCAGCCGCAGGTGCGCGGCGATCTCCGCGATCGACCGCGTGTCGAGGCACAGGTCGCAGATCCGGCGGTGCTCGACCGAGCGGACACCGCGGTAGCGGCGGCCGTCGTCGGACGTCGAGACCAGGGCCTCGAGCGCCAGGTTGTGGTCGGACCGGGTGCGGCCACCGGTGCGGGTGTACGGCCGCACCCGCGAGCCGGCCGAAGCCACCGGGACCGGGCTCGCCACGCGTGCGGCGGGCTCGTTCCAGGGGGCCGGTTCGTCGTAGCCGTAGGGCTCGGGCGGCTGCGGGATCCAGCGAGTCTCCGGGTCCGGCGGCGGCGTCCAGCCGGCGCGGGGGTCGACCGGCGGGGCCCACGACGGCGCGGGCGCCTGGGCCCGGGGCCGGGACGCGGGCGGGCGCGGGGCCGGCGGCCGGGGCGCGGGCGGCCGCGGTGCCGGGGCCCGGCCCGCGCCACGCGGCGGCGTCCAGGTCTCCACCGGCGGCGGCTCCGGCTCGTAGCGCGGCTCGTCCCGCCACTCCGGCCGGCCGGCGGCGTGCCCGCCGTCGTCGTAACCGGAGTGGTAGCCGGTGTCGTAACCGTCGTCTTGGTAGCTGTCGTCTTCGTAGCCGTCGTCGGGGGTCGCGGCCGCCGAGGAGCCCCATTCGCGGGTGTCCTCGTCGGTGTAGCCCTGCGGGTCCGGCCGCGGCTGCGGAGGAGGCGGCGTCTGCCGCTTCCGGCGCGGCATGATCGTCGACAACGTCGACATATCGAACTTGCTCGGCGAATCGAAACCCTCGCGCTCGGTGCCGCGGTGCAGTGCGTCCCAGCCGGTGGAGTCCGGATCGTCGAATCCCGAAATCCTCATCGTGTCCTACCCACGCACGCCGCCCTGCAGCTGCGCGCGCAGCTCGGGGGTGATCTGCTGGCCGACCTGCTCGACGAGCAGGGTCATCTCGTACGCGACCGTGCCGATGTCACACGTCGGCGCGGCCAGCACCGCCAGCGACGAGCCGTCCGAAACGGACATCAGGAACAAGTAGCCGCGCTCCATCTCCACTACCGTCTGGTTGACACCGCCCGCCTCGAAACAGCGTGCGGCTCCGTGCGTCAGGCTGAGCAGTCCGGAGGCCACTGCGGACAGCTGCTCGGCTCGCTCCTGGGGCAGGCCCTCCGACGGCGCCAGCAGCAGGCCGTCTGCGGACACCAGAACGGCGTGGGCGGCGCCGGGTACCCGGCGCACGAACTCCGTCATGAGCCAGCCGAACGTGCCCTGGCCGGATGCCGTCACCACTACCCCTCCTCGCTCGTGCCGCGCCGCGCGCCGCACACCGGAGTGGCCGGTCGACGGCGCCTCCCTCAAGCGTATTCGCACCGACGGCGGTGTCGAGTCCGCGACCGGATGGCCGCCGCGCACTCTACGTGTGCGCATGCTCGCGCACCGCATTGACCCGGACGGGTCCACGCGTTCGAGCGACACTCCGCGCCGCCGGCGACGATGCGTGGCGACGCGGTGTCCGCGCAGGTCAGCCGAGGTCCGGCAGGCCCAGCGGGACAACCTGGCCGTCGACGGTGCCGAACGCGCCGCCCCGAGCCCCGCTCCGGACGGCGGCCGCTGCCCCCGAGGTGGGTGAAGCACGTGGAGTTCACTCCAACGGCCGCATCCGGTTCGGGGCGTCATCGGGCTATCCCGCGCGCAACGCCGAATCGTGCGCGATCGCGTGCTGGACGACCGAGATCAGCACCTGCTTGGCGGAGTCGCGCTCGCGCGCGTCACACGCCATGATCGGGACCGACGGCGCGATGGTCAGCGCGTGCCGGACGTCCTCGATCTGGTGGTGCAGCAACCGGTCGAAGCAGTTGATGGCCACGACGTAGGGCAGCTTCCGGTTCTCGAAGAAGTCGATCGACGGGAACGCGTCGGCCAGCCGCCGCGTGTCCACGAGCACGACCGCGCCGATGGCCCCGACCGCCAGGTCGTCCCACATGAACCAGAACCGGTGCTGACCCGGCGTACCGAACACGTACAGCACCAGGTCCGAGTCCAGCGAGATGCGCCCGAAGTCCATCGCCACGGTAGTGGTGGTCTTGTTGGGCGTCGCCGAGGTGTCGTCGTGTCCGACGCTCGCCTCGGTCATCATGGCCTCGGTGGTCAGCGGGTCGATCTCCGAGATCGCCCCGACCATCGTTGTCTTCCCCGAACCGAACCCGCCGGCGACCACGATCTTGGCCGACGAGGTCGGACCCGTCACCTGCGGCGCGTTCGCGTCGGAGTCAAATTCTCCGAAGCCCACTGAGCACCCTTTCCATGAACTCGATACTCGGCCGGTCACCCACGGTCTGGCTGCTGGAGTGCACCAGCACCAGCCCGAGCCCCGCCACGTCACCAATCAACACCCGCACCACACCGAGCGGCAGCCGCAGCAGCGCCGCCACCTCGGCCACCGACCGGGTGTCGAAGCACAGGTCGCAGATCGACCGGTGTTCGGGCACCCGGACCCGGTCGAGCAACCGGCCCTGTTCGCTGGTCGAGATCAACGTCTCGATCGCCAGATCGAGTGTCGCCTTCGTCCGCCCGCGGGTCCGGAAGTACGGCCGGACCAGGCCCGACGTCTCCATCTCCGTCGGCGGCGGTGGCTCGTCGACGTACTCCTGGTGGGCCTGTCGCGGCAGCGCCGCGGCCAGCTCCCCGGAGTCCGGTCCCGACGTGTAGTCGCGCTCGCGGTCGTTGCTGTACGCGGCGAAGTCCGCCGCGTCGTACAACGGCCCGCTCGCGCCGCCGAACAGCTCCGAGCCCGGCCCGCCGAGCAGGCGGTCGCGGTACCCGTTGCTGCCGGGCTCGATGGGCCGGATCGGCTCCTGCCCCGCGTTCGAGTCCGTCAGCCAGTTCGGCGGTTCCCGGACGGGGTCGCTGTCGGAACCCGTGACCCGCCGTTGCCGCCACTCACGGTCGACGCGTTCCCGGAACGACTGCCAGTCCTCCCGGCCGTCGTCCGGCCCCGGCTGCTCGGACCACCCGCCGGAGAAGTCGTCACCGAGCCGGCCATCGCCCCTCAAGCGCCCGTCGTCCACGGCTCTCTCCTCGGTTCCCCGGTCGTCAGCGGCGGACCGCTGCGCCCTGCAGTTGCGCCCGCATCTCCGGTGTCAGCTGCTGGCCGACCCGCTCCACCAGCAGGGTCATCTCGTAGACGACCAAGCCGATGTCACTTTCGGGTGACCCGAGCACCGCGAGACAGGAACCGTCGGAAACCGCCATGAGGAAGAGGAAGCCGTTGGCCATCTCGACCACGGTCTGCGCGACCGTGCCGCCCTCGAACACCTTGGCCGCACCCCGCGCGAGGCTGGTGAGCCCCGACGCGACGGCCGCCAGCTGGTCCGCCCGGTCCTTCGGGAGGCCGCGCGAGGCCGCCAGGAGCAGACCGTCCGCCGACACCACGACCGCGTGGGCCGCGCCGGGCACCCGGTGCACGAAATCCGTGATCAGCCAAGCGAAGCTGCCGGTATTACCCGCCTTGGCCTGCGCGGAGCCACCCGGCTGCGCGGAGCCACCCGGCTGCATTGCACCCGCCCGTGTCACTTTCACTCCTCACTGCTGTCTGTGGTGTTGCCATTCATCGGAAACACACCGTCTTCGTCCGTGCGTTCCTTCAACGCGTGCCGTCCGGACGTGTAGCCACGTTGGAAGCTTGCCATCCGGCTCCGCGCCGTGGACGCCGAGCGGGTGATCACACCCGTTCCGGGCCTCCCACCGGTGTTGTCCGCGAAGTTGTTCTGCGCCGGCGCGTCGGACGAGGGGCTGTTGATCGACCCGGGCACCAGGTAGGCGTTCGGGACGCGCTTGGGCAGCCCGGCCGGGGTGATCTCCTCGTCCTTCGCCTCCAGCAGCGACTGAGCCGCGTTCCAGCCCTCGTCGGAGGCACTGTGCCAGCCGTCGTCGGGCGGGAGGAGCGGGTGCCGCGTCGCCGCGGTCGGCTGCAGCTCGTCGACGCGCTCGGGCTCCGGCTCGCGAACGGGTTCGCGGTCACGAACGGGTTCGCGATCGCGGACCGGCTCACGGTCACGGACAGGCTCCCGGTCGCGAACGGGCTCGCGCTCGGTTTCGTACCGCGGTGCGGGCTCGCGCCGAGCCTCGTGCCGTGGCTCGTCGGCCAGCCCGTTGAGCGGCGGCAGCATCGGGTCGGCCGCGGCGTCGGCCTGAGCCGGCACCGGATCGGCCGCGCCCGCTTCGTCGCCCTCACTGAACCAGCGTGACAGCACCGACTGGTAGATGGGCAGCCGCCGGGTGGGTACATCGTCTTCGAGCGCCGACGAGCCGACGTCCGCCACGGGTGGCGGCGGGGGCGGCTCCTCCGGCGGGACGTACTTCGGCTCGCGCTTGGGCAGCACCAGCGGCTGGAACCGGGTGTCCGCGCTGTGGCTGGCCCCGTCGCCGTTCGGCGACGGCGTCAGCGGCGCGAGGTCCTCGGCCGTCGGCCACGCGGGCGTCTCCGGCTTCGGCAGCTCCGGCGACAGGAACGGTCCTGCCGCACGCCCGCCGCTGACCAGGTCGTCCAGGCTGATCGGCTGGTCCAGCGGGACCAGCCCACCCTGGTTGGCGACCGGTTCGTGCACCGGCGGGGCCGGTGGTGGCGGCGGGGTGTGGTGGTGCGTCTGCGTCTGCTCGTAGTCGGGGATCGACGGCACCGGGATGCTCGGCATCGACATCGACGTCTCGGACCGGTTCTGCGGCGGCGGCGTCTGGGTCAGCTGCTGGCGCGGCATGCCCGGGCGGAGCTGGGTGAGCAGCTCGGCCGGGACGACGACGCGGGCGATGACGCCGCCTTCGATGTCCTCGTTCTCGCGCAGCCGGACCTCGATGCCGTGGCGCTTGGCGAGCCGCGACACCACGTAGAGGCCCATTCGCCGGGTCACCGACACGTCCAGGTCCGGCGGCTCGGCGAGCCGCGCGTTGACCTCGGCCAGCCGGTCGTCGCCCATCCCCACACCGTGGTCGGTGACCTGGATGGCGAGCGCCTTCCGCCGGGTGACGACCGCCCGCACGATGACCTTCGTCTCCGGCTCGGAGAAGTAGGTCGCGTTGTCGAGCAGCTCGGCCAGGACGTGCACGAGGTCGTGGATCGCGAGGCCCTGGACCGCGACGTCGGGCACGATGCCGACCTCGATCCGGGCGTACTGCTCGATCTCGGACACCGCGGCGCCGATGACGTCGGCGGCGGGCACCGGCTTCGGCACGGACTTGGCCAGTCCGGCGCCGGAAAGCACCAGCAGGGACTCACCGTTGCGCCGCAGCCGGGTGGCCAAGTGGTCGAGCTCGAACAGGCTGGCCAAGTGGTCCGGGTCCTGCTCGTCGGCCTCGAGCCGGTCGATGACGCCGAGCTGGCGTTCCACCAGCCGCTGCGACCGGCGCGAGAGGTTCACGAAGATGCCGTTGACGTTCTCGCGCAGGAGGGCCTGCTCGGCGGCCATCTTGACGGCTTGCTCGTGGACGATGTCGAACGAGCGCGCCACCTCGCCGATCTCGTCGCGCGAGTCGACGGGCACGGGCTGGACGGCGCGTTTCGAGGCGCCGACCGGGTCCGGGTCGTCGAGGATGTTCTGCACGGTTTCGGGCAGCCGGGTGTACGCGATGTCCAGCGCGCTCTTCCGCAGCACCCGGAGCGGGCGCAGCATCAGGCGGGCGACGATGAGCATCAGCGCGATCGCGGCGGCCAGCGCGGCGAGCACGACGGCACCGCCGATCCAGGCGGAGTTGACGGCCGCGGTGGCCAGGTCGTCCGCGCGGGTCTTCAGCTGGGCCAGCAGGTTCGACTCGACGGCGTGCAGCTTGTCCGCCGAGACGGTGCTGTCCTTGCTGAGGGTCGAGGGCTCGATGCTCGGCGCCTCACCCAGCTGGGCGGAGGCGAACGCGCTGGTCTGGATCCGCCGGCGGTCGTCGACCTCCGGACCGGAGTAGGTGTCGTTGTAGAGCTGCCGCTGGTCGTCGTCGGCGTTCGCGAGGAACGAGATGACCGAGGCGTCCGCACTGGACGCCGCCGCACGCGTCTGGTCCAGGAGGTCACCGGGGAAGTTCGTGCGGTACGCCGCGATCTGCAGGTCGGCGTCCGCGCGGACGGTGAACTCCTTGGCCTCGCTGATCGCCTGCGTGCTGGTGCCGAGGCGCAGCACGTCCCGGTCGGTGACCGCGGTGGTCACCTCGCGGCCCAGCTCGATCAGCGCGTCGACGATGCCGGAGTACGCCGTCATGACGGTGATGTCCGGCAGGCCGTTCTGCGCGCCGTAGGCCGCACGCAGCGGGCGCAGCGCGTCGAGGCGCTGGATGCCGCGGGCGTAGCGGTCGGTCGTGGCCTGGTCGTCGTTCTTCAACGTCGACGCGGCGCCCTTGAGGTCGGTGACCTCGCGGTCGACCTTGGCGATCTGCGCGTCCAGCCCCGTCTGCAGCAGCTGGTTGGCGGACGAGATCCGCGCGACGGCCAGCGAGCGCTCGTTCTGCAGCTCGTGCACCACCGTGGTGACCTTGACCGCGAACGCGACCTGGTCGGCGGTGCGCTGGAACTCCGCCGCCTGCTGGGCGTCGTCGACCACGCGCAGTGCACCCAGCACCGACGCGGTCAGAGTAGGGATGATCAGGACCGCGGCCAGCTTGGACCGCAGCCGCCAGTCACGCATGCCGGAGAAAAACCCGGACTTCTTCCCCGGATTCGCTCCAGGCGACTGCGCAGGGGTCCCTCCCACCCCCGCGGCGTCTTCGTTCGGCACCGCCGCACCACCATCATCGTTCGTGCTCGTAAAGCCCTGGTCGGTCCAGCGCCCGCCGGGGCGCATCACGTTCTCCTCAGCCACTCGTACGCACGCTCCTGGCATACCGGCGCACCGGCCGGTCGGTCGGAGCCCAGCGCGAGACGGTACCCGTACGGGTGAAAAGATCGTCTTCGACGGGGGTGCCCGAACGCCGCCCTCGCGGGCGGAATCGGTTCAGCTGGAGCATCACGGTCGGGTCCCTGCGCTGATCTTGCATCGGTCTATGTCGGCCTATCCCACCGGCGCGGCGGCTCTGCCCGGCCTGGCTGTGGTCTCTACTGCGGGGGCGAATCTCTCAGGAAAAGCACAGCGTGTCCTGGTAGACCAATGTGGGTCTTCTTGATCGGCCATCCAGGGACTCTCTCTCACTACATCGGAGGTTGAAACCTCCCCGCAGGTGCAGAGGGTAGCGAACGGCCGGGGAAGATGTAACCCTCCCGACAACACGCGCAGGATGTTGCACAGCGTTCGCTCAGTCGGCGCGCAACTGGTGATCCCTTTTTGCGGATCCCCGTCCTACGCTGGGTGTTCTGCTACGGCGAGTGGAGCAGCGGGTCTAGACCAGAGGCCCAAAGAGTGATGCGTACCACTCGTCCGGGTATTGCTTCTACCCGTTGTGAGCAGGCTGTCACGCTGTCTACAGTGGCCCGCGTGTCTCCGGACAATGAGTCACGCACTTTCACTGGATTCGGTACACCAACCGTCACCTTCGTCAAGGAGCAGGCCTTGCTTGGAAACGCCAGGAGCAGTGGCCGGGTTCGCACTCGCCGTGCCGCGCTCGGGCTCGCCCTCACCGCCGCCGCCGTGACAGCCGCCAGCGGCTGCAGCGCGCTCGGTTCGGACGACTCGAACGCCTCGTCGAACGGGGGCGGCCTGGAGAAGCCGAACATCACGGTCTCCATCCTGCCGACCACCGACCTGGGCCCGTTCTGGCTCGCCCAGGACGGCGGCTACTTCAAGGCCGAGGGCCTCAACGTCAAGTCCGTGGTCGCGGCCAGCGGCCAGGCCTCGATGACCAAGTCGATCTCCGGCGAAGCCGACATCGCCCTCTCCACCTATACGCCGTTCTTCATCGCGAAGAGCACCGGTGCCGCCGACATGCAGCTCGTCGCCGACGGTTCCTCCGTGAACGCGAAGAGCAACGCCATCGTCACCGTGCCGAACTCGCCGGTGAAGACCGTCGCCGACCTCGCCGGCAGGCGGATCGCCATCACGGCCAAGAACACGGCTTCCGACCTGCTGACCAAGTCCGTGATGAAGGACCACGGCGTCCCCTCGGACAAGGTCCAGTGGGTCACGCTCGCGCTGCCGAACATCGCGGCCGCGCTGCAGCAGGGCCAGGTCGACGCCGCGTACCTGCCGGAGCCGTTCATCACCCAGGCCGCCAAGAACGTCGGCGCCACCCCGGTGATCGACATCAACACCGGTGCCAGCCAGGACTTCCCCCTGACCGGCTACGGCGCCCCCAAGAAGTGGGTCCAGGACAACCCGAAGACCCTCGCGGCCTTCCAGCGCGCGATGCAGAAGGCGACCCGCGACGCGATCAACGACCGCTCGAAGGTCGAGCCGCTGCTGGTCAAGTACGCGAAGATCGACGAAGACACCGCGAAGCTGCTGACGATCCCCGGTTACGGCTCGGTCCTGGACGCCCGCCGCATGCAGCGCGTCCCCGACCTGCTGCTGCAGCTGGGTGCCATCAACACGGCGGTCGACGCCGCGGCGATGATCGCCCCCCAGGCGACTGCCAGCTGACATCGTGACCAGACTGCTCCGCAACCTGACCGGCCTGGTCGGCTTCCTCCTCCTCTGGGAGGTCGTCGTCCAGGTCGGCCTGGTCAGCAAGACGTTCATCCCGCCGCCCAGCGTCGTCCTCGTCACCGTCGGGGAACTGCTCGGCGACGCTTCCTTCATCCGCGACGTCATCGCGACGATGCTCGCCTGGCTGATCGCGATCCTGATCGCCGTGGCCGTCGGCGTGCCCGCCGGCCTGCTGCTCGGCAGCGTCCCGGTGCTGCGCAACGCCACCGCCGCGATCGTCGAGTTCCTCCGCCCGATCCCGGTCGCCGCGCTCATCCCCCTGGTGCTGCTGGTGATCGGCTCCGGGCCGGAGGCGAAGATCACCCTCGCGGTGTACGCCGCCCTGTGGCCGATCATGTTCAACACGATCTACGGGCTCAGCGAGATCGACCCGGTGCTGATGGAGACCGCGCGGGCGTCCGGGACCAGCCGGTTCCGGATCCTGACGTCGGTCGCGCTGCCGTTCACCGCGCCGTTCGTCTTCACCGGCATCCGGCTGTCGGCGACGATCGCGCTGATCGCCGTCGTCAGCACCGAGTTCCTGGCCGGCTCCGAAGTCGGGCTCGGCAACTTCATCCTGGTCTCCAGCACCGGCTCGACCCGGTTCGACCTCGTGCTGGCCGGCACCGTCGTGGCCGGCCTGCTGGGTTACCTCATCAACGAAGGGCTCGAGCAAGTGGGCAAGCGGCTGTTCCGCTGGAGCACCGTGGACCGGGAGGCGATCGCATGACCGCCGCGACCCTGTCCGGCCGCGTCGGCAGGCGCGCCGTCCGCGGCGCCACCGCGGTCCTGCGCAACTGGCTGCTCTTCGCGGTCCTCGTGGTGCTCTGGGAGTTCGCCGCCCGCGCGGGCGGCAGCAAGTTCTTCCCGCCGCCGTCGGAGATCGCGGTCCGCGCCGCGAACCTGTGGTTCACCGGACCGGCGGACCACCTCTTCCTCACCGACGCGGTGTTCGACAACGTGTTCCCCAGCCTCGGTCACATGCTTGGCGGCTGGGCACTGGCGTCCGTGGTCGGTATCGTCCTCGGGGTGCTGGTCGGCCGGTCTCCGAAGGCGATGGACTACCTCGGGCCGCTGTTCGCCTTCTTCCGCTCGATCCCGCCGCCCACGCTGATCCCGGTGTTCGCGGTGCTGTTCGGGCTGAGCTCGGGCATGCAGGTCGGGTCGATCATCTTCGGCGCGATCTGGCCGGTGCTGCTCAACGCGGTCGACGGCGTCCGCTCGGTCGACCAGGTCAAGGTGGAGACGGCGCGGTCGTTCCGCACGCCCAAGGCGTACTGGATCAGCATGGTCGTGCTCCCCGCGGCGGCGCCGAAGATCTTCGCCGGGCTGCGGGTGAGCCTGTCGATCTCGCTGCTGCTCATGGTGGTCTCCGAGCTCGTGGGAGCCTCCTTCGGTATCGGGCGCTCACTGCTGAACGCCCAGCAGGACTTCGACTTCCCGTCGATGTGGTCCTGGTTGGTGCTGCTCGGCATCCTCGGCTACGTCTTCAACACGATCTTCCTGGCCGCGGAGCGACGGGTACTGGCGTGGCAGCCTGCCCGCCTCGGCCGCGACTGACGGTGGAAAGGCCCTCAATGTCAACCATGCTCGAAGTGTCCGGTGTCAGTCACCGCTACGGCTCCGGCCCCAAGGCGCACACCGCCGTCGACAACCTGTCGTTCACCGTCGAGGCCGGGCAGCTGGCCAGCATCGTCGGCCCGTCGGGCTGCGGCAAGTCGACGCTGCTGCGCTGCATCGCCGGGCTGACCCCGGCGACCGACGGCACGGTCAGCCTGCACGGCGACCGCGTCTCGGGCGTGCCGGACGACCTCGCCGTCGTCTTCCAGGACTACAGCCGGTCGCTGTTCCCGTGGCTTTCGGTGCAGAAGAACGTCGAGTTCCCGCTGCGGTGGCGTTCGATCTCCCGGGCCGAGCGCCGCAAGCGGGCCGCCGAGGCGCTCGATCAGGTCGGGCTGTCCGGCGTCGGCGGGAAGTACCCGTGGCAGCTGTCCGGCGGCATGCAGCAGCGGGTGTCGATCGCCCGCGCGCTGGCCAGCCGGCCGTCGCTGCTGCTCATGGACGAGCCGTTCGCCTCGGTCGACGCGCAGACGCGGTTCGAGCTCGAGGATCTGACCCGGCGGGTGCAGCGCGAGCAGGGCGCCACGATCCTCGTCGTCACGCACGACATCGACGAGAGCGTCTACCTGTCCGACCGCGTGCTGGTGCTGTCGAAGTCGCCGGCGTCGATCGTGGCGGACCTGAAGGTGGACCTGCCCGCCGACCGCGACCAGATCGCGACCCGCGAGTCGCTGGAGTTCGTGACGCTGCGCGGTGAAGTGGCGCGGCTGCTGCACGGCGGCACCCCGGAGGAAGCGGCCAAGGCCGCCTCCGACGCCGCGGAATGGGCGCTGGCCGAGCAGACCAAGGTGCGGACCGGGACCCAGGCCCGTCGCTGACCCGGTTCCAAGTCCGTGAATGCCACATCGAGGGACACTACGTCCCTCGATGTGGCATTCACGGACTTCAGTAGATGGTGGAGTTCTCCGGCACGACCCGGACGTGGACCAGGGTCGGGCGGTCGTCGGCCAGGGCCGCCGTCAACGCCGGGGCCAAGGCGGCCGGCTCGGTGATCGCGATGCCCTGGCAGCCCATGCTCGCCGCCAGTGCCGAGAACTCGATCCCGCCCAGCTGCGTGCCCGGCAGCTTGGAGCCGCCGATCGCGTCGCCGAGGATGCGGACCGCCGCGTACTCCGTGTTGTCCAGGATCACGATCGTCACCGGCAGTTCCTGCCGCGCGGCCGTCCAGAGCGCCTGGATGCCGTACATGCTGGAGCCGTCGCCGATCACGCCGACGACCTTGCGGTCCGGCCGGGCGATGGCCGCGCCGACCACGCCCGGGACGCCGTAGCCGAGTGCGCCGCTGGCCATCGTCAGGAAGCCGGTGTCGGTCGCGGTGATCGGCAGGTGGTCGTGCATCACCGCGCGGTGGCTGGGGGTTTCCTCGACGACGAGCGCGTTGTCCGGCAGGACCTCCGCGAGCGTCGCGTAGAAGTACGCCCCGGTGAGCGCGCTGCCGTCCGGCTTCGCGGGCCGCTCCAGCGGCGCGGGCGCGGGCCGGCTCGTCTCGCCCACGGCCTCGACGAGCGCGCGGATGCCGAGCTTCAAGGTGGCGCGGATGCCGGTGCCTTCGAAGGCCCGCGCGAGGATCTGCTCGTCGTCGCTGACGATGAACAGCGGCGGCAGCGGAGCTTCGCCCCGGCCGCGCTCGACGTGGTAGGTGAAGGCCGGCGCACCGAGCACGACGACGAGGTCGTGCGCGGCCAGCTTGTCCGAGATCGCCCCGCGCTCGGGGTCCAGGAACCCTTGGAACAGCGGGTGGTCTTCGGGGAACGAGCACCGGAACGACATCGGCGCGACCCACACGCCGGCGTTGACCCGCTCGGCGAGCGCGACGGCCTCCTCGACGGCACCGTCCTGGTCGACGGCCCCGCCGACGACGATCGCGGGGCGTTCCGCGGCGGCGAACGCGGCGGCGAGCTCGGCGACGGCCTCGGGATCCGGCGCGAAGCCGCGGATCCGCGGCCGGGAGACGATCGGGCGTTCGGTCGTGACGGTCCAGTCGTCGGCCGGGACGGACACGAAGACCGGACCGGACGGCGCCTGCGTCGCGACGTGGTAGGCCCGAGCCAGCGCGGCCGGGACGTCCTCGGCGGTCGCGGGCTCGATCGACCACTTCACGTACGGCTTCGGGAACTCCGGCGCGTCCATCGCGCCGAGGAACGGATCGTGCGGCAGCAGCGACCGCACCTGCTGCCCGGCGACGATGATCAGCGGCGTCCGGTTCTTGTAGGCGGTGAAGATGCTGCCGAGGCCGTGCCCGACGCCGCCGGCGGAATGCAGGTTGACCAGCGCGGCCTGCCGCGTGGCCTGGGAGTAGGCGTCGGCCATCGCCACGACGGCGGACTCCTGCAGCCCCAGGACGTAGTCGAAGTCGTCCGGCCACTCCGTCAGGAACGGGACCTCGGTGGTGCCGGGGTTGCCGAACACCGTGGTGAGGCCGAGTTCTCGGAGGAGTTCGCGGGTGGCGTCCAGCACCGTGCGCTTGAGCATGCCCCCAGGCTAACCGTTAGCGCTGCGAAAGAAACCACCGAAAAGCCGTGAAGGCCTCCTTACCGGCTCTTATGGCCGGTAAGGAGGCTCGGAGTCATGGGGTCGTTGCAACACCACCTCGATGAAAGGTGGAGTTGCCGATGGTTCGAGCGCATCGCTGGCTGCCCAGGTCAGTGCAGCTGGAGTTCTGGGACCACATCCGGGCAGGAAAGGCGGCGAAGCCGACCGCGCGAGCGGCCGGCTTCGCCCCCGCCACCGGAGTCCGGCTGTTCCGCCACGCTGGCGGGGTGAGCAGCAACGCACCCACCCGCCCCGGTCCGCTCCGGTTGAGCATCACTGAGCGGGACGAGATCGCCTGCCTGACCGCCGCAGGTCACGGGCCCCGCGCGATCGGCAGGATGATCGGCCGGTCGGCTTCGACGGTGTCGCGGGAGCTGGCCCGCAACACCGGCCTGACCGGGAACTACCGGCCCAGCAGCGCCCAGCACCGCGCCGAACACCGCGCGAAACGACCCAAGACCGCGAAGCTGGCCGCTGATCCGGTACTGCGGGCGGTGGTGCAGGCCGGGCTGAACCGCAAGTGGTCACCACGGCAGATCTCCGAAAGACTGGCCCTGGACTTCCCCGACCGGCCGGAGATGCGGGTGTCACACGAAACGATCTACCAATCACTGTACGTCCAAAGCCGCGGAGCGTTGCGCCGGGAACTGACCGCGGCGCTGCGGACCGGACGAGCACTGCGGATGCCGAGACGGCAAACCCAGGCCCGCCGGGAACGACCGTCGGGCCGGATCCAGGACATGGTCAACATCAGCGAACGTCCCGCCGAGGCCGCCGACCGGGCAGTCCCGGGGCACTGGGAAGGTGACCTGATCCTGGGCAAAGACAACCGGTCGGCGATCGGGACGCTGGTGGAGCGTTCGACCCGGTTTGTGATGTTGCTGCACCTGCCCGACGGGCGAGACGCAGCCACCGTCGCCGCGGCGATGACCGAGATGATCGCGACGTTGCCGCCGTTGCTGCTGGGGTCGCTGACCTGGGATCAGGGCAAGGAGATGGCGCATCACCGGACGATCACCCTGGCCACGGGGCTGGATATCTATTTTTGCGATCCGCATTCGCCGTGGCAGCGGGGGTCCAACGAGAACACCAACGGTCTGCTCCGGCAGTACTTTCCGAAAGGCACCGACCTGTCTCAGCACACAGCTGAGGACCTGGCGGAGGTCGCGGCTGAGCTGAACGGGCGACCGCGGGAGACCCTCGGCTGGCGAACACCAGCCGAGGTCCTCACGAAGCTACTGTTGGATCAACCAACGACAGGTGTTGCAACCACCGCGTGAATCCGCCAGGCCTTCACGGACCTACCTGGACCTACCCGGGGGCCTCAGCCGATCAGGCCCGACAGGCCTGAGCCCTTGAAGGAGCCCCAGCCGGTCACCTGGTCGTAGCCCGTGCCGGCGGTGAAGCCGGTCGTGCCGTGCAGGGTGTTGTTGCCCGTCGTCACGTCGTGGAAGCCCGTGCCGTACGAGGACCCGTTGCCGATCGAGTAGAACTTCGGGTTCAGGTTGCCCAGGCCGCCGCCGTGGACCTGGTTCTGCAGCGTCGCGAAGGCCGCCCACAGCGGGGCCGCGCCGGACGTGCCCCAGACCGTCTCCCAGGAACCCGCGGTGTAGATGTAGTAGCCCGAGCCGCTGGCCGCGTCCGCCGAGACGTCCGGGACCTTGCGGTTGGTCGTGCTCTGGGTGGACTGCCAGGACGGCGCCGTGAAGACCGTCGAGATGCCGCCGCCGGTCGAGCCGTTGGACGCGCCGTCGTTCCACGCCTTCTCGCTGCTGTAGGCGTTCGACGAGGTCACCGTCAGCTGCGTGCCGCCGACGCCCGTGACGTTCGGGCTGGACGCCGGGAAGTCCACGGCCTTCGCGGTGGAGCCGGTCTGGCGGTAGCAGTCGGTCGTGCCGTCGTCGCCCGCCGCCGCGAAGTAGGAGATGCCCTCCGCGGTACCGGTCGCGATCGCGTTGCTGACGCTCTTCGCCGCGCTCGATCCCTCGGCGGATTCACAGGCGCCCCAAGAGATCGAGACGACGTTGACCGTGTGGTCCGACGCGATCTTCTGGTACATCGCGAGTTCGCCGGCGCTCGAGTTGGGCGCCTCGTAGACGTAGTCGCCGGCCGCCGCGGCGAGCGCGTGCACGACCTCGATGTCCAGCTCGACCTCGATCTCGCCGTCACCGGGCGAGGAGTCGTAGTTCGCGCCGCTGACCGGGACCGTCGTCACCGAACCCGCCGAGAGGCCGTACGTGCTGTCGTACTTGGTGACGTTCGCCTTCTTGTAGCCGTCGAACTCGACGAACCCGACCTTGACGCCGCTGCCGGTCGCCGAGAGACCGCTGGTGCCGTACGCGGTCTTGAGGATCGGCGGGGTCACGGACTTGACGACGTTGGGCTGGGCTTTGGACGCCTGGGACGAGTGCGTCCGCACGGCGTGGTCGTCGAGCCCGACGACGTTCGCCACGACGCCCGAGACGTCCGCGGAGACGGTCGGCGCGGAGTCGTTCGCGAAGAAGTTCCGGCCCGAGACGGTGTCGTGGTAGTTCCCGATCCGGGTGTGGAACGCCGCTTCGAGCTGCGCCGCCGAACCGTGGAACGTGACGGCCTGCCGGTTGCCGGAAACCTCGATCCCGGTGGCCCCCGCCTTCCCGAGGAATGAGACGGCCTTGTCGACGTCGGCCTGCGTCGGACCGAACTCGGCATTGAACTGCACCGGCGTGAGGAAGTGGTGGTATTGCGGCGAATCCGGGTTCTGCACTTCGGCGAGGAACCTTTCCAGCGCCTGCTGGTTGTGCAGTTTCAGAGAGAGCGCCGCGGTGATCTGCTGGGCCGCGCCGACGTCGCCGGTGCGGGCGCTGTTGACCAGCGGAGCGGCGGAGTCGGCCAGTATGACCAGGGGTTCCGTCGCCGCGGCGGCCGGGACGGCCACGGCGAGGCCGAGCAACGCCGGCAGCGGCACGGCGGCCGCGACGAGCTTGCGCAAGCGCATGGGAGAATTCCTCTCGGCGGTGGGGACCGGGCCTGCGCGGAATGCTCGCAGCAGGTTGCCAAGGAGCATAAGTCGGCAACCAACCTACTTTTGTTGGTCATTTCGCGGTTCCCATTTTCGTTTTCCGCACCGTTTACCATTTCATGGGAATTCGATGGTCAACGCGGCAGCTCGTCGATCCGTTCGACGATCTCCTGCGCGTGCCCGTCACCGGCGAACCGGCGGGCCGCCGCCGACAGCGTCCGCAGCCGCTGCCGGGTCCGCGGCGACCGCAGCGCGCCGGCCAGCTCGATGGCCTCCTGCCCGACGCTCGCCGCGACGTCGAGATCGCCGTCCAGCGCGTGCACGGTGGCCAGCCAGATCACCGTCAGGCCCCGGCTGCGCGTCATGTCCGGGCCGTAGCCGGCGATCGCGTCGGTGAGGGCGCGGATCCCGGCGCGGCCGTGCCGGACGTCGACCACCTGGGCCAGCTCGCCGTGCACCGTGCCGGTCATCGCCGCCATGTCGTTGCCGTCGAAGAAGGCCGCCCACGGCGACACCTCGGTCTCGTGGGCGGCCGCGAACTCGGCCCGCGCGCGGCGCAGGTACGTCAGCGCGGCGGCGACGTCGGCCTTCTTCGCGTACGCCCACGCCTGGTTGGCCGACAGGATCGCCTGTGCCCGCTGGGACCGCGCCCGCAGCGCCGCTTCGCGTCCGCGCGCGAACTCCGCCAGTGCCGCGTCGACCGCGCCGTAGTGCAGGTGCAGCCGTCCGGTGCGGTACCGGATGTTGGCCTGGAGGTCGTCGTTCCCGGCCTCGACGGCCAGCTCCGACGCCCGCGCGAAGGCGGCCAACGCGGCCGCGGGCCGGTTCTCGTCGAAGCTCGTCCAGCCGGCGAGGTTGTACAGGTCGGCGACGACGGTGCAGAGCCGCACGAGGACGGCGTCCCGCATCGTGCCGGCCAGCAGGTCCGCCGCGGCCGGCAACCGCGCCGCGATCGTCTCGGCGCAGGACCCGCCGCCGTGGCGGTAGTCCCGGGCCCGGAGCTCCGCGACGGCTTCCTCCAGCCGTCGCACGTCGGTGAGGCCCACGCGGACGCCGCGCGGGTCCTCCCGGCCGTCACTGCCGGTCATGGCAGCCCTCCGTCTTTCTGGAGAGCCACCGCCCGTGGCAGCTCCCGGTCATTCCCCTCCGGACCACGCCCCGGGTCGCTCCTTCGGGGGGTGGCCACCGGGGAGCACCCCGGTGGCGGTCAGCACCACACCCGTGGCGGTTTCCGCGATCTTGACGACGGCCAGGAGGCCGCCGAGGGCGAGCGAGCTGCCGAGTCCCAGGTGGGCGAACTCGTCTTCGGACGTTCCGGTTCCGCGTTGCCGCGGGATCGCGCTGGTCACGATTCGACCTTCCGGGTTGTTCCGGACACACTGGTTCGATATTCGCGGGGAATCAGCCGCCCCCAGGCGACGAACACCCACCGGATGGTCGAGTTCTTCGGTTCCTGCTGGCCTGGCCACGAGCTCGTCTTGAACTGAATACGCGCGCACACAGCGCCGCCTCCCGCACTGCAGAACGATTCTGGAACATCGGCCGGATCGCGAAATGCGGGACAACCGTAGCGAGTCGATCTGCGCGAAATCAGCCGCCAACCAGGTCAAAGCCGTGACCTGCACGTGCATCCGCACGCGCAGGTGCCACTCGGCTTTTGCAACGGCGAAATGGGATTTCACCGCGAAAGAACGTGTTTACCGCGCACGCCGGCGCACCCTGCGAATCCCGTAATCATGACTCACGTGACGCGCAGAATTCGCAGTTCGATCAGGACTTGACGAGTTCGACCCACGTGCGAACCGATTCAGCGTCGACCGCGAACTGCCAGCCGCCGGGCCGGACCGCGCTGCCGACGTGGAACCCGCGCACGCCGCCCGCGCGCAGGAGGTGGACCTGCTGGGCGCGCAGGCCGCCGCCGACGAGCAGTTCCGGTCCGGTGTCGCGCTGCGCGAGGCGCTGCAGCACGGACAGCCCGCTGCCGACGCCGTTCGGGTGGCCCGCGGCGAGCACCGTGTCGCAGCCCAGCGCCGCGAGCTGGTCGTACGCGCGCAGCGGGTCGCGCGTACGGTCGATGGCACGGTGGAACGTCCAGGGCAGGCCGTCGATCTCCTTGATGAGTGCTTCGCACGCGTCGAGGTCGATTTCGCTGTCGACGTTCAGGAAGCCGAACACGAACTCGCGCGCGCCCGCGTCGATCAGCCGGGCGGTGTCCGCGCGCAGGCCCTCGATGTCCCCGGCGGCGAAAGAACCGTTGTCCCGCAGCATGACCCGGATCGGGAGATCGGTCGCCGACCGCACATCACGCAGCGTCTCCAGCGAAGGCGTCAGGCCGTCCTGGGCCATGTCCGCGACCAGTTCGAGGCGGTCGGCCCCGCCCGCTTGCGCGCCTTCGGCGTCCGCCGCGTCCAGCGCGATCACTTCCAGCAGGGGCGTCTTCGAGCTCATGCCTCATCCGTTTCACTGGTTCCGGGTGTCTTCTCCCCTCGCGTGCCGCCCTCGCCGGAAGCCGCCTTGCAGGCTCGTCATCCGTTCGCGCACCGCTTCCGGGGAAAGCGAGAGTATCGGCCGCTGCTCCGGCACCGCTCCCGGGCTGGCCGCGGCGTCGGCCGGCTGCAGGAACGGCCAGGTGTCCTCGGCGCCGTCCTCCTGCTCCAGCTCCGCGGGCGTCGGCCACTGGTACTCGGGCTCGATCGCGGCGGACGGCTGCGGGAGCGCGACGGGCGGGGGCACCGGCGGGAACTGGGGATCGGTGTCCTCGTCGTCGGGGTTCGGCTCGGCGGCCACCGGCTGCGGCGCGAGCGGCGGCGGGGGTGGCGGGGGCGGTGGCGGCGGGGGGACGGGCGCGGCTTCGCGCAGCGGCAGCCCCGAGGCCAGCGCGTGGCGCGGCTCGGGCTCGGCGGGGCGGGGCTCTTCCGCGATCGGCCGTGGCTCGGCCGCGCGCCGCGGCACCTCGGGCGGCGCGGCGGCGTCGAACCAGCGGGACAGGACGTCGCGGTAGGCGGGCATCCGCTCGGTCGGGGCGTCGAAGTCCAGGTGCGGGTCGTCTTCCGCGGTGGGCCACTCCGGGGCGTGCTCGCGCGCCACCACCGGCGCGCGGCGCGGCGGGCCGGCCTCGATCGACGGCGGCGTCAGCTCTTCCGGCCCCTCGGGCTCGGGTTCCGGCTGCGTGAGCGGGGCCAGCGGCGCCAGCAGCTCGGGTTCCGGGGCGTGCTCGGGCTCGGCGGGCGGCGGGGGCGCGGGCAGGGGCGGCAGCTCGACGATCAGGCCGGTCGGCACCAGCACCGTCGCGACCAGCCCGCTGCCGTTGGCGGCGCTCAGCCGGACGTCGATCCGGTGCCGCTTGGCCAGCGTCGCGACCACGAACAGGCCCATCCGGCGCGACACCTCGACGTCGACGTCCGGCGGGTTCGCCAGGCGCGTGTTGGTGCGGTCGATCTCGGCCTGCGGCATGCCGGCGCCGTGGTCGGTGATCTCGATCTGCCAGTCGCCGTCGTGGGTTTCGGCGCTGGCGACGGTGACCGTGCCGCCGCCGGAGTAGCGCGTCGCGTTCTCCAGCAGCTCCGAAACGACGTGCACGAGGTCGTTGACGGCCTCGCCGCGGACCGCGACCTGCGGCGCCGGGCCGAGCTCGATGCGCTGGTAGTGCTCGACCTCCGAGAGCGCGGCGCCGATGATCTCGTCGGCCGCCACCGCGCCGGCGTCCTCCCGCGCGGAGTCGTGACCCGACAGGACCAGCAGATTCTCGCTGTTGCGCCGCATCCGCGTCGCGAGGTGGTCGAGCTCGAACAGCCCGGCGAGGGTGTCCGGGTCCTGCTCGTCGGCCTCCATCCGGTCCAGCACCGAAAGCTGCCGTTCGACGAGGTCCTGGCTCCGCTGCGAGAGGTTGACGAACATCGCGTTGACGTTCTCGCGCAGCATCGCCTGTTCGCCGGCCAGCCGGACGGCTTCGCCGTGCACCGCGTCGAACGCGCGGGCCACCTGACCGACCTCTTCGCGCGTGAACACCGGGACGGGCGCGACGGCGAGGCGCTTGCGGAGGTTCTCCGGCGCGGGTTCGGGGTCGGTGAGCAGGCCCTGGACCGCCGCGGGCAGCCGGTGCTCGGCCACTTCCAAGGCCGTGCGGCGCAGGATCCGCAAGGGGCGCAACAGGGACCGCGCGATGACGACCGACAGGACGCCGGCGACGAGCAGCACGGCGAGCACCGCCCCGCCGTCCCAGATCGCCGCCGCGCGGGCCTGCGTCGCGAGGGTGTCGGTGCGTTCCTGCAACTGGACCAGCAGCGCCTGCTGCACCTGGTGGGCGAGGTTCACCGTGTGGGTCGCCGAAACGTCCCACTGGTTGGGGTCGAGGCCCGAGAGGTTCTGGCCGTTTTCGGTGCGGGTGAGCGCGGATTCGACCATGTCGTTGCCGATGTCGACGACCAGGCCGATCACCGTGTCGTCGAACATCCGTTGCTGGTCAGGGGTCGCGAAGGTGCGGTAGTCGTTGCGCGCGGCGGCGAGTTCGGCTTCGGCGCCGAGCAGCGCGCGCGTGCGGTCGCGGCTCAGCGTGCCCTCGGCGAGCGCCTCCGCCATCACCGCGCGCTTGACCGACAGCTGGTCCTTGATCCGGGCCAGTGCGTTGCCCGCCAAGCGCAACCGCGCGAGCTCGGGGTCCGAGACGTCGGCGGCGGCCGAGTCGCTGATGTCGAGCAGGCCGGAGATCAGCTCGCTGTAGGAGCGCAGCACGGCGTCGGCCGGGAACGCGGAGTGCTCCGCGGAGAACCGGAGACCGCCGAGCACGCGCAGCCGGTCGTCGGTCTGCTGCAGGCTTTCCGCGGCTTTCGCGTCGAGGCGGGGCCGGCTGTCGGCCAGCGTCCGCTCGAACGTCCCGATCGCCTGGTCGACGCGTTTGCGCTGGCCGGCGAGGTCCGCGGTGTCCCCCAAGCGGTTCTGCGCGACGAACCGGACGGTGAGGTCACGCTCGCGCTGGAGTTCGTGGATGGCTTCGGCGACGGTGCTGTCGACGCGGCCGCGGGTCGCGAACTCCGCGAGCTGCTGCGCGTCACGCAGGTCCGTGCTGATCCGCAGACCGACGAGCGCGATCACGGCCAGCGCGGGAATGAGCAGGACAGCGAAGAGCTTCGTGCCGAGGCGCCAGTTCCGCAATCGCCAGCGGCCGCCGGCCGGACGCGGATCCGCCGCGTCGCCACCCTTGCGGGGACGCTTGTCGCGACGGGTCACCTGGTTTCCTTTTCCACCGCGGGAGGAACCCGCGGACCTACCGACACCTCGAACCTACTGAACGGTAGCCCGCTCGATGAAGATCCGAAAGCCGCGCTGGTGCGATCCGGCCCTGCCCGCGATCGTATGGGGCGCGGACCATACGATCCAGCACGAGAATCAGATTCTCGCGGTAGGTGGCGGTTCATGATCAGACGCGGATGGACGATTCCGCTGGTAGCGGCGCTGCTGGCGACTGCGGGCTGCAGCCTGTTCAATTCCGGTTCGACGGCCGCGCCACCGCCGTTGGAACGGACCACTCTGCGTGTCGGTGTGGGCAACGCCATCGACACGGCCCCGCTGCGCATCGCCGTGAACGCCGGGAAGTTCGGCTCGGCGGGCCTGAACGTGCAGCTCGTGGAGCTGGGCGCCGACGACGGGCTGGCCAAGGTCGCGGCCGGTGATCTCGACGTCACGTTCGCCAGTGACATCGCGATGTTCCGCGCCGCGGCGGGCGGTGCGGCGCTGCAGCTCCAGGGCGAGGCGTACACGTCCGGCCCGAACACCATGGCGTTGGTCACGTTGCCGGGTTCCGACTACACGGTGCCGACCGCCAAGAAGGCACCGGAGATCGCGGTGAACGCACTCGACGACGTCGGCGCGCTCGCCGCGCGCTCGGTGCTGGGCACCGCCGGCGTCGACGTCGCGAAGATCAAGTTCAAGCAGGTGCCGTTCGACCGGATGCCGCAGACGCTCCAAGCGGGCGACGCGGACGCGGCGCTGATGAGCGAGCCGTACATCACCCGCGCCGAGAAGGACCTCGGCGCGCACATCCTCGCCGACGGCGCCCGCGGCGCGACCCTCGGCTTCCCGCTGTCCGGCTACGCCGCCGCGAAGCCGTTCGCGCAGGCCAACCCGCGCACGCTCGCGGAGTTCCGCAAGTCCCTGAGCGCGGCTCAGCAGAGCGCGACCGACCCGGCGATCGTCCGCGACTCGCTCCCGAAGTTCTCCGACATCGACGCGACGACGGCCGCGCTCATCTCGCTCGGCTCGTACCCGGCGTCGCTCAACGGCATCCGGCTGCAGCGCGTCGCGGACCTGATGCACAACTCGGGCCAGCTGGCCGACCGCCTCGACGTCCAGGCGCTCCTGCCGGACCAGAACGCTTATTAGGTTTCGCCGAACTCTGCACTTGGTCTACTTTTGCACTCAGTCTACTTGAGGAGTGCACATGGACGTCCTGGTGATCGGCGCCGGACCCACCGGCCTGACGACCGCCGCCGAACTCGCGCTGGCCGGGGTTTCCGTCACGGTCCTGGACCGCCGCGACGGGCCGGGCCTGCCGCGGCCGGTCGGCCTGCAGCCGCGGACCGCCGAGCTGCTGGACCTGCGTGGCCTGGACCCGGCCGACCGGACGCTCGACGGCCCGAGCGGCCACTTCGCCGGGCTGCCGGTCGCGCTCGACCACAGCGTCTGGCGCACCCGCCACCCGCGGGTGCGCAACCGGAGCCAGGACGACGTCGAGGAGATGCTGGCCGAGCACGCCGTCAAACACGGCGCGGTGCTCCGGCGCGGGTTCGAGGTGACGGCCGTCGAGCCCGACGACGACGGCGTCACCGTCGACGGGCTCCGCGCGCGCTGGCTGGTGGCCTGCGACGGCGCGCACAGCACCGTCCGCAAGCGGCTCGGGCTGCCCTTCCCTGGCCGCACCGAGACCTACGTCGCCACGCTCGCGCACATCACGCTCGCGGCGGCGTCCGACCTCGTCCCGCCGCGGATGGCGCACTTCAGCGAGGTGACGCGGCAGGCGAACGGCCACTGGGCGATGCTCACCCCGCTCGGCGACGGCACCCACCGCTTCGTCTTCGGCACCACGACGACGCAGCCGGGCCGCGACGCGCCGGTGACCGACGCCGAGGTCACCGCGGCCCTGACGGCCCTCTACGGCGACGGGACGCGCTTGGGCGAGCTCCACGGCGCGTCGCGGTTCAACGACGCCACACGGCAGCTGGAGCGCTACCGCCACGGCCGGGTGCTCTTCGCGGGCGACGCCGCGCACATCCACCCGCCGCTCGGCGGTCAGGGGCTCAACCTCGGCGTCCAGGACGCGATGAACCTCGGCTGGAAGCTGGCCGCGACCGTGCGCGGCACGGCGCCGGCCGGGCTGCTCGACAGCTACCACGACGAACGCCACCCGGCCGCGGCCCGCGTGCTGCGGCACACGGCCGCGCAGCGCGTCTTCACGACGCCGGACCGCGGCGAGAACGTCGAGGCGCTGCGCGAGATCGTCGTCGACCTGATGCGGACGCCGGACGGGAACCGCTACTTCAGCGGGCTCATGTCCGGGCTGGCCCTGGGCTACCCGGGCGCGCACCGCGTCCCGGACCTCGACCTGACGACGGCGGCCGGCCCGACGCGGCTCTCGGCGCTGCTGCACGGCGGCCGCGGCCTGCTGCTCGACCTCGGCGACCACCCGGAACCGGCCGGCTTCACCGGGCAGGCCGACGTCGTGCACGCGACCACCACCGACAGCGAGTACCGCGGCCGGCTGCTGCTCGTCCGGCCGGACGGGTACGCCGTCGAGCCCGCCGAGCTGGGGAGGTGGTTCGGCTAGATGTTCTCGCCGGTTTGGCTCAGGCACACGATCCGGCGCGGCGGACCGGTGTACTTCAGGGCCTTCTCGGCGTCGCCGCAGGCTTCTTCGGGGTCCGTGACGCCGTAGCCGGAGACGACCTCGGCGCGCACCTGCGCCGTCGGGTCGGTGCAGCCGACCTTGGCGACCGCGGCGTCGTCGTCGACGTCGCGCAGGCAGTCGCCGGTGCTGACGTTCAGCGCGAGGCAGAGGGTGCGATCGGTGCCGGAGCCGCTGATCTGGAACCGCACGTAGTCGTCGCTCGCCCCGCAGCTGAACGTCCCGCGGTAGCTGTCGTCCACCTTGAACGTCGCGCTGTTCTCGCCGCAGCCGACGCGGTGGTAGGCGAGCTGCTCACCGCTCTCGCGCGTCAGGTAGAGGCACTCGCCGTCCGACGGCGGCCCGGCCTGGTGGATCCAGACGATGCTCATCGCGCCCAGCGCGCCCAGCCCGAGCGCGGCGACGACGCACGCGATCAGCGTGATCCGCACCTTCACGCTGAACCAGTGCGGGATCCCCGGCCGCTGCGGCATTCCCGGCATCCCCGGCACCGGCGTCCCCGGCATCGACGACCCGTACATCGGTGCCGCCGGCATCGGCACAGACGGCGTCGCGTAGTCCGGCGTCCGGAACGGGTTGTCGTCGGACGGTGGTGTGGTCAACGTGCCCTCCAGTGATCCCCTCGGCATATCGTCCCACCGGCGGACCCGCGAACGGAGCGGGCCGGAGCGAGGCACGTATAACAGTAGTTGTGACTGATGGCCCGCTGATCGTCCAGTCCGACAAGACCGTGCTCCTGGAGGTCGACAACCCCCAGGCCGACGACGCGCGCGTCGCGATCGCGCCGTTCGCCGAGCTCGAACGCGCCCCGGAGCACGTCCACACCTACCGGATCACGCCGCTGGCCTTGTGGAACGCCCGCGCCGCGGGCCACGACGCCGAGCAGGTCGTCGACGCGCTGACGACGTACTCGCGCTTCCCCGTGCCCCAGCCGCTGCTGATCGACGTCGTCGACGTGATGGGCCGCTTCGGGCGGCTGCAGATCGCCAACCACCCCGCGCACGGGCTGGTGATGTCCACCACCGACCGCGCGGTGCTCACCGAGGTCTCGCGCAACAAGAAGATCAGCCCGATGCTGGGCGCGAAGATCGACGACGACACCGTGCTCGTCCACCCGTCCGAGCGCGGGCGGCTCAAGCAGGCGCTGCTCAAGGTCGGCTGGCCGGCCGAAGACCTCGCCGGGTACGTCGACGGCGAAGCGCACCCGATCGCGCTCGACGAGACGGACTGGCAGCTGCGCGACTACCAGCGGATGGCCGCCGAGGCGTTCTGGGCGGGCGGCTCCGGCGTCGTCGTGCTCCCCTGCGGCGCCGGCAAGACGCTGGTCGGCGCGGCGGCGATGGCGAAAGCGCAGGCCACGACGCTGATCCTGGTGACGAACACCGTCGCCGGGCGGCAGTGGAAGCGCGAGCTCATCGCGCGGACGTCGCTGACCGAAGAGGAGATCGGCGAGTACTCCGGCGAGAAGAAGGAAGTCCGGCCGGTCACCATCGCGACCTACCAGGTGGTCACCCGCAAGACCAAGGGCGAGTACCGGCACCTGGAGCTGTTCGACTCGCGCGACTGGGGCCTGGTCGTCTACGACGAGGTCCACCTGCTGCCCGCGCCGGTGTTCCGGATGACGGCGGACCTGCAGTCGCGGCGTCGCCTCGGCCTGACGGCGACGCTGGTGCGCGAAGACGGCCGCGAGGGCGACGTCTTCTCGCTGATCGGGCCGAAGCGCTACGACGTGCCGTGGCGCGACATCGAGGCGCAGGGCTGGATCGCGCCGGCGGAGTGCACCGAGGTCCGCGTGACGCTGACCGACGCCGAGCGCCTCGGTTACGCGACGGCCGAGGCCGACGAGCGCTACAAGCTGGCGGCGACGGCGATGACCAAGACGCCCGTGATCAAGTCGATCGTCGCGAAGCACGCGGGCGAACCGACCCTGGTCATCGGCGCCTACCTCGACCAGCTGGAGATGCTCGGCGACGAGCTCGACGCGCCGGTGATCCAGGGCTCCACCCGGAACAAGGAGCGCGAGGAGCTGTTCGACAAGTTCCGCCGCGGCGAGATCCGCACCCTCGTCGTGTCGAAGGTGGCGAACTTCTCGATCGACCTGCCCGAGGCGTCGGTGGCGATCCAGATCTCGGGCACGTTCGGCTCCCGGCAGGAGGAAGCCCAGCGGCTCGGCCGGCTCCTGCGGCCCAAGGGCGACGGGCGGCAGGCGCACTTCTACTCGATCGTCTCGCGCGACACGGTCGACACGGAGTACGCGGCGCACCGGCAGCGGTTCCTGGCGGAGCAGGGCTACGCCTACCACATCGTCGACGCGGACGACCTGCTCCGGCCGCTCTGACGCTCAGGGGGCGACCGGCGCGGCGGCCCGCGCCGCCCGGTCGACCTCCGCACACCGCGCCGCCCAGAACGCCTGGTCGCGCCCGCTGTCCGCCGGCGGCTTGCCGTCCAGGTGCTCACGCAGGATGTCGGCGTGCCCGGCGTGCCGGTTGGTCTCGGTGAGCACGTGCACCAGGACGTTGAACAGCTTGACGTCCGGCCGCGGCCACCAGGGCACGTGGCCGGGCGCGTCGACGGGCAGCGCCGCGATCGTCGCGTCCGAGTGCGCCCAGACACGCCGGTAGCGGCCGATGATCTCCTCGCGCGTCTCGTGCTCGGTCGCCCACATGTCGATACCGCGCCGCTCGAGGTCGTCCCACCGCGGGACGGCGTCGGGCGACGGCCGGCCGAAGACCTCGCCGAAGTACCGGGCCTCGCCCACCGCCAGGTGCTTGATCAGGCCGAGCAGGGTGGTCCCGGTGGCCGTCAGCGGGCGCCGGACGTCGTATTCGGACAGCCCGTCGAGCTTCCCGAGCATCTCCTCCCGGATCTCTCGCAGGTCGCTGTGCAGGTAGTCCTTCGCGAAGTCGTCGATCACGGGTTCCAGCTTGCCCCAACGGGCGCACCTCGTGCTTTCGGCGGTCGCGGCGTCCTCGTTCGGCCCAGTGGATCGTCACAGGAACAACTTCCGCCACAGACGTCTCACTCGGCGCTCTGACCTGCACTTTTCCGGATTCACCCGAACGGATGAGCGGGCCGGACGCTGGAAATTGTCAGACCCTCGAACTACTGTTCGACGAGTACAGCCGAACACAAGTTCGAGGGGACGTCATGACGATCGCACCGCTCCGCCCCGGTACGCCCGCGCCGCCGGTCCAGACCCTGCCACCGGGGGCGTGGCACGGCCGGCTGTGGGTGTCCGACCTGCCACTGACCCGGCCCGAGCGTTATCTGGGCTGCGTGGCCGAGTTCGAGCGGTCCGGGCTGTGGCCGGTGCTGATCCCGCACGACCAGCGCTTCGCGGCCAACGGCGAGGACTGGATCGACGACCGCGGCCGGCTCGCCCCGGCCGGCCACCGGGTCGCCTCGGCCGACGCGGTGAGCGTGCTCGACCGCTGGTGGGACGGCTCCTGCTGTGACGGCGCCTGCCTGCGCCCCTTCGGCGCGAAGTTCCCCGGACTGGCCAAACGCAGCCCGCGCCGGTCCGACCCGCTGGCCGAGGCGGGCAACACGGGCTCGATCCTGGCCACCCGCGCCCCGCACCGGCTCGGCCTGGTCCAGACCGAGCGGCCCGCGGACATCCCGGCCCTGCTGGGCTGGACGGGCATGATCAAGTGCACCGACCAGGTCGCCGAGCTGTCGGCGGTGCTGCGCAGCTGGGAGGAGCGGTTCGGAGCGACGCTGGTGGTGCTGGGCTTCGACGCGATCGAGCTGTCGGTGTCGGCCCCACCCCGCAACCAGGCGAGGGCGCTGTCGGTGGCGGCGGAGCACCGGGCGTTCAGCCTGCCGACGTTCGCGGCCCAGCCGGGCAACCTGCGCGAGTACGCGTCGGACCTGGTGCAGGCCCGGCACTGGCGGTTCTCCTGGGCGTGAAACCGAGCAGCGGCAACCGTTCCGGGCGTCTCGCCGCCGGATCCTCGTCGCCGCGGGCCGCGCGCCGCCCACTGCGTCCCGTGGCCTGCGGATGCGGCGCGGGTGCCCGGCGCGGGGCGGCGCGATGAGCAAGCGCGTCAAAGGCCCGGTGAGACGGCCGTCCACGAAGTTGGGCCAGCTGTCCCGGCCGGCGGTCCACCGGTCCGGACGGTGGCCGCTCGGGCGCGTTTGGGCGTCCCGGCGAACGGGCATCACGCACCGCGGGAAGGCGGTGAGAACGATCGCCGAAATCCGGATCGGGACATCGGGGTGGCGCTACCCGCCGTGGCGCGGTGACTTCTACCCGCCGGGCCTGGCGCAGCGCCGCGAGCTCGAATACCTGTCGCGGCAGCTGAACGCGGTCGAGCTCAACGGCTCGTTCTACTCGCTGCAGCGCCCGGAGCGCTTCCGCGCGTGGTTCGACGAGACGCCGTCGGACTTCCTCTTCGCGGTGAAGGGCGGCCGCTTCATCACGCACATGAAGCAGCTGCGCGACGTCGAGACGTCGCTGGCCAACTTTTACGCGTCCGGCGTCCTCGCACTAGGCGCGAAGCTGGGGCCGTTCCTCTGGCAGCTGCCACCGAGGCTCACGTTCGACCCGGACCGCCTAGCGACCTTCTTCGCCCTCCTCCCACGCACCACAACGGAC
Source organism: Amycolatopsis sp. WQ 127309 (assembly GCF_023023025.1). Classification (NCBI taxonomy): domain Bacteria; kingdom Bacillati; phylum Actinomycetota; class Actinomycetes; order Pseudonocardiales; family Pseudonocardiaceae; genus Amycolatopsis; species Amycolatopsis sp. WQ 127309. Next base: position 1,757,188 of record NZ_CP095481.1, read on the forward strand.
GCGGCCGAGCTGGCGACGAAGCACGACGACAAGCTGAAGGCGAAGCCGTACTTGGAGGCCGGGGAACGAAGGCCGTTGCGGCACGCGCTGGAGGTCCGCCACCCGAGCTTCGCGGAGCCCACGGCGAAGAAGCTGCTGCGGGACCACGGGATCGCCCTGGTGGTCGCCGACACGGCGGGAAAGTGGCCGTTCATCGAAGACCAGACCGCCGGCTTCACCTACGTCCGCCTGCACGGCGCCGAGGAGCTGTACGTCAGCGGCTACTCGGACCAGGCCCTGCGCGAGTGGGCAGCAAAGATCCGCACCTGGCACGCCGACGGCAAGCGAGACGTCCACGTCTACTTCGACAACGACGCCAAAGTGGAGGCCCCACGCAACGCGCAGGCCCTGGCCGACATGCTGGGCGTCGAGCCCGCGAACAAGACAGTGAGTGGACAGTGAGCGCCCCGGTCTTGGATGACAAAGCGGGCGGGACCGCCTCGCGTGCCGCGACTGGGGGTCAGCACGCGAGCGGTCCGCCGCACGCGCACAGCCACTCGGCCGTCACCACCACGAACCGCACCGAGCAGGTCCCGCCGCGAGCAGCCACAACCCACGCCGCTCGCTGACCACTCACCCTCGCACGGGCATCCGCATCCACAGAGCCCTCGCCAAGCAGCGGCCTCCCACGCCAGGCAAGAGCCGGTCGCTCGCAGAACTCGGCCGCGCAGTGGCCCCGCGCGCAGACTTGCACCGCCTTAGCCGAGGAGAACCCCACCAAGCAGGTGAAGCCGGCCAAGGACCCCGCGCAACGCATCGATAGCGCACGGGCCCCGCCACCACCGGCCACCGAGCCGCTCTCGCAACCACAAAGCCTCGCCCGACCGGCCGCATCACGACCAGACACCGAGCCGCCGCCGAGCCTCGCCCATCAGCAGCGCCGCCATCGGGCCGCTGCCGCAACCACAGAGCCTCGCCGACCCGACCCGCATCGCCACCAGACACCAAGCCGCCGCAACCACCGAGCCTCACCCACTCGATCGCATCGCCACCAGACACCGAACCGCCACCGCAGAACCCCACCCGACCGCGCCGCCACAAGACACCAAGTCGCTACTGCAACCACAGACCCTCACCCAGCCAGCCGCATCGCCACCGGCTACCGAGCCGCTCTCGCAACCACAGACCCTCACCCAGCCGACCGCGCCGCCACCAGGCTCCGAGGCTTCGCCGCGGCGGAGCCTCGCCCGACCGCATCGCCACCGGCCGTGGAGCCGCTCTCGCAACCACAAAGCCTCACCCGACCGACCGCGCCGCCACCAGGCTCCGAGTCGCCGCTGCCGCAGCGCCTCGCCCGACCGCGTCGCCACCGGCCGTGGAGCGGCTTTCGCAACCACCGAATCTCACCCGACCGGCTGCGCTGCCACCAGACATCGAGGCGCCGCCGAGTCTTACCCACCCGACCCCATCGCCAGCAGACACCGAGCCGCCGCCGCGGAGCCTCGCCCGACCGCATCGCCACCGGCCACCGAGCCACTCTCGCAACCACAGAATCTCGCCCACCCGGCCGCGCCACCACCAGCCACCAAGCCGCCGCCAGAACCTCACCCACCCAGCGACCCCCGCCGAAGTGCCTCAGCTCGGCGTGCCCACCAGTGCTGCCAGCTTGGCTCGTACGTCGTCCGCGTCCGGGTGGCCCAGCTCTGTCAGCAGCCGTACCGATCGGACCCAGCACTCCCGGGCCAGTGCCCCGTCTCCGTGCCTCAGGTGGATCGTGCCCAGCTGGGACAGCACGTCCGCGGCCTCGTAGTGCTCGCCCATGGTGAAGAACATCTCCACCGATTCGCTGATGCACGCGATGCCCTCGGCGAGCCGGCCCAGGCCGAGCAGGGCCAGGCCTCGCGTGTGCTGCGTGAACCGGGTGTCGACCGGGTGGCCGTCCGGGCCCGGGATCGCCAGGGCCGCGTCGGCCAGTTCCAGGGCCTGCTCGTGGTCGCCCATCGACGTGCAGATGTCGCCCAGTGCCCGCAGCACGCTCGCCTCGAACGCGCCCATTCCCAGCTCGCGGACGATCTCCAGCGCTCGCATGCCGTGCTCGTACGCGCCGGTGTAGTCGGCCAGGTTGTGCGCCGCCAGCGCCAGGTTGTACTGCGCCCGCGCTTCGCCCTCCCGCGCGCCCAGTTCGCGCTGGATCGCCAGCACCCGTTCCAGGTAGTGCCGCGACTCGTCGTACTGCCGCACCACGCCGTTGACCACGCCGAGTCCACTGAGGATGCCCGCCTCGCCCGGGCGGTGGCCGCCGTCCCGCGCGGCTTCCAGTGCCACGCCGAACACCGAACGCCAGTCGTCCAGCCGCGAGCGCGTCCCGAAATAACTCTGCAGCAGCCAGGCGAGCTTCCAGCAGACGTCGTCGCGCCGCCGGCGCCGGGCCAGGTGCACCGCGGCGATCAGGTTGCCGGCCTCTTCGTCGAACCAGTCGAGCGCGTCGTGGTACTCGGCGAACGCCGAGCCGTCGAGACCGTCCAGCTCCAGCAGCCGGTAGTACCGCTCGGGCCGCATCCGCCGGGACGCGTTGAACGCCGTCGCCAGGTACCAGCCGAGCAGCCGGTCGAGTGCGGCGTCGCGCTCCTCCGCGGTATCGACCTGCTCCGCGGCTTCGCCCGCGTACGCGCGGATCAGGTCGTGGAACTGGTAGCGGCCCGGCCGCGGCTGGGCGAGCAGGTGCGCGGCCGCCAGCGTCGTGAGCACCGGCCGGGTCCGCGTCAGGTCCAGACCGGCGACGGCGGCCGCCGCGGGCACGCTGAAGTCGACGCCGGTGGACAGCCCGAGCAGCCGCAGCAACCGCGCCGCCGACGGCTCGAGTGCCTGGTAGGAGTACGAAAACACCGAACGGATGTTGGTGCCGTCGCCGTCGGCGAGGTCGAACGAGCCGAGCAGGTCGTGCTCGCTTTCGAGGGAGTCGACGAACTCGTCGAGCGGCAGGCCGGGGAACTGCGCCGCCCGCACGGCGAGGATCCGGATCGCCAGCGGCAGCCCGCCGCAGTACCGCACGAACCGTTCGGTCGCCGCCGGGTCGCGCGCCACCCGTTCGAGGCCGATCGTGGACGCGAGCAGCTCGACCGCGTCCTCCGCGCCGAGCTCCGCCAGCGCGACGCGCCGGGCGCCGTGCGTCGCGACCAGCGCCCGCAGCTGCCAGCGGCTGGTGACCAGGACCAGGCAGCCCGGCCCGGGCAGCAGCGGCCGCACCTGCTCGGTGCGGTTGGCGTTGTCGAGGACGATCAGCAGCCGCCGCCCCGCGGTGTGCGTCCGCCAGCTCGCCGCGCGGCCGTCGAGGTCGGCCGGGATCTGCTCGCACGGCACGCCGAGCGCGGTGAGCATCGCCTCCAGCGCCGCCGCCGGCTCGACCGGCTCGCCGGGCCCGTACCCCCGCAGGTTGAGGTGGATCTGCCCGCCGGGGAAACGATCGGCGATCTCGTGCGCGAAGTGCACCGCGAGCGTCGTCTTGCCGATGCCGCCCATGCCTTCGACGGACGCGATGGGCGTCGACGCGTCGGCGTCGAGCGCCTCGGGCAGCAGCGCGTGCAACGCCTTGAGGTCGCTCTCGCGGCCGGCGAACGTCCGCGGGTCGGCGGGCAGCTGGTGCGGCACCAGCGGTTCGACGCCGAGGCGGTAGCGCGCGGGTTCGGCGTCGTCGGTGCCGGTGAGGATCGCCTGCCGGGTGCGCTGCAGCGACGGGCCGGGGTCCAGCCCGAGCTCGTCGGCCAGCACCCCGCTGATCCGGCGGTGGACGTCCAGCGCCTCGGCCTGGCGGCCCGACCGGTAGAGCGCGACCATCAGCTGTTCGTGCAGCCGCTCGCGCAACGGGTTTTCCCTGGTCAGCCGGGTCAGTTCGGGGACGACGGTGCCGTACTCGCCGGCTTCGAGCAGCGCGTCGGCCCACAGTTCGCGCACGCGCAGGCGTTCTTCGGCGAGCTGCCCGGCTTCGTCGCGGTGCAGCGCGTCGGACTCGACGTTCAGCAGTGCCGCGCCACGCCACTGCGCCAGCGCGTCGGCGAAGTGCGCCGCCGCCTGCCGGCTTTCGCCGCCGTCCAGCGCCGCCTGGCCCCGCGCGGCGAGCGCGCGGAACCGGGACAGGTCGAGCAGGTCGTCGTCGACCTCGATCAGGTAGCCGCCGCTTTCGGTGCGGATCGAGACCTGGTCGCCGAGGGCGCGGCGCAGGCGCAGCACGTACGTCTGGAGCGCGCCCTTGGACCGGCGGCGGTCGTCGTTCCACAGCCACCGGCCCAGCTCGTCGACCGGCACGACGCGGTTGGCGCGCAGCAGCAGCCCGGCCAGCACGATCAGCGGCCGGCTCCCCCCGAGTGGCACCGGGCGGCCGTCGGCCGTGACCTCGGCCGGGCCCAGCAGGCGGAAATCGAGGACCACCGGCCCATTCTGTCCGGAAACGCGCAGATCGGCACCCGATCGCGAAACGCGGGACGGTGGCATGATCGGCGTCGATGAAGGTGTACGCGATTCCCCTGCGCAACCGCTTCCGCGGCATCACGGTCCGTGAGGGCGTGCTGCTGCCCGGCCCGGCGGGCTGGGGCGAGTTCTGCCCGTTCGCCGACTACTCGGACGCCGAGAGCCTGCCGTGGCTGCACGCGGCCGTCGAAGCCAGCGAAACGGGCTGGCCGGCGCCGGTCCGCGACCGCGTCGAGGTGAACACGACGGTGCCGGTGGTCGGCCCGGAGAAGGCGTACGAACTGGTCAGCGCGTCCGGCTGCCGCACGGCCAAGGTGAAGGTCGCGGACCCCCGCTCGTCACTGGCCGACGACTGCGCCCGGGTGGAGGCGGTCCGCGACGCGCTCGGCCCCGGCGGCGCGATCCGCGTCGACGCCAACACGGCGTGGGACGTCGACACCGCGGTCCGCGCGATCGCCGACCTCGACAAGGCGGCGGGCGGCCTGGAGTACGCGGAACAGCCGTGCCCGACGATCGACGACCTCGCCGCGGTACGCCGCCGGGTGTCGGTCCGCATCGCCGCGGACGAGTCGATCCGCCGCGCGGAGGATCCGCTGAAGGTCGCGGTCGCCGGCGCGGCGGACATCGCGGTGCTGAAGGTCTCCCCCCTCGGCGGCGTCCGCCGGGCCCTGGAGGTCGCCGAGGCGTGCGGCTTGCCGTGCGTGGTCTCGTCGGCGGTGGAGACGAGCGTCGGCCTGGCCGCCGGCTTGGCCCTGGCCGGCGCCCTCCCGGAGCTGGAGTTCGCGTGCGGCCTGGGCACGATCTCGTTGCTGGAAGGCGACGTCTGCGCGGACTCACTGTCCCCTGTGGACGGTTACCTCCCGGTCCTGCGCAAGCCCCCGGAGCCGACGGAGGCCTACGCGGCCTCGGCCGACGTCCAAGCCGCGTGGGAAGGCCGGCTGGCGAGAGTCCGCGGCCTGCTGCCCTGACGACCGTCGCGCGTCCGGGTTTCCCCGAGGCCGAGTTCAGGGTCCGGATCCGGGCCCTTCCCGATGTGGGCAGGGCCGCCGCCGGGCGAACATTGGTGCATGACGAACAGCGTGTACACCCCGGAAACCAAGAAGGTCCGCCGCAGCCGCACCGACAAGATGCTCACCGGTGTCTGCGGTGGCTGGTCCCAGTACCTCGGCATCGACGCGAACGTGCTGCGCATCGGGCTCGTCGCCGCCGTTTTCCTCTCCGTCGGGATCGCCATCCCGATCTACGTCGCCGCCGCGATCCTGACGCCCGAAGAAGACTCCTGACCGGGGCGGGCGCCGGTTCGCAGGGGGAACCGGTGCCCGCCGGACGATCACGGGGTGTGCAGTGAACGGCCCGGACACCAAGGGGAAGTCCGGGCCGTTCGGCGTAGCCGACTACGCTGACCGGCCGAAATGCCCCGCGCGAACCCCGTTCGAGGGGTTAGGGTTCGCGGTCGTGGATCAAGGGAACACCGGCGGCCGGACGGCCGCGAAGGTCGTCGTCGGGGTCCTGGGTGGGCTCTACCTGCTCGCCGGACTGGGGCTGACCGCCTTCGCCGCCTTCTTCGCGCTCGCCTTCAACGACACCGGCAGCGCGAGCGTCACCAGGACCGTGCTGTACACCGCCGCGGCGGCGGCGATCTGGATCCTGCTCACCGGGATCGGCGCGATCGTCGTCGCCCTCGAAGCGGAAGAAGCGAGCACCGCCTGGCTCGGGGGCCTCGGCGTGCTCGCGCTCGGCGTCGTGATCGTCGGCGCCTTCGCCGTCTGGTTCTTCACCAAGCCTTAGCGGACAACGAAAAAGCCCGGCCCGCCGAAGCGGACCGGGCTCTTTTCAGGCGTGGCTCAGAAGTCCATGCCACCCATGCCACCGGACGGGTCGGCGGGAGCGGCCGAAGCCTTCTCCGGCTTGTCCGCCACAACGGCCTCGGTGGTCAGGAACAGCGCCGCGATGGACGCGGCGTTCTGCAGCGCGGAGCGGGTGACCTTCGTCGGGTCCGGCACGCCGGCGGCGAGCAGGTCCTCGTAGACACCCGTGGCGGCGTTCAGGCCGTGCCCCTGCGGCAGACCCTTGACCTTCTCCACGACGACGCCGCCTTCGAGGCCGGCGTTGATCGCGATCTGCTTGAGCGGGGCCTCGACGGCCACCTTGACGATGTTGGCGCCAGTGGCCTCGTCGCCCTCGAGCTTCAGACCGGCGAAGGCAGCCTCGGCAGCCTGGATGAGAGCGACGCCACCACCGGCGACGATGCCCTCTTCGACGGCGGCCTTGGCGTTGCGCACGGCATCCTCGATGCGGTGCTTGCGCTCCTTCAGCTCGACCTCGGTCGCGGCGCCGGCCTTGATGACGGCCACGCCGCCGGCCAGCTTCGCCAGACGCTCCTGGAGCTTCTCGCGGTCGTAGTCCGAGTCCGAGTTCTCGATCTCGGCGCGGATCTGGTTGACACGACCCTGGATCTGGTCGGCGTCGCCCGCACCCTCGACGATGGTCGTCTCGTCCTTGGTGATGACGGCCTTGCGCGCCTTGCCCAGCAGCGACAGGTCGGCGTTCTCCAGCTTGAGGCCGACGTCCTCGCTGATGACCTGGCCACCGGTCAGGATCGCGATGTCCTGCAGGATCGCCTTGCGGCGGTCACCGAAGCCCGGGGCCTTGACGGCGACGGACTTGAAGGTGCCGCGCATCTTGTTGACGATGAGGGTGGCCAGGGCCTCGCCCTCGACGTCCTCGGCGATGATCAGCAGCGGCTTGCCGGACTGGATGACCTTCTCCAGCAGCGGCAGGACGTCCTTGACGGTGGAGATCTTGGAACCGAAGAGGAGGATGTAGGGGTCCTCCAGCTCGGCTTCCTGACGCTCCGGGTCCGTCACGAAGTAGCCCGAGATGTAGCCCTTGTCGAAGCGCATGCCCTCGGTGAGCTCGAGCTCGAGACCGAAGGTGTTGCTCTCCTCGACGGTGACGACGCCTTCCTTGCCGACCTTGTCCAGCGCCTCGGCGATCAGCTCGCCGATGGTGCGGTCAGCGGCCGAGATCGAGGCGGTAGCAGCGATCTGCTCCTTGGTCTCGATCTGGACGGCGGCCTTGTGCAGCTGCTCGATGATGGCCTCGACGGCCGCTTCGATGCCGCGCTTCAGGCTGATCGGGTCGGCTCCGGCCGCGACGTTGCGCAGGCCTTCCTTGACCAGGGCCTGGGCGAGCACGGTGGCGGTGGTGGTGCCGTCACCCGCGACGTCGTCGGTCTTCTTGGCAACTTCCTTGACGAGCTCGGCCCCGATCTTCTCCCACGGGTCTTCGAGCTCGATCTCCTTGGCGATGGAGACGCCGTCGTTCGTGATCGTCGGCGCGCCCCACTTCTTCTCGAGCACGACGTTCCGGCCCCGCGGGCCGAGGGTCACCTTGACGGCTTCGGCGAGGATGTTCAAGCCGCGCTCAAGACCACGGCGGGCGTCCTCGTCGAACGCGATCAGTTTGGCCATTGCGGTGTGGTCCTCCGGTATTGGGCGCCACCGCCGCGCTGAATGCTTTGCAGCGGCGGCAGCAGGACTCTTCCTCGGCCAGGCTCGGTGCCCGCGACGGACGACTGCTCCCACGTGGGGGCTCAGCCTCACCGTCCCGACCTTCAAGCGCGCGATCGGTGACCGCGCGCCTGGCACTCAACGGCGTCGAGTGCCAGGTCCGTGTTTAGCACTCTCGGGGGGAGAGTGCAAGAAGACCTGCTCAGGGCCGCACGATTTCAGGAGCTCGGCTTGATGGAGATCGACGAAGGGGGCGCGTTGAGCGAGGACGTCGGGTTGCCCTGGGAGTCGCCCGGGCCGACCGGGATGTTGGGCGCGGTCGTCTGGCTGCCGCCGCCGCTGTCGCCGCCGGTGAACAGGATGATCGCCGTCACGATGGCGCCGATCACCACGACCGCGCCGAGCACGATCCAGATCCACTTGGCGTTGCCGCTCTTGGCCTGGTGGAACGCGCCCGCTCCGCCCGCGGGCATCGGGGGGCGCAGGCGCATCGGGTCGCCGGGCGGGCCGTAGCCGGGCGGCGGGCCCTGCGGGGGCATGCCCTGCTGCTGCTGGTAGCCGTACGGGCCCTGCGGCGGCATCCCCTGCGGCGGGCCCTGCTGGGGGTAGCCGTAGCCGGGGGGCGGGCCCTGCGGCGGGCCACCAGGGCCGCCGAGGCCGCCGGGACCACCGGGGCCCTGCGGTCCGGGCTGCTGCCCGTAACCGGGCTGCTGCTGTCCTCCGTACGGGTGCACGGGGGCCCCCTCTCCCTGCTGCGGTGCCGTGGTCTGGTGCGGTCCCTGTTGTACCTGACCAGGACGCTGCGGCGCGGGGATTCCACCCGGATTGGTCCCCGGGGACCCGGGCGGACCGGGCGGGGTGTCCGACGCCGCCTGGGCGCCGAGCGCGCGGCGGGCGGCCGCGACCATCTCGACGCAGCTGGCGTAGCGGTCGGCCGGGCTCTTCGCCATCCCCTTGCGGATGACCTCGTCGATCGCCGGGGGCAGCGCGACGGCGCGGGAGATGGCGGGCGGCTCGCCGTTGAGGTGCCCCTTGATCACCGTCGGCACGTCGCCCTTGAACGGCGGGCTGCCGGTGAGGCAGGCGTAGAGGACGCACGTGAGCGCGTACTGGTCGGTGCGCCCGTCCAGCGGCTCGCCGCGCAGGTGCTCCGGCGCCGCGTAGGTGGGCGAGCCGAGGAAGTCGCCGCCGCGGGTGCGGTGGCCGGTCGCGCCGCGGCGCGTCAGCCCGAAGTCGGCGACGTACACGTGTTCGCGCGAGGTCTCCTTCTTCGTCACGAGCACGTTGGCCGGCTTGACGTCCAGGTGGACCAGACCACGGTTGTGCAGGGTGTCGAGCGCGTCCGCGACCTGGTCGAGCATGGTCAGCGCGCGCGAGGGCGCGATCGGGCCGCCGGCGATCAGGCCGGCGAGGTCGCCGCCGTCGACCATGCGCATGGCGATGTAGAGCATCCCGTCGAGCTCGCCGAAGTCGTACAGCGGCACGACGTTGGCGTGGTCGATCGCGGACGTGTTGCGCGCCTCGTCGACGAACCGCTCGCGGAACTCGGCGTCGGTCCCGAGGTGGTCGCCGATGACCTTCAGCGCCACTTTCCGGCCCAGGCGCACGTCGGTGGCCTTGTAGGTCACGCTCATGCCGCCCTTGCCGAGCACTCCGTCGATGCGGTAGTTGCCCAGCCGGCGACCGGTGAGGTCCCCCGACACATCGCCTGTCACGCCCGGCAGCCTAACGCCCCTGGTTCGGCGGCTGCCGGGGGTTGGCCCAACAGGTCAACAGCGGTGGCTACGACACCTTCCGCACGTCGGCCGCCTGGCTTCTGCCGTCCCGGCCGGACTGCACTTCGAACTCGACCCGATCGCCTTCGTCCAAAGTGCGGAATCCGTCAGCCTGAATGGCGGAATAGTGCACGAAGACGTCCGGTCCTTCGGTCGATTCGATGAACCCGTAGCCCTTTTCCGAGTTGAACCATTTGACGGTGCCGACAGTCACGGCGCCCTCCCTCAGCACACAAGGATCCGCTGGCCCAGCGTAGGCCAGCGGCGCGAGTGACAATCACGCTACCGGAATTATTCCCCTCGGCAATGGGCAATTCGTCTGAAGATCACGCACCGGAAAGGCGCCGGTTGCGCGCGTGCACGAGCACCGTCCCGGGCCCCGCGAAGTCGACCGCCAGTCCTTCCCCGGTGCGCACCGACTGCGGGCCGCCGGGGTCGAGCGCGCGCAGCCGGCACTGCACGGTGTCGGGGTAGGCCAGCAGGTAGTCCGGCCGGACGGTGACCAGCTCGCCCTGGGCGAGCTCGAACGCGTCCACCGGCCCGGGCGCGGCCAGCACGAGCGGCCCGGTTCCGCTGTAGTGCTCGAGGAACCCCGCGTCGGCGCCGAAGAGCTGCTGCAACGGCGTCCAGCCGGGGTCGTGGCGGACGGCCGAGGGCCGCACCAGCACGGCCTCACGGTGCACGGACCAGCCCGTGCCGCCGCGCAGCTCCAGCGGGTAGACGTCGCCGGGGCGCAGCGGCGCGAAGTCGATCCAGCCACCGTCGGACGGCGCGGTGTACACGGCCATCGTCGCCTTGCCCACCCGGACGCCGCCGCGGCCCGCCGCCGTCTCGGTGACGCCGAAGCGGCTGGCGAGCAGCGTTTCCGGCACGGCCTGCACGGCCTCACCCGGGTCGAGCAGCACGCGGGCGACGCCGAAGCCCGGCGTGTGCCGGGTCTGGACGCGCATCAGCGGGACGGGACGTGCGAGATGATCCAGCTGATCAGCGCGGACGGGTTGCGCGTCTGCGTCATGATCTGGCCGGGGCCGACGAAGTCGAAGACGAGGCCTTCACCGCTCTTCATGGACTGGATGATGCCGGTCGCGACCTTCCGGATCTGGTACTGCACGGTGTCGGCGTAGGCGACGACGTGCCCGGTGTCGACGGTGACCATCTCGCCCGGCTGCAGGGTCATGGTCTCGACCGCGCCGTAGCAGCTGACGAGCAGCTCGCCCTGGCCGGTCGCGTGCGTCAGGAAGCCGCCTTCGCCGCCCATCAGGTTCTTCATCCCGCCCCACTTGGTCTCGGTCTGCACGCCGTGCGACGACGCGAGCCAGCAGCCGCGGGTGACGGCCCAGCCGGTGCGGCCGTCGAGCGTGATCGTCTGGATGTCGCCGGGCAGGTTGGCCGCGACGTCGACCCAGCCGCCGTTCTGCGGCGCGGTGAAGGTGGAGATGAAGAAGGACTCACCGGAGAGGAAGGCGCGGCCGAGGCCCTTCATGATGCCGCCCTGCGCCTGGGACTGGACCTGCACGCCGTAGCTGGTGGCCATCATCGCGCCGGACTCCACCTGGCACGGTTCCCCCGGCGCCAGCATCAGCCGGGCGACGGCGAAAGAGGGCTGGTTGCGGACTCGGACCTGCATGCGTTCTCCCCTAAGCGTGCTCTCAGACGACGCAGAGTCTTGCACGGCACCCCGCAGGGGGGAGGATGGTCCGGTGATCTCCGTCGACGACTACCGGGAGCGGATCACCGCGCTCCTGGGCACCGCTCCCGCGACCGTCCTCCCGCTCGCCGACGCGGCCGGCCTCGTGCTGGCCGAGGACGTGCCGGCGAGGGTTTCCCTGCCACCGTTCGACAACTCCGCGATGGACGGCTACGCGGTCCGCGCCGCCGATGTCACAACGTCCCCGGTGACGCTGCCGGTCGCCGACGACATCCCGGCGGGCCGGGTCGACGTCGGCACCCTCGAGCCGGGCACCGCGCACCGGATCATGACCGGCGCGCCGCTGCCGCCGGGCGCGGACGCGGTCGTGATGGTGGAGGACACCGACGGTGGCACGGAGACCGTGACGATCACCGCCGAGGCCCGCGAAGGCGCGCACATCCGGCGGCTCGGGGAAGACGTCGTCGCCGGGAGCCTCGCGCTGGCCGCCGGGACCGTGCTGGGGCACTCGCACCTGGGGCTGGCCGCCGCGGTCGGGCTCGCCGAGGTGCGCGTGCACCGGCCGCTGCGGGTGCTCGTCGCCTCCACCGGCACCGAGCTGGTCGACGCGCCGGCGCCGCTGCGCCACGGCCAGATCTACGAGTCCAACAGCGTCATGCTGGCGGCGGCGATCCGCGAGCTCGGCTGCGAGGTCGAGGTGGTCCGCAGCGTCGTCGACGACGTCGAGGAGTTCCGCAAGGTCATCGAGCCGCGGCTGGCCGGCGCCGACCTGCTGGTCACCTCCGGCGGCGTCAGCGCCGGCGCGTACGAAGTGGTGAAGGACGCGCTCACCGGGCAGGGCGTCGAGTTCCGGAAGGTCGCGATGCAGCCGGGCGGGCCGCAGGGCAACGGGCGCTGGCACGGCGTGCCGGTCGTGACGCTGCCCGGCAACCCGGTGAGCGTGCTGGTTTCGTTCGAGGCGTTCCTGCGCCCCGCGCTGCTGGCCGCGCTCGGCCACACCGACGTCTCCCGCCGGCGGGTGCGGGCCCGGCTCACCGAGGCGATGAGCTCGCCGCCCGGGCGCCGCCAGTACCGCCGCGGCGTGTTCACGCTGTCGGAGCGGGAGGTCACCGGGGTCGTCGGGCCGCACGGCGGCCCGGGGTCGCACCTGCTGGCCGCGTTCACCCAGGCCAACTGCCTGATCGTGCTGCCGGAGGACGTCAGCTCGGCTGCGGTTGGCGACGAGGTGGACGTCCTGCTGCTGTGACCGGGAAGTCGCGCAGCCTCCGGAACGGCGCGAGGATCGGGAGCGCGGCGACCAGCACGACGGACGCCACCCACAGCGTCTCGCGGACGCCGATCACCTCGCCGAGCACCCCGCCGAGGACCCCGGCCAGCGGGATCGTCCCGTAGGCGGCGAGCGAGGCGCTCGAAGTGATCCGGCCGAACAGCTCCGGCGGGCAGTACCCCTGCCGGAACGTCGTGGTGAGCACGTTCGACGCGACGACGCCCGCGCAGACGCCGAACACGCCGAGGACGAACAGCGACAGCCGCCAGCCCGGTCCGCTCAGCGGCCCGAGCACCATCATCGGCGCCGCGGCCACCTCGCACAGCAGGAACGCGCGGGCGGTGCCGAAGCGCGCGCCGAGCCGTCCGGCCAGCGCCGCACCGAGGACCCCGCCCAGCCCGGCCAGTGCCAGGACCAGGCCGACCAGGCCGGGGCCGGCGCCCAGGGTGCGGGACAGGAAGACGATCTGGATGGAGCTGTAGCCGGTCAGCGCGAGGTTGGACACCGCACCGAACACCATCAGCGAGCGCAGGTACCGGTCACCGGCGACGAACCGCAGGCCCACGGCGATCTGGCTGCGCAACGGCGTGCGCTCGACCGGGACGACCGCCTCGCGGACGCGGATCGCCCGCACGCACAGCACGGAGACGCCGAAGCTGACGGCGTCGGCCAGCACCCCGCTGACCGGGCCGAACGCCTGCGCCAGCACCCCGGCCAGGCCGGGGCCGCCGACCTGCGTCGCGGATTCGCTGCCCTGCAGCTTGGCGTTGGCTTCCAGCAGGTCCTCGCGGCCGAGCAGTGCCGGCAGGTAAGCCCGGTAGGCGAGGGTGAAGAACACCTTCGCGACGCCGCCGAGCAGCGCGGCCACCAGCAGGTACGCCATGGTCAGCGCGCCGAACGCGGCGGCGAGCGGGACGCTGCCGAACACCGCCATGGACACCGTGTTGCAGGCCAGCATCACCGGCCGCTTCGGCAGCCGGTCGACCCACGCGCCGGCGGGCAGGCCGATCACCAGCCACGGCAGCCAGGCCACCGCCGTCAGCAGCGCGACCTGGAACGTGGACGCCCCCAGCGTGATCACCGCGACCAGCGGCAACGCCGTGCTCGCGACCATGCTGCCGAGCATGCTGGTGGTCTCGCCGGTCCACAGCAGCCGGAAGTCGCGGTTCCCCCAGAGCCCCTTCACGGCTTGCCCAGCGAAACCCGCGCGGCGAAGAAGACAGGACGGCGCTCGACGCCGTCACCCGGTTCGGTGCGGCTCTCGAACTCGGTCAGCAGCAGCAGGACCCGCTCGTTCAGCTCCTCGAGGTCCGCGACCGACAGCCGCATCCACGTGTCGGTGCTGAACGCCGAGCCGCGCCACGGCTCCGGGTAGGTCTCGCGGTTCGCGATCCAGTCGCGCGCGATCGCCGTCTGGTGGTCGAGGGTCAGCACCTCGGCGGCCTCCGCGATCGGGTCGCCCGGGAAGTCCTCGGCCGCCCACCGGATGGTCTTCACCGTGCGCTTCCACCAACGTTCCCGCTGGTCACGGGCCAGTTCAGGCGCCTCCTCGACCAGCTTGGCCGCGGCCAGCACCTTCATGTGGTGGCTGATGTTGCCGACCGCCTGGTCGGTCTTGCCCGCCAGCATCGACGCCGTAGCCGGGCCGTCCAGGTGGAGCAGCTCCATCAGCCGCCGCCGCAGCGGGTGCGACACCGCCGCCAGCACCTTCGAATCCCGGATGTTCCGGACCTCATCGCTCATGACGCACAAGAGTAGTTGTACAATAACTATTGTGCAATGTCTCTTGTACATCTGTTCCCGTAAGCTCCCGGCATGGGTTTCGTCGCATGGGTCATCTTCGGCGCGCTCGTCGGCTGGGCGGCCAACCTGGTCGTCGGCGGCCGGGACCGACGCCGGCAGGGATGCCTGGTCAGCGTGCTGGTGGGCGTGGTCGGCGCGGCCCTCGGCGGGCTGATCTACCGGCTCGCGACCGGCCAGGCGAAGTCGTTCGACTTCGACTTCCCCAGCTTCGGCGTGGCCATCCTGGGCGCCGTCGTGCTGCTGGCGATCCTGCGGCTCCTCAGCGGGATCGGCCGGCGCTCGGGCGACCGTTCGTAACAGTTGCCGGACGAACCGTGGTCAACACGGCGTCCGCCACTAAAGTGTGTCCTTCGGTGCTTCTTTCAGGCCCTGATTCCGCGGCCGGGTGCATGCGCCGTCGGGGGGTGCATGCACCCGGCTTCGTCTCAGCGCTTCGATGACCACGTCCACCGCGTGGTCCGGGTCGACGAGCGACGGCATCGGCACCTCGGTGATGTCCCGGCGCCACGCGCCGAGCAGCTCGGTGAGCTGAGCGTCGGCGGCTTCGCGGCGGTCGGTCATCGGTCCTCACAGGTCTGGCGGGGATGCGTGCGGCAGCGCCCCGAACGGCGTCAACTACCCAGAGTTATCGCAGACTTCGACCTTGCGTTACCGAGAAGCCGGCACTCCCACCCGTGCCGGGGACACCCTCACGGAGGAGCCCGGCGGTACCGGACCAGACCCCCACCAGGGGCAGCGGTAGCGTGGTGGCGCCCGTACGCGGCCGCCGGAACCCCGGCGTCACCCGCCCTCACGACACGAAACCAGGGGACCCGACCATGAGCGGCAACCGGCCGGAATCCGCCGGCAATCCCGTCGCCCACGCCCTCCAGCTCGCCCGCGAGACGCTGCCGCCGATGCACCCGGCCGGTCGCCCGTTCGTGGCGGGCGGCGCGGTCGCGACGCTGGTCGCCCGCCGGTTCTCCAAGCGCCTGGGCGTCCTCGGCGCGCTGACGACCGTGGCGATGGCCGCGTTCTTCCGCGAGCCGAAGCGGGTCCCGCCGCCGCGCGACGGCGTCGCGCTGGCCTCGGCCGACGGTCTCGTCTCCCTGATCGAGGAAGCCGTCCCGCCCGCCGAGCTCGGCCTGCCCGCCGAGCCGCGGCTGCGCGTGTCGGTGTTCCTCTCGGTGTTCGACGTGCACGTCCAGCGCGTGCCGGCGAACGGCGTGATCGAGCGCGTCGCCTACCGGCCGGGCAAGTTCCTCTCCGCGGACCTGGACAAGGCGAGCGAGGACAACGAACGCAACTCCGTGCTGATGCGCACCGAAGACGGCCACGAGCTCGTCGTCGTGCAGATCGCCGGGCTGGTCGCGCGCCGCATCCTCTGCGAGATCCGCGAGGGCGACAAGGTCGGCGCCGCCGCGACGTACGGCATCATCCGCTTCGGCTCCCGGGTCGACCTCTACCTCCCGCCGGGTTCGCGGGTGCTGGTCGCGAAGGGCCAGCGCACGGTCGGCGGCGAGACGGTGATCGCGGAACTCCCTGCGGCTGTGTCCGATTCGAAGGGCTGACCCATGGTCCGCGTGACCACGACGACCCCCGGCGTGCGGCTGCTGCCGAACGCCATCACCGTGCTGGCGCTCTGCGCCGGCCTGTCGGCGGTGCAGTTCGCGCTGACGAAGAACTACTCGATGGCGATCGCGTCGATCGGCATCGCCGCGGTGCTCGACAGCCTGGACGGCCGCATCGCCCGCCTGCTCGACGCGACGTCGAAGATGGGCGCGGAGCTGGACTCGCTGTCCGACGGCATCTCGTTCGGCGTCGCGCCGGCGCTGGTCATCTACGTGTGGCAGGCCGGCGCCGACCGGATCGGCTGGGTGGCGTCGCTGATCTTCGCCGTCTGCATGATCCTGCGGCTGGCCCGGTTCAACACGCTGCTGGACGACACCGAGCAGCCGCCGTACTCGAGCGAGTTCTTCGTCGGCGTCCCGGCGCCCGCGGGCGGCCTGCTCGCGATGCTGCCGCTGGTCGCCTGGCTGCAGTGGGGCGAGGGCTGGTGGTCGTCGCAGTGGATCGTGTGGGCGTGGACGATCGCCATCGCGGCCCTGCTGATCAGCCGCATCCCGACGCTGTCGCTGAAGACGGTCAAGGCCCCGGCGAAGGCGATCGCGCCGCTGCTGATCGGCGTCGCCCTGCTGGCGGCGGCGATCATCCAGTTCCCGCTGGTCGCGCTGCTCGTCGCGATGGTGCTGTACCTGGCGCACATCCCGTACTCGGTCTACCGCAGCCGCTGGCTGGCCGCGCACCCCGAGGCCTGGACGGTCCCGCCGCGCGAGCGCCGGGCCATCCGCCGCGCGCGGTCCCAGCGCCGCCTGGGCCTGCGTCCCCCGCTGCGCAGGCGCGTAGCGGGCGCGGCGATGCGCGCGGTCCGCCTCCCCCGCAACGGCGAGTACGTCCGCACCCCCCGCGACACCTCCCCCAACGGCAACCGCGACGGCCAACGCCGCCGCTCCTGGCGCCAGATAGGCCTACGCCGCAAGTAACCGGTCGACCCCCAATCACGCGAGATACGTGCCCAATCACGCGAGATACGTGCCCAATCACGCGAGATACGTGCTCAATCACGTGAGTTGCGCGCCCAGTCACGCGAGATCCGCCCTCCGGCGACGCGAGCCGGTTGTCCGGTACCGCGATTGCGTGTGATCAGAGGGTCGACACGCGTGATCGGGGGGACGACACGATGACGGCGGGATATCACCCCCGCTCGGCCGCGTGGGAGCGCTCCGCATCGCTAGGGTGAACGGCGTGAGCCACCCCCAGATCACGCTGACCGTCCGGCACACGCCGTCCGCGCTGGACACCCGCCGCGGCGTCGTCCGGCTGCACCCCGAAGTCCTCGACGCGCTGGGCCTGCGGGCCTGGGACGCGGTGCACCTGACCGGCGCCCGCGTCAGCGCCGCGCTCGCGGCGCCCGCCGACGAGACCGGCGTGCCGGGGGTGCTGCTCACCGACGACGTCACGATGTCGAACCTCGGCGTCACCGAAGGCGCCGAGGTCGTCGTCGCACCCGCCGACGTGTCGGCCGCGCGGACGGTGACGGTCGCGGGGTCGCGGCTGGCCAGCTCGTCGGTCAGCCCGCACGTGCTGCGGCTGGCGCTGATCGGCAAGGTCCTGACCATCGGCGACGCGGTTTCCCTGCTGCCGCAGGACCTCGCGCCGCAGCCGGGGTCGGACCCGGCCGGCCTGCGCGGCCAGCTGTCGCGGGCCATCGGCGCGACCTGGACGAACGAGCTGCTGACCGTCACGGCGACCGAGCCCGCGGGCACCGTCGCGGTTGGACCGTCCACTGTGGTCGTCTGGCGCGACGGCGCCCGGCCCGCCGCCGAACCCGCCGCGCCGCGGACGGCGACCGCGCTCGTCCGCACCACCGCCGTCACCGCGGCCGAGGAGTGGATCGACGCCGAAATCGTCGAAGACGAGGTCGAGGTCGCGGAGACCACCGAGCCGGCCGTGGCGGTGGCCGACCTGATCGGCGGCGAAGCGGCCGCGCGCAAGCTGTCCGAGTGGTTCGACCTGGCCTTCCACCGGCCCGAGCTGCTCGCGAAGCTGGGCGCGCCGGCCCACCTCGGCGTGCTGCTGTCCGGCCCGGAGGGCGTCGGCAAGGCGACGCTCGTGCGGTCGGTGGCGCAGGCCGAGAACGTCAAGGTCGTGCCGGTGGCCGCGCCCAACCTCGCCGTGCTGGACCCGAACGTCGCGGTGGCGCGGCTGCGCGAGGCGATCCGCGCCGCGTCCGGCCCGACCGTGCTGCTGATCACCGACGTCGACGCGCTGCTGCCCGCGACCACGCCGCCGCCGGTGGCCACAGTCGTGCTGGAGGAGCTGCGCGCGGCCCTGCGCCGCGACCGCCTCGCCGTGGTCGCGACGACGGCCCGCGCCGAGTCGGCCGACCCGCGGCTGCGGGCCGCCGACCTGCTGGACCGCGAGCTGGGCCTGGCCCTGCCGGACGCGAAGACCCGCCGTGAGCTGCTGAACGTCCTGCTCCGCGACGTCCCGCTGGAGCCGGGCATCGACTGCGGCGCGCTCGCCGAGCGGACGCCGGGGTTCGTCGCGGCGGACCTCATCGCGCTGCGGCGGGACGCGGCGCTGCGGGCCGCGCTGCGCCAGCGGGAAGAGGACGAGCCGCGCGTCTCGCAGCAGGACCTGGTGGACGCGCTGGCGACCGTCCGGCCGGTCTCGATGTCCACTTCGGACAACCTGGCCACCGGCGGGCTGACGCTGGACGACGTCGGGAACATGGTCGACGTCAAGCAGTCCCTCACCGAGGCCGTGCTGTGGCCGCTGCGGTACCCGGACTCGTTCGCCCGGCTCGGCGTCGAACCGCCGCGCGGCGTGCTGCTCTACGGGCCGCCCGGTGGCGGCAAGACGTTCCTGGTCCGGGCGCTGGCCGGCACCGGCGCGCTCAACGTGTTCGCCGTCAAGGGCGCCGAGCTGATGGACAAGTGGGTCGGCGAGTCGGAGCGCGCGGTGCGGGAGCTGTTCCGCCGCGCCGCCGAGGCCGCGCCGTCGCTGATCTTCCTGGACGAGATCGATGCGCTGGCCCCGCGCCGCGGCCAGTCGTCGGACTCCGGCGTCGCCGACCGCGTGGTCGCGGCGCTGCTGACCGAGCTCGACGGTGTCGAGCCGATGCGCGAGGTCGTCGTGCTCGGCGCGACGAACCGGCCCGAGCTGGTCGACCCGGCGCTGCTGCGGCCGGGCCGGCTGGAGCGCCGCGTCTACGTGCCGCCGCCGGACGCCGAAGCCCGCACGGCGATCCTGACCGCGACCTCGAAGAACACCCCGCTGGCCTCCGATGTGGACCTGGCCGCGGTGGCGTCCACTCTGGACGGTTACTCGGCGGCCGACTGTGCGGCGCTGATCCGCGAAGCGGCGCTGACGGCGATGCGCGAGTCGCTGGAAGCCCACGAAGTCACCGCGGCCCACCTCGAAACGGCCCGCAAGACGGTCCGGCCGAGCCTGGACCCGGGCCAGCTCGCGGCCCTGGAGGCCTACGCCCACGCCCAGGCCGGGGACTGAAGCCGGAACTCGCGTGATCCGGCCCGGATCCCACGTGATCGGGGCCGGAACTCGTGAGTTCCGGCCCCGATCACGCGAGTTACGTGCTCAAGCACGCGAGTTACGGGTCAGCTGCCCTTGTGGCCCGACTCGTATTCCTTCGTCACGATGATGATCACGCCCGGGCTGGCGCTCTCTATCCCGGGGAAGCGAGGCTCGGCCTTGATCTGGAACTCCTGCGCGAGCTGTTTCGCCGCGGCTTCCTCGTCGGTGCCCGGGCGGTAGAACGCCGTGGTCACCGGGATCGTGCCCTGCGAGTAGTTGCCGACCTCGTTGACGGTCCAGCCGTCACCGCGGAAGTCGCTCGCGGCCCGCTCGGCGAGGTCCTTGATCAGGGAGTTGTTGAAGACCCGGACGGTCACCCACTTGTTGCCCGTCTGCTGGTCGCCGGGCTGACCCGGCTGCCCGGACGTCGGCTGCCCCGGTGTGGGCTGGCCGGGCGTCGGCGACGACGGCGTGGGTGACGTCGGAGGGGTCGTGGACGACGGCGGCGGTGTCGACGGCGAGGTCGGCGGCGACGTCCCGCCCGGCGGCGTGCCGGGCTGGGAGCTGGGCGTACCGCTCGGCCCGGCTTCGTTCGAACCGCCACCACTCAACGCGGAGATCCCGCCGATCACGGCGGCGACGATCGCCACGCCGATCAGCACGACGCCCGCGGCCTTCATCGGCCGGGACATTCCCGAAAACACGCTCATTTCAGCTCGATCCCCAGTCGCCTGGCCCCACGCTTGCGCTGGCGGGCGGCGCGCGTCTTGCGCAGCCGCTTCACCAGCATCGGGTCGGCTTCGATCGCCTCCGGCTTCTCCAGCAGCTTGTTCAGCAGCTGGTAGTAGCGCGTGCTGGAGACTTCGAAGCGCTCACGGATGGCGTTCTCCTTCGCACCGGCATGTCGCCACCACTGGCGCTCGAAAGCGAGGATCTCGACCTCGCGTTCGGTCAGGCCGGGTACGGGCTTCGGCGGCGACGGCTGCGGCTCAGCCATCGACTCCGCGGCGTCCATCCGAGTCCCTCTCAATCGGGCGACATGGTGATCCAGACCAACCTCTTCCGCGGGCGTCATTCAACCACGGATCAACACGCCGACGTGGGCATCGACATCGGCGCGTCACGGTCTGATGCAGGTCTACCAGAAGGGTCCGACTAAACTGCCCGCTCGTGACCGTCCACGCCATCCGGATCGCCGGCGACCCCGTGCTGCACCACCCGACTCGGGAGATCACCGAGTTCGACGAGAAGCTGCGCGTCCTCACCGACGACATGTTCGAGACGATGTACGAAGCCGAGGGTGTCGGCCTAGCGGCCAACCAGATCGGCCTCGACCTGCGGGTGTTCGTCTACGACTGCCCGGACGACGAGGGCGTGCGCCACAAGGGCGTCGTCGTCAACCCGAAGCTCGAGACGTCGGCGATCCCGGAGACCATGCCGGACCCGGACGACGACTGGGAGGGCTGCCTCTCGGCGCCCGGCGAGTCGTACCCGACGGGCCGCGCGTCGTGGGCGAAGGTGACCGGCTCCGACATCGAAGGCAACCCGATCGAGGTCGAGGGCACCGGCTACTTCGCGCGCTGCCTGCAGCACGAGACCGACCACCTCGACGGCTACATCTACCTCGACCGGCTCGTCGGGCGCCACGCCCGCGCCGCGAAGAAGATGCTGAAGTCCAACAAGTGGGGCGTCCCGGGCCTGTCGTGGCTCCCGCCACGCACCCCGGAAGACGACGGCGCCGTCATCTGACCTCCCGTACTCCGTAAAGCCGTGAAGGCCTCCTTACCGGCTCTTATGGCCGGTAAGGAGGCCTTCACGGCTTTTGGCGAACCTCAGCAGCCGAGGAAGTGGCAGCGGACTACTCGCGGGGTTTCGAGCACAGCGCCCGCCTTGACGTCCTGGGCCAGGCGGACGTACTGCGCGTGCGTCCAGGCCAGCGGCGTCGCCGAGTTGTTCGGCGTGCCGGCCGGGAACCCCGTCTGGCCCGACGGCGGGTTCTCGTCCCACACCTGCTCCGGCATGGTCTCCGCCGAGCTGCTCACCCGGCCGAGGTCACGCAGCCGCCGCGCGGCCGAAGCCGGCTGGCCCAGCGTGAGTTCGTATTCGCCGCGTTCGCCGGCCAGCAGCGGCCACAGCCGGCCGAACGTCGTGCGGCTCTCGGCCGGGAACGTGTAGTCCCACGGTGAGCCGTCGGCCTGCTCGCCGTAGCCGTCCTTCGTGTAGCGGTGCCAGAACTGGCCGGTCGGCGTGGTGAACGAGATCTCCTTGTCGGTGACGCGCACGCTGTTGACGATCACCGGGTCGTCGGCGCGGTAGATGCCGAGGCGCACCAGGTCGAGGAACCCGGCGTCGGTGACCGCGCGCTGGTCCATCGTCACGCTGGAGTTGCCGAGGTTGTACGTCGTTCCGGCGTTGGCGTTGCCGTCCTTGGTGAGCCGGACGAAGTACGGGTCCTTCGACAGCGGCCCGTTCGTGGTGATCGTCTGCTTCGGCAGGTCGGCCTTGAACTTGTCCGCCGCGGCGAGGTACCTCTTGGCGTCGGCGGCCGCGCCGTTGTGCGAGGCGATGTCCGCGGCGCAGACGAGCCCGGCGATCACCGAGGCGATGGTCGACGGGGACCAGCCGTCCTGCTCCTCCCAGCGTTCCTGCTGCGTCCACGGCGCCGCCTGGCCGTCAGGACCCTTGTAGGACAACAGGAAGTCGGCCGCCTTGCGCACGCCGGGCCAGACGTCGTTGCGCCCGAGCTGCTGAGCGAGCACGATCGGGAAAGCGGTTTCGTCGAGCTGGACCGACGTCCAGTACGGCACGCCGTCGACCCGGCTGTTCTGCGGCATGTGCCCGTCGGCCTGCTGCTGCGTGCCGAACATGTAGGTCACCGCGCGGCTCGCGGCCGCCGTGTCGCCGCCGGCGGCCAGGCCGGTCGCGATCTGGTAGAGGTCGCGCGGCCAGACCAGGTGGTAGGTGCCGGACGGCGACCACTCCGGGTCGTTGTTCCCGAACCGCCACGGCATGCTCGGCGACGCGATGAACGCGCCCGGGTGGTGCTTGTCCTCGCTCGCGGCCAGCGTCAGCATCGACGCCTTGTAGAGGTCGCGCTCGCTGTCGGTCTTCAGCGACGACGGCGGTTTGCTCACCCCGCGCAGGTACTGCTCCCAGCCGCGGTCGTAGGCGCGGGTGATGGCACCGAAACCGCGTCGCTGGGACGCCTGCGCGTTGCCGAGCGCGTCGGCCGCCTTCGCGCCCATGCCGAGTGCGAGGGTGACGTGCCGGCTGCGCACGCCGTCGGCCGCGGTCTGCCCGGTGAGCAGGACGTTGCCCTTCGCCGCGCTGTCGTAGGTGGTGAGCTTGAACGTCTTCGCGAGCTGGGTGCCGCCGTCGGACGCGCCCGCGTAACCGACGCTCGTGCGCGTGAAGCCGGGCTTCGCGGTGAGGGCGGCGGCGTTGGTGGCGTCCGACGCGGTGAGCGCGTCACCCTTGCGCGCGGCCGAGTCGTCGGAGCCGTCGTTGGTCAGGTCCGGGTCGGCGACCGCGTAGAGCTGGTACGGCCGCCCGGTGAGCGACTGGAAGTCGACGTCCACCAGCACGGTCGTCGCGGCCGGGTCGGTGACGTAGGTTTTGCGCAGCCGCCACCGGTGCTGGTCGTCGGTGACGGTCTGCTCGTAGGTCAAACTGTCGTCGTCGGTCCGCCGGACCTGCTGCGACTTGGCCGTGTTGTCGGCGACGGCGAAGCTGCGCCCGTCGGTGACGACGAAGTCCATCGAGCGGACGCTGGGCGTGGACAGGTCCGGGTAGTAGACCTCGGACATTTGCCCGCCCTGGAGCGTGAACCAGACGTTGCTGCCGCGATCGTGGGCCGTGCCGAAGCCGGTCTTGTTCGCGGGTAGCCAGCTGGGATGGGCGCCGGGGGCGCCGGGAGCCGTCCCCTGGGCCGCCGCGGTCGCCGGTATGAGTCCGGTGACCAGCAGCCCGGCGAGTGCCGGAACCATGAGTTTGCGCATATCAACCCCACAGTGATGTCGCTTCTGCACCGTTACAGAAGCGACAGGCAGTGTCTCGCCGATTCTTCACGGGCGCATGGTCCGAACCGGTGAACCACTGACCGTCACTGGTCCGGTCACGCCGCCGGTTCACCAGCAGCGAACGGACTTCCGGCCGTTCGCGGCGCACACTTGATGTACCTGCAACGGTGTAATCGAGGTACTCCATGGACGAGGCGATGGACGCCTACTCGCGCGCGGTCAGCACGGTCGCCAAGACCGTCACCCCGCACGTCGCCGGGGTTCAGCTCGGGCGCGGCAGCGGCTCCGCGGTCGTCTTCGCCGATGACGGCTACCTGCTGACCAACGCCCACGTCGTCGACGGCGAACGCCACGGCGTCGCGACTTTCGCCGACGGCAGCGAAGCCCGCTTCGACGTCGTCGGGGCCGATCCGCTGTCCGATCTCGCCGTGCTGCGGGCGCGGGACGAGACGCCGTCCGCCGCCGTGCTCGGAGACGCCGACCACCTCGTCGTCGGGCAGCTCGTGGTGGCGATCGGCAGTCCGCTCGGGTTCTCCGGCTCGGTGACCGCCGGCGTCGTCAGCGCGCTCGGCCGGGCGCTCCCGGTGCGGCACGGGCGCGCCGGCCGGGTGATCGAGGACGTCATCCAGACCGACGCCGCGCTCAACCCGGGCAACTCCGGCGGCGCGCTCGCCGACTCCGCCTGCCGCGTCGTCGGGATCAACACCGCCGTCGCGGGCGTCGGGCTCGGGCTCGCCGTGCCGATCAACTCGACGACGCGCCGGATCATCGACACGCTCGTCGTCGAAGGCCGGGTGCGGCGGGCGTACCTCGGCGTCGTCGGCGTGCCCGCGCCGCTGCCCGACGACGTCGCCGAGCGCACCGGGCAGGAGGCCGGGCTGCGCGTGCGGGAAGTCGTCTCCGGCGGGCCCGCCGAGCGCGCCGGGCTGCGAACGGGTGATCTCGTGCTGACCGTCGGGCGCGCCCGGGTGTCGGACGCGCAGGGCATCCAGCGGCAGCTGTTCGCCGAAGTGATCGGCACCGCACTGCCGATCACCGTGCTGCGCAACGGAGCCATGGTCGACGTCTACGCCACACCGGCCGAACTGGTCGGGTGAGGTGAGCGGACTTGAGTCTGGCGCCCCGGCGTGGCATGGTCGGTGGCACAACACCACAACGCGGGAGCTCGCGCCATGGCGGGCTGAGAGGGTGACTGGGGATTTGTCCCGGGTGTCACCGACCGCATGAACCTGACCGGGTAATGCCGGCGTAGGGAGTGAAAGTCGTTGACAACGCTGGAGAACAAGGACGTCTCCGTCACGACCGGGCCCATCACGGGCTCGCACAAGATCTACCACCAGACCGAATCCGGACTCCGCGTTCCGGCCCGCCGGATCGACCTCTCGAACGGCGAACACTTCGACGTCTACGACACTTCGGGCCCGTACACGGATCCGGAAGCGAAGATCGACGTCCACAGTGGACTGCATCGGCTGCGGGCCGGCTGGGCCGACGGCCGGGAGCACAACACGCAGCTCGGGTGGGCCAGACAAGGCGTCGTCACCAGGGAAATGGAGTACATCGCGGCTCGCGAGCGCGTCGAACCGGAGTTCGTCCGCGCCGAGGTCGCGAGCGGCCGCGCGGTGATCCCGGTCAACCGGCGCCACCCCGAGTCCGAGCCGATGATCATCGGGAAGAACTTCCTGGTGAAGATCAACGCGAACATGGGCAACTCGGCCGTCTGGTCGTCGGTCGAGGAAGAAGTCGACAAGATGGTGTGGGCCACCCGCTGGGGCGCCGACACCATCATGGACCTCTCCACCGGCAAGCGGATCCACGAGACGCGCGAGTGGATCATCCGCAACTCACCGGTGCCGGTCGGCACCGTGCCGATCTACCAGGCGCTGGAAAAGGTCGACGGGGAGCCGGAAAAGCTGTCGTGGGAGGTCTACCGCGACACCATCGTCGAGCAGTGCGAGCAGGGCGTCGACTACGTCACGGTGCACGCCGGCGTGCTGCTGCGCTACATCCCGCTGACCGCGCGGCGCGTCACCGGCATCGTCAGCCGCGGCGGCTCGATCATGGCCGCGTGGTGCCTCGCGCACCACCAGGAGTCCTTCCTGTACACGCACTTCGAGGAACTCTGCGAGCTGCTGCGCCAGTACGACGTCACGTTCTCCCTGGGCGACGGCCTGCGCCCGGGCTCGATCGCCGACGCCAACGACCGCGCGCAGTTCGCCGAGCTGGAGACCCTTGGCGAGCTGACACACCTCGCGCGCTCGCACGACGTCCAGGTGATGATCGAGGGCCCCGGCCACGTGCCGATGCACAAGATCAAGGAGAACGTCGAGCTGGAGGAACGGCTCTGCGGCGAGGCGCCGTTCTACACCCTCGGCCCGCTCACGACGGACATCGCGCCGGCGTACGACCACATCACCTCCGCCATCGGCGCGGCGCAGATCGGCTGGTACGGCACGGCGATGCTGTGTTACGTCACGCCGAAGGAGCACCTCGGCCTGCCGAACCGCGACGACGTCAAGACCGGCGTGATCACGTACAAGATCGCCGCGCACGCCGCCGACCTGGCCAAGGGGCACCAGTACGCGCAGGAGTGGGACGACGAGCTGTCCAAGGCGCGCTTCGAGTTCCGCTGGAACGACCAGTTCAACCTGTCGCTCGACCCGGACACGGCGCGCGCGTTCCACGACGAGACCCTGCCCGCCGAGCCGGCCAAGACCGCGCACTTCTGCTCGATGTGCGGGCCGAAGTTCTGCTCGATGCGGATCACGCAGGACGTCCGCAAGTACGCCGAGGAGCACGGTCTGTCCACTGTGGAGGCCATCGAGGCCGGCATGGCTTCGAAGTCGGCGGAGTTCACCGAGTCCGGCGGCCAGGTCTACCTGCCCGTGGTGCAGCCGTGACTCCGCCCACCGCCCTCACCATCGCCGGATCCGACTCCGGCGGTGGTGCGGGCATCCAGGCGGACCTGCGCACGTTCTTCGCGCACGGTGTCCACGGCCTGGTCGCACTGACGGCCGTCACCGTGCAGAACTCCCTGGGCGTCCAGGGTTTCACCGAGATCCCGGCCGACGTCGTGGCCGCGCAGATCAAGGCCGTGGCGACGGACATGGGCGTGAACGCGGCCAAGACGGGCATGCTGGCGACGGCGGAGATCATCCGAGCGGTGGCCAAGACCCTGGACGAAGTCGGCGGCGACATCCCGTTGGTGGTCGACCCGGTGGCGGCGTCGATGACGGGCCACGCACTGCTGCGCGAGGACGCCCTGGAGGCGATCCGCACGGAGCTGTTTCCCCGGGCGACGCTGATCACCCCGAACCTGGACGAGGTCCGCTTGCTGACGGGCATCTCGGTGGTTTCTCCCGCGTCCCAACGGGAGGCGGCCGAGGCCCTGCTGGCCTTCGGTTCGCGGTGGGTCCTGGTCAAGGGCGGCCACATGACGGGCAGCACGTGCGTGGACCTGCTGACCGACGGCGCCTCGTACGTCTCGCTGAGCGGCCCCCGCTACGACACGGAGAACACCCACGGCGGCGGCGACACCATGGCCTCGGCGATCACGTCATCGCTGGCTAAGGGAGCGTCGGTCCCTGACGCCGTGACGGCGGGGAAGAAGTTCATCGAGCGCTGCGTGGCGGAGTCCTACCCACTGGGCGCGGGCGTGGGCCCGGTGTCGCCGTTCTGGGTGCTCGGCTCGTCGTGAGTGGTAATCAGGGTTCTGACCCGAATTACCACTCACGACGTGGGTCAGCGGGTCGTCAGGCGCGGGGCGTCGACTGCCCAGTACCAGTTGTTGCCCGCCGCGTAGAGGCGCCACGTGAAGCGGGCCGAACGAGCGCCCGAAGGGACCGCCACCGACGTCGTCGTCGGCTGGGACAGGACGTCGCCACCCCGGTTCGCGGACGAGGATTCCGGGCCGTACGCCAGGATCGGCTGCTCCGCGCCGCCGTCGAAGGAGACCGTCAACGCGCCGCGCTGGGTGCCGTCCTGGCGGTAGTGCGAGATGAACCCGACGTCCACTGTGGACTTACCGGCCACCGCAAGCGCCGGTGACACCAGGGAAGAGTCGAAGGTCCCCGACGAAGACGGCGACCCCTTGTCGTCCCACTCGTCGGGGTCCGCCACCGCGAAGACGCCCCGGGCGCGCACGTTCGCCTCCCGCTCCTGCCCGGGCGCGGTGCGCGTCCAGAAGTCGTCCGTCGTGAACGCCCAGCCCTGCCACTCCGCGACACCCGCGGGCATGGCCGACGCGTTGCGGACCGTCCAGCCCGACGGCGCGTCGTGCGTCCAGCCGGGCACCGACGCCGGGACGCCCGTTTCGTCCGCCCGCGGCTTCAAGACCGCCGAGTCGAACGGATCCGCGGGAAGCGAGCCCAGCGCGTAACCGTCCAGGGAGAGCGGGATTCCCAGGTGCCGCAACGCCGTCGGCGCGATATCGACGATCTTCGGCGCCACCGCGGGCGTTCCGGCCGGCACCGCGCCGCCCGCCGCGACCACGAACGTCATGCGCTCCTCGGGGCTGTCGCCACCGTGGCCGCCGGGGCCGGTGTGCCCGTGGTCGGTCGTCAGCATGACCAGCCAGTCTTCCGACGAATACGAGGGTCGCGCGTTGATCGCCGCCAGCAGCCGGCCGAGGTACGCGTCGTCCGCGCGCAGGGTCGCCGCGTACTCCGGCGAGTCGGCGCCGTGCGCGTGGCCCGCCTCGTCCGTGTCTCCGAAGTAGACGAACGACGCGTCGGCCTTGTCCTGCTTCAGGTGCTTCTCGGCGTCCGCGGCGATCTGCGGGTCCGTGTTCTCGTAGCCGGCGCTGTCGCCGTCCAGGACGTACTTGCGGTCCTGACCGGTGCGCAGGATCTTGTCGCCGATCGGCTTCCAGTCGACGGCGGCGTACGTGTCGAGCGCCGGGTTCGCCGTCTCGGCGCGCGCCAGCCAGCTCGGGTAGGCGGCCAGGTTGTTGCCGGTGAACGCGTTGTCCTTCACCAGGTGCTTGTCGGGCCAGACGCCGGTGAGGATCGACGACCAGCCGGGCCCGCTGAGCGTCGGCGCCATCCCGCTGCCGTACAGCGAGCTCCGCGCCGAGTACCCGCGCTGGACCAGCGCGTGCACGTTCGGCGTGTCGGCGGCGAGGAGCTTGTCGAACCGCGTGCCGTCGAGCCCGATCACCAGCACCTTGGGCGTCTTCGCCGCGCCCTCGGCTACGCCGGTGGTCAGCCCCGCGGCCGCCACCAACGCCGTGACCAGGCAGAACAGTCTCCGCATGAACCCTCCAGGAATTGGTTCGGATGAGTTACCCGGAGGTTAGGGAGTTACGAAGGCGACGAGGTGAACGCGCGGCGAAACCCGGTGAGCCATCAGCGGACCGGCTGCAGCTCCCGGCCGTCGTAGGACTCGCGGGCCGAGCGGATCCGCCCGAAGTTGGCCTGGGACCAGGCGCTCAGCGCGATCAGGTGCGCGCCGACCTCGGCGCCCATGTCCGTGAGCGCGTACTCCACCGACGGCGGGGTCGTCGGGTAGACCGTGCGCGTCAGGAAGCCGTCGCGCTCCAGCTGGCGCAGATTCTGGGTCAGCATCTTCTGGCTGACGCCGTCGACCGCGCGGCGCAGCTCGCCGAAGCGGTGCGGTCCGCGGGCCAGCGCACCGAGGACCAGGGCCGTCCACTTGTTGGCCAGCAGGTCCAGCACGTCACGACACGGGCAGCTGCGGAGGTAGACGTCCCAGGGTCCGTCCTGGTCGCAGGTGGTTTCCATCGGGTACCTACTTTACGAAGAAGTGCCTTCTGGCGAAAAGTGCCTACCCGCCCGAGTATAGGAGGCGACCCCGGAACGAAGGAGCGAACAGATGCGCATCGTGACCCAGCAGGCACTCGGCGGCCCGGAGGTGCTGACCGTCACCGAAGCACCGCGGCCGGTCCCCGGGCCCACGGAGGTCCTGGTGCGCGTGCACGCCGCCGGGGTCAACCCGGTCGACTGGAAGGTGCGCGCCGGCGGCGGGTTCCTCGGCGAGCCGCCGTTCACCGTCGGCTGGGACGTCGCCGGCGTCGTCGAGGAGATCGGCTTCGGCGCCACCGGCGTCCGGCAGGGCGACGAAGTCCTCGGCATGCCCTGGTTCCCGCGCCCGGCCGGCGCCTACGCGGAGTACGTCACCGCGCCCTCGCGCCACTTCGTGCGCAAGCCCGCCGGACTCTCGTTCGCCGAGGCCGCCGCGCTGCCGCTGGCCGGGCTGACCGCCTGGCAGGGCCTGGTCGACGTCGCGAACGTCCACAGCGGACAGCGGGTGTTCGTCGACGCCGCCGCGGGCGGGGTCGGGCACCTCGCCGTCCAGATCGCCAAGGCGCGCGGCGCGCACGTGCTCGGCACGGCCAGCGCGGGCAAGCACGACCTGCTGCGCGAACTCGGCGTCGACGAGCCGATCGACTACCACGACGAAGCCGCGACCGCGTCCGATGTGGACGTCTACTTCGGACTCGTCGGCGAGGAGAGCGACCTGCGCTGGCTGCCGGCGATCAAGGAGGGCGGACTGCTGATCGGCGTGCCCAGCGGCGTCGGCGACCGCGTCGAAAAGGCTGCTGCCGAACGGAAAGTGCGGACGGCACGGATCCTCGTGGAACCGGACCGCGGCGGGCTGACCGGCCTCGTCGAGCTGATCGAGGCCGGTCAGCTGAAGGTCCGCGTGGAGCAGACCTTCCCGCTGGAAGACGCGGCGAAGGCGCACGAGCTGGGTGAGTCCGGCCGGGTGTCCGGCAAGCTCGTGCTGACCGTCTAACCCCTGGCGAGCACCTGGGGCAGCACCGTCGTGAGCCCGGTCCAGTCCGACGTGATCACCGACGCGTGCTGCTTCGCCAGGTCGGCGACGCGCTGGTTGGCCTGCTCGACCGTCGGGTTGTGGGCGTCGATGGCCGGCGCGACGTTCTGGCCGTCGGTCATCACGACGTAGTAGTGGTTGGTGTCGTACCACCCCGGCCCGGTCTGGGTGACCCACGCGTTCGCGTCGCCGTCGAAGACCACGAACCACGGCTTGAGGTCGGCGGTGTACTTGTCCCGCGGGTCACCGCCGGCCGCGCCGTGCACGGTCGGGAAGATATAGGCGTCGCCGATCCGGCCGGCGTTCTTGAGCCCGAGCAGGTAGCGGCCGTACTCGACGTCGGTCTTCAGCGTGTCGGTCGGGTTCTGCTCCTCCACCGTGCCCGGGATGATCTCGGTGATCACCCGGCCCCGCAGCGCGTCCACGGACGGCCAGTTGTCCGCCTTGGCCGCGTCGTCGAGCGTGCCGTAACCGCCGAGCAGCTCACCCGGGCGGAAGGCGACGCTGCCGAGGTGCGCGCGGAACGTGGCGTCCAGCTCGTCCGGGCCCATGCCGGTGTTGTCCGAGAAGCCGGTCTTCATCTCGAGCTTGAGCGTGAGCGGCGTGTGCCCCGGGTGGGCCGCGAGCCAGATCCGGATGTCGTCGAGGCAGTACTCCAGGTTCTTGTTCTTCCCGCCGGTGTACAGCTGCGCCGCCGACGCCGCCGCGACGCAGTTGTTGCTGTTCCCCAACGGGTTCGAGTGGCTGACCTTCCACTCGTGGGTGAAGAAGTCGGGCCAGACGTCGAGCTCGATCAGCGACGAGCCGGCGTCGAGCGCCCTGGCCAGGTAGTCGTAGGCCGCCGGGTCGTACGTGTTGTGCACGCCGACCGTCGTGACGTGGGAGAGCTTCGGGCCGTCCGCGTTGGCGGCGGTCGCCCCGGAGAACGTGAGAGCGGCCGTGAGGAGTACCACCGAGAAGAGCTTCATCCAGGCTCCTTCGCCCATACAGTGCCGACGGTTACCAATCCGACAGCAGCCACGGCGGAAACCGGCGCCTCGTGCAGACCGGCTGCGGACCGTATCCGCCTACTTCCTGCCAGATTGGTAACTGGTGAGTAGCCCACACAATGTGCCACCGTGGTGGCCTGTTGATGAAGCAAAAGCGGCCGATTGGCCTAGACCAGAAGTCGGGAAGAGAATGACCACGAGCCCGCCCACCGCGTTGACCATCGCCGGTTCGGACTCCGGCGGCGCCGCCGGTCTGCAAGCGGATCTGCGCACGTTCCTGACCTGCGGCGTCCACGGCCTGGTCGCGGTCACCGCCGTCACGGTGCAGAACACCCTGGGCGTGCACGACCGCGCCGACCTGCCGCCGCACATCGTGGCCGGGCAGATCGAGGCCGTCGCGGCGGACATGGGCGTCGGCGCGGCCAAGACGGGCATGCTGGCGTCCGCGGAGATCATCGACGCCGTCGCGGCGGCGTGCGACAAGGCGGAGATCGGCCGCGACGAGAAGATCCCGTTCGTCGTCGACCCGGTCGCGGCCTCGATGCACGGCCACCCGCTGTTCGACGACGCCGGCCTGCGCGCCCTGCGCGACGAGCTCCTGCCGCGCGCGACGGTGCTCACCCCGAACCTCGACGAGGTCCGGCTGCTGACCGGGATGACGGTGAAGGACCGCGAGGGCATGCACACCGCGGCGGTGGTGCTGCACCGGATGGGCCCGCGCTACGTCCTGGTCAAGAGCGGCCACCTGCAGGCGGACCCGGAGTGCGTCGACCTGCTCTTCGACGGCTCGACGTTCGTGGAGCTGCCGGGCGAGCGCTACCCGACCCAGCACACGCACGGCGCGGGCGACACGATGGCGTCGGCGCTGACGGCGGGCCTGGCGAAGGGCATGCCGGTGGTGGAAGCGGCCCGCTACGGCAAGTGGTTCGTCTCCCAGGCGGTCGAGCACGCCTACCCGATGGGCGCCAAGGTCGGCCCGGTCTCGGCCTTCTGGCGGCTGGCACCCGAAGAGCGCTGAGCACCGGCACGACTTGCGCCCGAAGACCCGCTGGTCGCCGCCATTCGCGCACGAAACCCTCCGCTGGGGCGACCGAATCAGGCTGTCCGGCAGCCGGCCCCCGAAGATCGCGGGTCACCCCGCCGCGGCCGCACCCTTCCTGCGGCCCGTGCCCGGGACCCGGGCAAACCGGTCGCCGGCGCCCGCGCGACACGGCACCGCGCGGGCGCCCGAACCACACCAGCCTCGGCCTTCTGGCGGCTGGCACCCGAAGAGCGCTGAGTACCCGTCCGGTTACCCTTTCCTCGTTTACTGATCCTTGACCACAACGGGGGACGGCCTTGACCGGGCGCGAACGGGTCGCGAGGTTCCTCGAGGACCGCCGCTTCCAGAACTTCATCATCGCGGTGATCGTGTTCAACGCGGTCACCCTCGGCATGGAGACGTCGACGTCGCTGATCGACGGCTACGGCGGCCTCCTGCACACCCTCGACCACATCGCGCTCGGCATCTTCGTCGCCGAGCTGCTGGCGAAGTTCTACGCCTACCGCGGCGCGTTCTTCCGGGACAACTGGAACGTCTTCGACCTGCTGGTCGTCGGCATCGCCGTGATCCCGGCGACCGGGCCGTTCGCGGTGCTGCGGTCGCTGCGCGTGCTCCGGGTGCTGCGGCTGATCTCCGTCGTGCCGTCGATGCGGAAGGTCGTCTCCGGGCTGCTCGCGGCGATCCCCGGGATGGCGTCGATCGCCGCGCTGCTCGGGCTGATCATCTTCGTCGCGGGGGTGATGGCGACCAAGCTGTTCGGCGTGATCTCGCCGGAGAACTTCGGCGACCTCGGGACGTCGTTGTTCACGTTGTTCCAGGTGATGACCGGTGAGGCGTGGCCGGACATCGCGAAGGAGATCATGCAGCAGGCGCCGATGGCCTGGATCTTCTTCGTCGTCTACATCCTGGTGTCCAGCTTCGCGGTGCTGAACCTCTTCATCGCCGTCGTGGTCAGCGGCATGGAGGACGAGCTGCGCCAGGACATCCGCGAAGAAGAGGCGAAGCAGGCCGCGACGCAGGCCGAAGCGAACCGCGAGATCCTCGAAGAGCTCCGCGCCCTGCGCGCGGAGCTGGCCGAGCTGCGGCAGAACGCCGCTTAGCGGTCTTCGTCGGCGATCAGCGCTTCGAGCGCCGGGAGTGCCGTGGTCAGCGCCTCGCGGTGCTCCGGCGACAGCTTGTCGAGCCGCCGGTTCAGCTCCTGGACGCGCGTCGACCGGACGCCGGACACGAGCCGCTCGCCCTCTTCGGTGGCCTTCGCCAGCCACGCCCGCCGGTCGACCGGGTCGGACTCGCGGCTGACGTACCCGGCCTCGACCAGGGACGCGATGATCCGCGACATGGTCGCCGCCGCGACGCCCTCCTTGGCCGCGAGGTCGCCGAGGCGCAGCTGGCCGGCGTGGACCAGCGTCGCGAGCGCGGAGATCGCGCCGTGGCCGGGGCCCGGCACACCGGCCTGGCGCAGTGACCGGGACAGCCTTCCCACGGCGAGGTACAACCTGCCCGAGGTGTCCTGAACCGATGTGGTCACGGCTGGCTCCTTCTGCCCTCACCCGTGCGCGGGTGCGCCGGAAAGTTCCGTCTACCTTACGGGTTGGCGGTGCAGGTTCGGTGTTAAGGCGCTCCGGTTCACCGCGGCGGGCTCGACGCCTGCGCCCAGAAGCGCTGCGGCACCCGTCCCGCGCCGCGGGCCAGCCGTCCGGCGACGACGGCCGACCGCATCGCCGCGGCCATCCGCTCGGGATCACTGGCCCGGGTGACCGCGGTGGACAGCAGGACGGCGTCGCAGCCCAGCTCCATCGCCAGGGTGGCGTCCGACGCGGTGCCGATTCCGGCGTCGAGGATCACCGGGACGCTCGCTCGCGAGACGATCAGCTCGATGTTGTGCGGATTCCGGATCCCGAGGCCGGTGCCGATCGGCGCGCCCAGCGGCATCACGGCGGCGCAGCCGGCCTCCTCCAGCCGCAGCGCGAGCACCGGGTCGTCGTTCGTGTAGACGAACACGGTGAACCCGTCGGCGGCCAGCTGCTCGGCCGCGTCGAGGGTTTCGACGGGGTCCGGCAGCAGCGTCCGGTCGTCCGCGTGGACTTCGAGCTTGATCAGATCGGTACCGAGCGCCTCGCGCGCCAGCCGCGCGGTGAGCACGGCCTCGGCGGCCGTGCGGCAGCCCGCGGTGTTCGGCAGCAGCTCGATCCCGAGGCGCCGGAGCAGTTCCAGGACGCCGGAGCCGCCCTCGGCGTCGGCGCGGCGCATGGCGACGGTCGTCAGCTCGGTGCCGGACGCGACCAGCGCCCGTTCGAGCACAGCGAGGTTCGCCGCGCCGCCGGTGCCGATGATCAGCCGTGACGACAGCTTGTGCGTGCCGATGACGAGCGGTGCTTCGTCCACTTCAGCCTCCCTGGACGGCGGTGAGCACGTCGAGCGCCGCGCCCTTGGGGACGGCGGTGGCCGCCCAGTCGCCGCGGCGGACGACCACGCCGTCGACCGCGACGGCGATCCCGGGCCGCTGCCCGCCGGCGGCGTCGAGGACGTCGGCGACGGTGGCGTCGTCCGGGAACTCCGTCCACTTGCCGTTGAGCTTGATCTCCATCACACGTGCTCCTTCTGGTGCAGGCGGGCGGGTGAAGCCGCTTCGACGCCTTCGGGCGGCTTCTCACCTTCGAGCCAGGCGACCACGGCGGCCGCGGTCACGGGGGCCAGCAGCAGGCCGTTGCGGTGGTGCCCGGTCGCGGCGTAGACGCCGTCGTCCAGGACGCCGAGGTACGGCAGCGCGTCACGGCTGCCGGCGCGCAGGCCCGCGGCCGTCTCGACCAGCTCGTACTCGGTGATCGCCGGGAAGACGCGCTCGGCGCCCTCGATCAGCTCGCGGACGCCGCGCGCGGTGACGGCCTGGTCGAAGCCCGCTTCGTACTGCGTCGCGCCGAGGACGAGCTCCTGGTCGCCGCGCGGGACGAGGTAGATCGGCCGGCCTTCGACCACGGCGCGGACGGTCCGCGTCGGCGGCGGCAGGCAGCCACGGCGCGGTTTGAGGCGGAGGATCTCGCCCTTGAGCGGGCGGACGGCGTCGGCCAGTTTCGGGTGCAGCCGCCCGGTCCAGGCGCCGGCGGCGAGCACGACGGCGTCGGCGTCCGGGATCGTTTCGACGCGTTCGCGGACGAACCGGACTTGGTGGTTGACGCAGGCCGCGTACAGCGCGTTGAGCAGTTTCCGGTTGTCCACGGCCAGGTCGCCGGGCACGTGGAGTCCACTTCGGACGGATCCGACGCCGGGTTCGAGCCGCTTGGCCGCGCGCCCGGTGAGGCGTTCGGCCGCGCGGCCGAGGGACTGCAGGTGGCCGGCGAGGATGTCGAGGTACCCGGCGTCGGCGCTGTCGAAGGCGACGACCAGCGTCCCGTGCTCGGCCAAGCCGGGATCGACGCCCTCTTGCTTGAGGTCGGCCGCGAAGCCGGGCCAGCGGCGGAGGGACTCTTCGCCGAGGGCGAGGACGTCTTCCTCGCCCGGCCAGGCCTCGGTGACCGGGGCGAGCATGCCGCCGGCCAGCCAGGACGCGCCACCGCGCACGGGTTCGGGGTCGTGGACGGTGACCGCGTGACCGTTCGCGGCCGCGCGCCACGCCGCGGACAGGCCGATCACGCCGGCACCGACCACGGCCACGGTGTTCGTCATGGGATCACGCTCCCTGCGCCGGCATGACCCGGATCAGGTTCCACGGTCGGAGCGGCAGCTCCCTCTCAGCCCGTGCCTCGGGCTCCCGTGCGGACTCCGTCACCCTACTGTGCCGTTCGTTACCAGTCCAACCACAGTCACGGCCGGATGGCTTTCGTGGCAACGGCACGTACCGCTCGAGGCCGGCCTGCTTTTGGCCGGACCGGTAACCGGCCAGGTACGGTCGCCGCTATGCCCGCCCTCTCCGGTGACAAGATCCGCGCCCGCCTCGACACCGCGCGCCTGTACCTGTGCACGGACGCCCGGACGACCCGCGGCGACCTCGCCGCGTTCGCCGACGCGGCCCTGTCCGGCGGCGTCGACATCATCCAGCTCCGGGACAAGACCGGCGCCTTGGAAGCCGCGGGCGAGATCGCGGCGCTGGAGGTGCTGGCGGAGGCGTGCGAGCGCCACGGAGCGCTGCTCTCGGTGAACGACCGGGCGGACGTGGCCCTGGCGGTCGGCGCGGACGTCCTCCACCTGGGCCAGGACGACATCCCGGTCCCCCTGGCCCGCCGCATCGTGGGCGACGACGTGGTGATCGGCCGCTCGACACACTCTCTTGACCAGGCTGCGGCCGCTGCTTCCGAGCCGGGTGTGGACTACTTCTGCACAGGCCCCTGCTGGCCGACGCCGACCAAGCCGGGCCGCTCGGCACCGGGCCTGGACCTGGTCCGTTCCACGGCCGCCGCCGCGGTGTCCCGGCCGTGGTTCGCCATCGGCGGCATCGACGTCCCGAGGTTGCCGGAGGTCCTGGCGGCGGGAGCGTCGCGGATCGTGGTGGTCCGGGCGATCACGGAGGCGGAGGACCCGGCTGCGGCAGCCCGCGAACTGCGCTCCCACCTGCTCTGACCCTGAAGTCCGTGAAGGACTCCTTACCGGCTCTTATGGCCGGTAAGGAGTCCTTCACGGCTTTACGGGGTCGGGGTGGACGCCGCGCCCTGGCTGGTCGGGGGTGCCGCCGAGGTTGTCGGCTTCTGCGACGTCGTACTCGGCGTTGTCGGGGTTGTGGTCGGCGTGTCCGACGAGGTCGTCGGTGGGGTGTTCGACTGGGTCGTCGTCGGCGACGTGTCCGTCGGTGAGTCCTGGGTGTCGTTCGTCGAGGTCGAGGGCGTCGTCGACGGGGTCGGGGTCGAGGGGCCCGAGCCGCTGCCGAAGATCTTGCCGATGCCCGCTCCCGTGCCGCCCGCCACCTTGCCGCCCGTGGCCGCGTCCACGCTGACCATCGCCAGGATCGCCACCGCGAACGCCACCACGCTCGTGCCGATGATCAGCGGCCAGCGCAGTTTGCGCAGCCTGCCCGGCTCGTCGTCCGGACCGTCCGTGGGCAGGTCGTCCGGGCGCTTCAGCCGGACCGTGGGTTGCTCGGCCAAGGGCACCTCGGCGCCACCTCGGCGGCGGATCCCCGACGTCGCCAACTGGCGGGCCTTCGACGCGGCCGCGCGCGTGCGCTGCAGTGAGCGCAGGTACACCTCGCCGCCGACCGTGGTGATCACGCTCGCCACGCCCGCGCCGGCCACCGTGCCCGCCACGCCGAGCGTCGACCCCAGCAGCGCCGCCGTCACCGCCGCGAGCGCCGCCGCCATCACCTGCGCGATGCGCAGTCCTGACTTTGCTTCCTTCGTTTCGGAAGTCGCTGCGTTCTCCTTGCTCATGATCCCGATCCGGTAGTAAGTCTTCTCCCCTGTCCAACGTGTAAGGCGCGCGGGAAACTCCCTGCGTTGCCGCGGCGTGAGGAGCGCCACGTTGACCGTCCACTATGGACAGTGTAAACCGAACGGTTTCTTGACATACTCGGCACATGGAACTGGTCACGATCTCCGACATCGAGGCGGCCGCGAAGCGCGTCGAAGGTGTCGCCGTGCGCACGCCGCTGTTGCTCCAGACGTGGGACCCGCGCGGGTCCTTGTGGCTCAAACCCGAGAGCCTGCAACCGATCGGCGCGTTCAAGGTGCGCGGCGCGTTCAACGCGATCGGCACCCTCGACGACGCGACGCGCGCCCGCGGCGTCATCGCCTACTCGAGCGGCAACCACGCGCAGGCCGTCGCG
Organism: Amycolatopsis sp. WQ 127309; assembly: GCF_023023025.1. Taxonomy (NCBI): domain Bacteria; kingdom Bacillati; phylum Actinomycetota; class Actinomycetes; order Pseudonocardiales; family Pseudonocardiaceae; genus Amycolatopsis; species Amycolatopsis sp. WQ 127309. The sequence continues at coordinate 1,795,309 of NZ_CP095481.1, forward strand.
TACGCGGCGCGGCAGTACGGCGTGCCCGCGGTGATCGTCGTGCCGGACGTCGCACCGCGGATCAAGGTCGAGGCCACCCGCTCGTACGGCGCCGAGGTGATCGAGGTGCCGATCGGCGAACACGAGGCCAAAGCGCACGAACTGGCCGCCGAACGCGGGCTGACCCTCGTCCCGCCCTACGACCACGCGGCGATCATCGCCGGGCAGGGCACCGCGGGCCTGGAGATCGCCGAAGACCTGCCGGACGTCGACGTCGTGCTGGTGCCGGTCAGCGGCGGCGGGCTCGCCGCCGGCGTCGGCACCGCGATCAAGGCGCGCTGCCCGCGGGCGCGGGTCATCGGCGTCGAGCCCGTGCTGGCCGGTGACACGACCGAGGGCCTGCGGCTGGGCCGCCAGGTCGACTGGCCGATGGCCGACCGCGCTCGCACGATCGCCGACGGCCTGCGCGCGCAGCCGTCCGAGCTGACCTTCGCGCACCTCACGAAGGTCGTCGACGCCATGGTGACGGTCACCGAGGACGAGATCCGCGACGCCGTCCGGACGCTGGCGCACAAGGCCCGCCTGGTCGCCGAGCCCAGCGGCGCGGTGACGACGGCGGCCTACCTGCACCACGCGGCCGAGCTGCCCACCGGCCGCACGGTGGCGATCGTCTCCGGCGGCAACATCGACCCGGCGCTGTTCGCGGAGATCCTGGCCTGACCCGCTCGGCCCGCATGGGCCCCGTCAGGAGCCGGCGGCCGGGGCCCCTCGGCGCACGTGTGTCGGCGGGCCCTCGACGCCGCAGCTGAAGCACTCGCCCAGGTGGGGCGACTCGTCGGCGACCGGAGGCGCGGCCGGCGGCGCGGGCGCGGGGGTGGGCGGCGCGAGGACGCCGTTGTGGATGCCGAGCGCGATCAGCCCGCCGGCGATGGCCAGGACCGCGCAGATGATCAACGCCGTCCGCCAGCCCGCGGTCAGCGCGACCGGGTCGTTGTACGCCTCGCCGGTCAGCCCGGCCGCGGCGGGCAGCACCGCCACCGCCAGCAGGCCGCCGGAGCGGGCGATCGCGTTGTTGACGCCCGACGCGACGCCGGCGTAGCGGTCCGGGGCCGCGGCGAGCACCGTCGCGGTCACCGGGGCCACCACGGTCGCCAGGCCCAGCCCGAACACGACGACCGCGGGCAGCACGGCCCCGAGGTAGGACGCGCCGGGCGCGATGCGCAGCATCAGCAGCATCCCGATGCCGACGACGATCGGCCCGACCACCAGCTGCGTCCGCGGGCCGATGCGCTGCGCGAGCGCGCCCGAGCGGCCCGAGAGCAGCAGCATGATCACCGTGAGCGGCAGCCCGGACAGGCCGGCCGCGGTCGGCGAGTAGCCGAGCGAGACCTGCAGCTGCATGACCATCAGCATCAGCACGCCGCCGAGTGCCGCGTACATGGCGAAGGTCAGCGCGTTGGACAGGGTGAACGTCCGGTCGCGGAACAGCGACGGCGGCACCAGCGGCTCCCGCGAGCGGTGCTGGACGAACACGAACGCGGCCAGCCCCGCGATCCCCAGCACGCCCGCGACCAGCACGATCGGGTCGCCGATGCCGCGTCCCGGCGCCTCGACCAGCGCGCCGGTGATCCCGGCGAGGCCGATCGCGCCGAGCGCGGCGGCGCCGAAGTCCGGGTGCCCGGTCGCTTCCTCGTCCCGCGACTCGGGCACGAACTTGCGCGCCATGAAGACGACGGCGACCGCGATCGGCACGTTGATCAGGAACGCCAGCCGCCACGACCACAGCTGGACCAGCAGCCCGCCGAGCAGCGGCCCGGCGGCGGCCGCGATGCCGCCGAGGCCGGACCACGCGCCGATCGCGCGGGCGCGCGCGTCGTGCGCGAAGGACGACTGGAGGATCGCCAGTGATCCGGGCGTCAGGAGCGCGCCGCCGATGCCCTGCAGGATGCGCGTCGCGACGAGCATCTCGGTCGACGTCGCGGCGGCGCACAGCCCGGACGCGACGCCGAACCAGACGACGCCGATGAGGTACATGCGGCGCCGGCCGTACCGGTCGCCGAGCGAGCCGGCGACCAGGATGAGCGCGGCGAGCGCCAGCATGTAGCCGTCGAGGATCCACTGGAGCCCGGCGACGGACGCCCCCAGCTCGGTGCCGATGCGGGGCAGGGCGACGTTGACGATCGTGCCGTCGAGCATCGCCATGCCGGAGCCGAGGATGGTCGTGGCGAGCACGCCGCGCGCGGCGTGCGTCCCCCACCGGATCCCGGTGTCTTCGGTGGCTGTCACCAGCACACTCCACCGTGCCCGAAGACCCCCGTCAACCTGGCCCTACGGCATCAGCGTCGTGACGAACTTGTAGCGGTCCCCCCGGTAGATCGCGCGGGCGAACTCCACCGGCTTGCCATCGGTGGCGAACGAGTGCCGCGTCAGCATCAGCACCGGCATGCCGACGTCCGCCCCGAGCATCTCCGCTTCCTGCGGCCCGGCGAGCGACGTCTCGATCGTCTCCTCCGCGCGTTCCAGTTCGACGCCGTAGTGCTCACGCAGAACGGCGTACAACGACGCGCCCGCCGAGACGTGCTTGCGCAAACCGCGGAAGCGGCCCAGCGGCAGGTGCGTCGTCTCCAGTGCCATCGGCTGGGAATCCGCCAGTCGAAGCCGTCGAAGGCGAAGAATTTTCGCGCCCGTCCGGATTCCGAGCAGTTTCGCCAGATCGCCCTCGACCGGGAGCTCCTCGACTTCCAGGAGCTTGGACGACGGCTTCAGGCCCTGCTTGCGCATGTCCTCGGTGTAGGAGGACAACTGCAGCCGCTGGGCGAGCTTCGGCTCGGCCGCAAAGGTGCCTTTTCCCTGCACACGGTGCAGCCGGCCCTCGGCGGTGAGGTCGGCCAGCGCCTGGCGCACGGTGGTGCGGGAGACCGTGAACTCCCCGGCGAGCGCGCGTTCCGTCGGGATCGGCGACCCGGGCGGCAGCACGTCGAGCAGGTCCAGCAGGTGCTGTTTCAGTGCCCAGTACTTGGGCTCTCGCTGACCGCGCATCCCGGCGACGGCACCCGCCTCGCCCGCGGTGGTGGTGTCCAACATGCCCGACTCCCTATGTCTTCCCTCATAACACGCCACGTCCCCGTAAGAAACGTACCCTTTTCCCCAAACGCGCCGCCCCACTAAGATTGGTCTAGACCTGACCGACGCCGCCTGAGTCCGGTACATAATGCCGGAGGTGGAGAGGAAAATGATGACCGAACAACGGCCCGGCGAGCACATGGCCGCGGAGATCGCCCAGCAGCCGGACGTCTTGGCCGGACTGGTCGAGCGTCAGGCGGAAATCGCCGGGGTGGCGGAAAAGATCTCACAACGCCCCCCGCGCTTCGCTTTGCTCGCCGCGCGTGGATCGAGTGACCACGCAGCGTTGTATGCGAAGTACCTGATCGAGGTAATGCTCGGCCTTCCGGCTGGTCTTGTCTCACCGTCCACGGCGACGCTGTACGGCGCGCGGCCCGATTTGCGGGACGTGCTGTTCGTCACGGTCAGCCAGAGCGGTGGCTCACCTGACCTGATCGAGGTGACCGAGACGGCCCGGCGCCAGGGCGCGCTGACCGTGTCCGTCACCAACACGCCCGAGTCACCGCTGCGCGCGGCGTCGGAGCTCGGCATCGACATCGGCGCCGGTGTCGAGACGGCCGTCGCCGCGACCAAGACGTACTCCGCCACCCTGATGGCGCTGTACCTGCTGATCGACGCGGTGCGCGGCGGCAAGGCGGCCGACGCCGAGAAGATCGGCGAGCTGGCCCAGCAGACCCTCGACGGCTCCGTCGAGGGCGTCCAGCGCGCGGTCGACCGCTACCGCTTCGTGGACCGCGTCCTCACGACCGGCCGCGGTTACTCCTACGCGTCCGCGCTCGAAGGCGCGCTCAAGCTGGCCGAGACCAGCTACCTCGCCGCCCGCGCGTACAGCGGCGCGGACCTGCTGCACGGCCCGGTCGCGGCGGTCAACGGCGAGACCGCCGTGCTCGCGGTGACCAGCGCCGGGCACGGCGGCCAGGCGATGCACGAGGTCCTCGAGGCCGTCGGCAAGCGCGGCGCGGACGTCCTCGCCGTCGGCTCGGCCGCCTCCGAGGTGCCCGCGGCGCTGCGCATCGACGTCGCGCCGACCGTCGAGGAGCTGGCGCCGATCCTGGAGATCCTGCCGCTCCAGCGGCTCGCGCTCGGCCTGTCGCTGGCCCGCGGCGGCGACCCGGACAGCCCGCGCGGCCTGCTGAAGGTGACCAAGACCCGGTGACCTTCGCTGTCGGCGTGGACGCCGGCGGCACGTCGACCAGGGCCGCACTGGTCGACGCCGCCGGCGTCGTGCTGGGTACCGGGCGCGGCGGCGGCGCCAACCCCAACGCGCACGCGCCCGAGGTGGCCGCGGGCCGGATCGCCGACGCGATCACCGCGGCCCTCGGCGGGCGCGACCCCGGCGGCGTGCGCGCGTGCGTCGTCGGCATGGCCGGGGTCAGCAAGCTGAGCGACCCGGCGATCGCGGCCGTGTTCGACGCGGCGTGGACCCGGATCGGGCTCACCGGCGTCGTGCGCACGGTCGCCGACGCCGAAGTGGCGTACGCGTCCGCGACCGCCGCGCCGGACGGGACCGTGCTCGTCGCCGGCACCGGCTCGATCGCGGGCCGGATCCGCAAGCGGCGGCTGGCCGGCACCGCGGGCGGTTACGGCTGGCTGCTCGGTGACGAGGGGTCGGCGTTCTGGCTCGGCCGCGAAGCCGTCCGGTCCACTTTGGAGGCACTCGGGCGCGGGTTGTCACTCGACGGCCTCCCCTCGGCGGTGCTCGCCGAAGCGCTCGGACCGTCCGGTGTGGACGTCCGGACCGACGCCGAGCGGCTCGCCGCGTCCCGGGCGTTGATCACGAACGCCAACGCGGAGGCGCCGGTGCGGCTGGCCCGGTTCGCCCCCTTGGTGAGCGCGGCGCACGACGCCGGCGAGCCCGCGGCGGGCGAAATCGTGGCCCGCGGGGCCGGGCTACTGGTCGCGAACGCCCTCGCCGCGCGCGAGCCCGGCGAGTCGACCCCGGTCGTCCTCGTCGGTTCGGTGCTCACCGGGAGCAGCCCGGTCGGGGCGCTCGTGCGGCGTGGATTGACCGGTCTCGAGGTGCTGACCAGCTCCGATGGGGTGCTCGGGGCGGCCTGGCTGGCCGCCGTCGACGCCTTCGGCGAGGGGGCACCGAGACCCGCGCTCCTGCGAAAATGAGCAAAACGCGGCGCGAAGACGTGAAAACGTCGACTGAACCCGGGTAGTCCGGGTACCGTAGGCAGTGGCCCCCGGACCCTCCCCCCTCGCCGGGGGCCGCCTTATGCCCCGGGTACGTCCTCCGGCCGGGTTTCGGGGGTCAAGCGCAGGCCCGGGTGCTCCGGCGGCAACGCGCGGTAGAGCACCCAGCCACTGACCGCGACGGTCAGCGCGACCAGCGGCCACGACAGCACCGTGCGGGCCACGCCGAGCGCGATCACCTGGCCGGACCACCACAGCAGGCCGTAGACGACGACGCGCAGCACGTACTGGCCGAACACCCACACCCAACTCGCCCTCGAGTAGGCCTTGAGCAGGACGGGGTCGCGGCGCCAGCGCGTCTTCTGGCCCAGCACCAGGCCCACGACGACACCGAGCAGCGGCCAGCGGACCACGATGCTGGCCGCCCAGAGCAGCGCGCTGGCCACATTGGACATCAGCTGCAGCAGGAAGAAGTCCTGGGCGCGGCCGGTGTGCAGCGCGATCAGCGCGGCCGCGACGACGGCGGCGAGGCTGACCACGATCGCGCGGATCTTGCCGCCGCGGGCGTACCGGAAGACCCCGAGCGCGACGGCGACCGCGATGGCGGCGCCGGCCCCCCAGGCGATGGACTGGCCGGCCGCGAGCCAGCCCACGACGAAACCGACCGGCGGGATGCTGGCGTCGAGCGCACCTCGGCGGCCGCCGAGGATCTGCGCGAGCGACTCGCGGGGTTGTTCGGACACGTGTCCAGCCTGCCGGATCAGCCCCGGAACGCCCCGGCCGGGGAGATCTTCGCCACATCGGGTGCCGGTTTTAACTCCGAGTGTGCTGTTTCACGGCATACCGAAGGTGAAGACTGCGTAATACAGAAGCGCGGAAGGCCGACAAGATAAGACACTGTTACCGCTGGCTGAACCCGCGGTGGCGGTGGGCGCATCGTGGGGGTGCGGCCCGATTCGTTAGTTGGGGTGTACAACTATATGTCGGGGTGGGTCGGTCGCAGGACGGGAAGGGGACCCAACGTGTACGGATTCGACAGCTATGTGGCGCTCGGTGACAGCTTCACCGAGGGGCTCAACGACGCGTTGCCGGACGGTTCGTTCCGGGGCTGGGCCGATCGGCTAGCCGAGATCCTGGCGGCCGGGCGGTCCGACTTCCGGTACGCGAACCTGTCCCTGCGGGGCAAGATGCTCGACGAGATCATGGACGAGCAGCTGCCGATCGCGCTGGAGCTGAAGCCCGACCTGGTCACGCTCTGCGCCGGCGGCAACGACATCATCGTCCCGGGCGCCGACGTCGAAGCGGTCGTCGAGCGGTTCGAGGAGGGCGTCGCGAAGCTGCGCGAGGCCGGCATCCCGGTACTGATCTTCAACGGCCCGGACACCAAGGTGCTGTCGGTGATGTCGGTGCTGCGCGGCAAGGTGGCGATCTACAACACGCACCTGTGGGCGATCGCGGAGCGCCACGGAGCCCGCATGGTCGACCTGTGGACAATGGGCCCGCTACACGACCGCCGAGCCTGGAGCGACGATCGTCTCCACTTCTCCCCGGAGGCCCACCGCCGCATAGCCCTGAAGTCGGCGGAGGTCCTGGGCATCCCGGTGGCCAGCGACTGGCGCGAGCCGTGGCCATCGGAGGACACCCCGAGCCGCTGGATCGACTCGCGCAGGTCGGACCTGGCGTGGACGAAGGTGCACCTGCTGCCGTGGATCCGCCGCCAGCTACGAGGCGAGTCGATGGGGGACGGCCTGTCCCCGAAGCGGCCGCAGCTGGCGCCGTTGGTGCCGATCGAGGTTCTCGAAGCGGCGGAGAACGCTCAGCAACAGCAGCAGGCCAGCTGAGGGTTGGGGTTTCCGGGGGTTGCCCTCGGGACGTCGGGGGTCTTCTCGCCTCGGGGCTGGTTGCTGCTGGGCTGGGGGTTGTTCTGCCCTGCGGTTTGTCCTGCTGCCTGCGGCTCTGTGGTTAGTTCTGCTGCCGCCCTGTGGCTGGTTCTGCTTGCCCGCCCTGCGGCTGATCTCGGTGCCGGTCCTAGCGGCACATATCTGTGGGCGCCCGGCACGGCTCAGGACCACCGGAACTCCGGCCGCCCGCGCACCTCAAGTCCGCCGAGCCGCCTGACGGCCGAAGGATCGCCTGACTGCAAGCCCTGCCGAACCCGACTTCGGGCTCAAGAGCCAAGCGAACTGCGAACCTCAGCCGAGCTGGAACATCAGCTTTAGCCCAAACTGCGGGCGCAACCGACCAGCGCTTGCACGTCTGCCACGCCCAGCTCGACGCCCTGTCTGGTCGGCTGCCGAGGTCTGTGGGGATCGGCAGCTCTGCCCGCCCACTCGGCTCTACCCGCCCGCTCCGCGCAGCTCGCTTGCTCTGCCCTGCCGCTCCGTGCAGTTCCGCCGCTCCGCTACACCTGACTCCGCTCCGTCCCACCCGCTCCGCCAGCCAGCCCGCGCGCTCCTCAGCCCCGCCGCCCGCTCCGCTCCGCTGCGCCAAGCTCGCCCACTCGCTCCGCTACGCCGGCTCCGCTCAGCTCCGCCCGTTGCACTGCACCAGGGCGCTGCTCCGCCCACCCGCTGCGCTCTGCTCCAGCAGCCAGCCAGCGCGCTCCGCTCAGCCCGACGCCTGCTCCGCTGCGCTCCACCAGGCTCGCTCCGCCTGCTCCCGCAGTTCCGCTCACTCGCCTCCGCCCGCTGCGCTGCTTCGCCCCACCAGCTGCGCCAGGCTCTGCTCTGCCCGCTGCGCCCGGCTGCGGTCCGCTGCTCCATTCGCTCCGCTCGGCCCACTCGCTCCGCTCGCTGCGCCAGGCTCCGCCGCTGCGCCGGACCCAGCTCCACCAGGTTCGCTTCGCTCACCCGCTCCGCTCGGCTCCGCCCGACTCCGCCGGACTGCTCAGCTCCGCCCGCCAGACTCTCGCCAGCCCGCTCCGCTCGCTGCGCCAGGCTCGCTCCGCCAGGCTGCACTCCGCTGCTCCACCCGCTGCGCTCCGTCCGCCTGCTGCACAAGGCTCGCTCGCTACACCAGACTCCGCTCAGCTCGCTTCGCTCAGCTCCGCCCGTTGCGCTCTGCTCCGCCCGCTCCACCAGGCTCGCCCCGCTGCGCCAGGCTCCGCCAGCTCGCGCAACGCCCGCCGCGCCAGACTCCGCTGCGCTGCTTCGCTCAGCTCCGCCCGTTGCGCTCTGCTCCGCCCGCTCCACCAGGCTCGCCCCGCTGGGCCAGGCTCCGCCAGCTCGCGCAACGCCCGCTGCGCTGCTTCGCTCCGCTGCGCCAGACTCCGCTTCGCTCAGCGACGACCACCCCCACCAACCTGCGAAAACCGCCCCCTGGTGACCCACAGACGTACCCCACCACTCCCAAGGGGGGCCGCCCGTCTCCAGCGTAACGAGGTGATCCGACAGAACGTGTCCGGACGATCACCGCAACTCCAGTTGTCCACATGTCGACCCGGCTGGGGACAAACTGTGGACGGACCGCTCTCCCAGGTCGCCAAGCCGCCTCGTCCGGCTTACAGTCGCTTCATGTCCGGTGGGCGTGGCTGGATCCGGTTGATCCCGATCGCGGTGCTGGTCACGGCGCTGCTGGCGGGGGTCGTGACCTGGGCGCAGGCCGGGAGCGTCCAGCGCGACCTCACCACGAAGTCCCAGGACGCGCTCGCCGCCGCGGGGCTTCCCGCGGGCTCCGTCAGCTTCGACGGCCGGGATGCCACCCTCAGCGGCTTTCCGCCCGACAAGGCCTTGCGCGCCCTCGATGTGGTCCAGAACGTCGATGGCGTCCGGGCCGCGCAGATCTCCGGCGACGTCATCCCCGTGGCCCCGACACCGAGCCCCAGCCCCAGCCCCAGCCAGAGCCCGACAAGGACAACACAACCGACGAAGACAACGAGCCCACCGCCGCCGCCCACCGACAAGGCCGGTGTGCAGGCCGAGATCGATCGGATGCTCGCCGAAGCGCCCATCGCCTTCGTACCGAACACCGCTCGGCTCACTCCCGAAGGCGAGCAGGCCGCCAAGGGCGTCGCCGTCGCGCTCGCGAAGTCGCCCGCGACCTTCCGGTACCGCGTCACCGGGCACGTCGCCCGGGGGCCCGGTGGCGAGAGCGCCGCTCTGAAACTCTCCCGGGACCGCGCCCGGGCCGTCGCGCGGATCCTCACGTCGAACGGGCTGACCGCCGGGCGCGTGACGTCGCGGGGGCTGGGTGACACCCGGCCCGCCGCCGGTGGCGAAGAGGACCGGCGCGTCGAGATCACCGTCGTCTGAAGGGGTGTGAGCAGATGGTGTGGCTGTTCGGGCAGATCTGGCTGTGGCTGATCGTCGCCTTCGCCCTCGGTGCGCTCTCCGCGTGGCTCGTCCTGCGCACCCAGCACACCGCGCCGGAGCCCACCCGGGAACCCGAGCCCTACTACGAGCCCACGCCCCGCGATGAAGCCGAGCAGACGCAGTTCATCCCCGCCGCGAACTTCCAGCCGACGGAGGAGTCCCGCTACGACGAGGACACCCCCGAGCCCGCCGGGCACCGGGAAGGGCACCTCCCGCTGCCGCCGCAACGCGGGGCCCAGGACGAGTACTGGCCCGCCGAAGAGGAACCGGCCTGGCCCGAAGCGGACGACCTGCCCGACGCCACCCACCAGTGGCCGCAGGCTCCGCACCAGCCTGGGCGCGGTGCCTGACACCCATCCTGGTAAATTCGGCTACGCACTGTGAGCGAGGCTGAGAAGGGGGTGGCGTGGCGCTCCCCCATTGGACGCCCCAGCAGGTTCTGCCGCCGGGCCGCCACGCCGGCGACCTCGCCGACGTCTACGAGCGCCTGGTCTTCGACGCCCCGCACCAGAACGAGCGCGAGATCCTCTTCAGCGCGCTCAACAGCTACCTCGGCGTGGCCCGCCGGATCATGCCGTCGGGGCGCGCGTGGATCGGCGGCGAGCTGGTCACGCGCACCGCGCACCCGCCGCGCGGTCTCGACGTCGTCCTCATCCCGGACGAGTGGGGCGCGCTGAAGCGGCTCGACGACGAAGGCCGGTCGGCGCTGTACGGCCTGCTGACCCTGCGCGGCGTGATCGTCGGGCAGCCCGCGATGTACCTGGACCAGGTGCAGCCGGTCGGGGGCATGCTGGACGGCTTCCTGTGCCGCCCCGGCGACGAGGACACCTGGGCCGAGGTCTGGGCCGCAGGCGGCAAGGGCTACCCGGAGATGATCTGGTGAGGAACGAGTTCCGGCGCATCGCCGACGAGATCCCGGGCGGCACCTGGCTGGACGACCTGGCGCGCGCGTCGGCGATGGCCGCGAACGCCAAGTTCGAGCGGACGTCCCGCTCGCCGCTGCTGCACGTGTCCGTGATCGGCGAGCAGCACATCGACGCCTACACCTTCTCCGACATCAGCCGGGCGCTGCAGGACGCGACGGCCAAGATCGGGCACATCATCCGGAACCCCTCGGGCGAGGTCACCATCGTCCAGCAGGCCGACCGGGACAAGGCGCCGCTGATCCAGCGCGGCCAGGCCGGCAACGCGATCTTCTTCGGCTTCCCGGAGCTCGACGTCGCCGACGACGCGCTGATCGTGGACGGCATCGAGACGCTGTCCGAGCGGGCCGTGAAGGAGCTGTGCGACTTCCTGCCGGCCAACGGCTCGGACGACGGCGCGCTCGACGCCGTGCTGCTGCAGCGCGACACCGTCCGCAACGCCGTGAGCGACATCGTCAACGCCGTCGCCAAGAACGCCGGCATCGGGATGGCGCTGACGCCGACCGCCGGCGAGCAGGTCACCCGCAGCATGACGACCGAGCAGGCGCGGATCCTGCAGGGCAGCCTCCGGGAGTCCCGCGAGGCGGTCGGCTACGAGACGGTGCGCGGGCGGCTCGACGGCGTCCGCACCCGGCGGCGGATCTTCTACCTCGACCGCGAGTCGGGCGGGACCATCCAGGGCGCCGTGGCCGAGGACCTGCTCGACGAGATCAAGGAGAACCTCGACCACCCGGTGACCGCCCGGCTGCGGGTCGTGCGCACGACCACGATCGACGGCCGCCGCGGCCGGCCGGTGTTCGAGCTCCTCGAGATCACTCCCGAAGTGAGTCTTTTCGACTGAGAAGTCCGATATCCGGCCTGCACTCCGCGACCGACCCGCCACTCGTCGTAGGCCTCACGGCGGTGCCGGGATGTTCGTGCCGAATTTACGATACCGGCCGTGAGGTCGCGGAAGACCGCATCGGACAGTGGGAACTCCGATATTCTTCCCATTGATCACCGGGCCACACCCTGCGCGCGAGGTCAGGAAATACCGATACCCGGCGCAAAATGGTGGGACAATGACTTTTTCCAGAATGTAACAATTTCGTTCTGGGCCACACTTATGGGTTAACGTCGTCGCACTCCCATCCGAAGGGGCAGGCATGATGACCGACCCGCAGTACCCGCCGACCACCGCGCGCCACGGCAGCAGGCCGGCGCCGCCGGTGACGGCCACTGAGCGTCGTCAAGCGAATGCGAAACCCGCCCGGAACATCCTGGCGATCGTCGGCCTGCTCCTCGGGATCGCGGCCCTGGCCGTCGCTTTCGTCCCGGACATCGGGTTCGTCGCGTGGCCCCTGGGCGCGATCGGGCTGGTCCTGGGCGTCCTCGGGGTGGTCCAGGTCAAGAAGGGCACCGTGGGCGGCCGCGGGCTGGCGATCACCGCCGTCGTCGTCTCCGTCGTGGCGCTGCTCTCGACCGGCGGGATGCTGGTCTACTCGACCTTCCTCGGCGGCGGCAGCTCCGGGCTGCACATGCCCGCGGCGGCCGGCGACAAGCACGCCGTGGTCTTCCAGGTGACCTCCGCCGGCGGCGCGACCGTGCGCTACGGCAGCCTCAGCGACCAGCGCACCGAAACCGCGCCCGCGAGCACCGACGCGTGGCAGGGCCAGGCTTCGTACAACAATGGTTCCTATCTTTTGACGCTCACCGCGGACACGCGCAATTCGAATTCATACAACGATATCGCGTGCGCCATTCTCGTCGACGGCAAGAAGGTCGCGGAGAACAGCGGGACGAGCATCGCGCTCTGCACGGCCAACGTGGGCTGATCGGCGGCACCCGCCTGGCGACCGGCCGGCCTACCCCCATCTCGGCCGGCCGGGCCGCCACGAGCCGCTCCTGGCGGCTCCCGGCCCCGCTGGGTTTCCCTCGCGGGGCCTGGCACCGGCTTCAAAGCCTGCCCCTCCCCAGGGCTCCACCGGCACCGCCGAACCTACGCGGACGGCGGAGGCGGGCACTAAGAATCCACTAAGGATTCCCCGGTCACCGGGCGGCCGTGACCCGTTCGCAACCGCCGGCCGAATCGTCACTGCAGTTCAGCGAGTTCGGCGCGGACTTCGCCGACGAGCTTCGGGTGGACGCGTTCGTAAATGCGCACGGACATCGCGAGCTGCTCACGGGCGCCGGCCGGATCGCCTTTCGCCCGCAGGACCCGGCCCAAGGTCAGCCGCAACGCGCCTTCGCGCGCGACGAACTCCCGGCTGATCGCGAGGTCGATCGCCTCGCGGACGTAGCGCTCGGCCGCCGGCCGATCTCCGGCCCGCAGGCTCAGCGCGGCCAGGTCGTCCAGCGAGCGGACGACCCGGTCGTCGTCGCCCAGCTCGCGGTCGATCCGCAGCGCGGCGAGCTGGTGGGCGATCGCGTCGGGGACACGGCCCGCGCGCTGCTCCGCCGCCGCGCAGCTGCTGAGCGCCTGCCCGAGCAGCACGGCGTCGCCGTCGGCCGCCGCGATGACCGTGCGCAGCCGCTCGACGGCCCGCTCGTGCTCGCCGAGCCGGCTCAGCGCGCGGCCGAGCTGCAGGTCGGCCGCGGTGGCGAGCCGGTCGTCGGCGAGCCCGGCGGCCAGCTCCCGCGCCCGCTCGGCGTCGGCGAGCCCGGCGCCCGGCAGCTCGAAGGTCAGCGCGATCTCGCACCGGGTGAGCCGCAGCCAGCACTGCCCGGCGACGTCCCCCGCGGCTTCGGCGGCGGCGACGCCGAGGTCGGCCATCCGCGTCCACTCGTCGAGCAGCGGGCACGCGACGCGGTAGGTGTGCGCGAGCAGGGCCAGCCGCCAGACGTCGTCGTAGCGGCCCGCGGCGTACGCGGCGTCGAGCACCGCCAGCAGGTTCGGCCACTCGGCTCCGAACCAGTCCTGCGCCTCGGCGAAGCCCGGCAGCGGCGGCATCACGTCTTCGGCGAGCACGCCGGCGAAGTCGAGCGGATCGACGACGCGGGCGAGCCGGCGCCGCGCCCGGTCGGCCACCGCCTGGTAGTAGCGGACCGTCCAGCCGAGCGTCTCGTCGCGCTCCTTCTCGGCGAGCTCCTGCTCCGCCAGCTCGCGCAGGTAGAGCCAGACGAGGTCGTGCGGGGCGAAGACGTCGCGGGCGGTCTCTTCGATGAGGTTGTGCGCGGCCAGCGCCCGCAGCCGGCGGCGGGCCTCGGCCACCGGGATCTGCGCGACGGCGGCCATCAGGTGCGGCCCGACCATCACCCCGGGCACCCCGCCCAGCTGCAGGAACGTCTCGGCGATCTCGCCGGGCAGGCCGCGGAAGGAGACGTCGAAGGCCGCGCGCACCCCGTCTTCAGCGCCGTCGACCTGCAGCCCGGCCAGCCGCGTGCGCTCGTTGCCGAGCTCGTCGACGAGCTCCGCCGCGGTGCGCTGCGGGCTCGCCGACAGCCGGGCGCCGGCGATGCGCAGCGCGAGCGGGAGGTAACCGCAGAGCCGCGCGAGCGTGTGGTTGTGCTCGGCCGGGCCGGCCAGCTCCTCGATCAGCCGGACGGCGTCGCCGGGGGCGAGCGTGCCGAGCACGCGCTGCTTGGCCGCGTTCGACACGGCGAGCCCGTCGAGGCGCGACCGGCTCGTCACCACGGTCATCGTGCGCGCGCTCGGCGGCAGCAGCGGGCGCACCTGCTCGGCGGTGCGGGCGTCGTCGAGCAGCACGAGCATCCGGCGCCCGGCGATCAGCGACCGGTACAGCGCGACGCGTTCGTGCAGCAGCTCCGGGACCTGCGCGGTTTCGACGCCCAAGCCGAGCAGGAACTGCGTCAGCAGCTCGGCGGGCTCCAGCGGCGGGTGGTGCGGGTCGAAGCCGCGCAGCGAGGCGAACAGGACGCCGTCCGGGAACCGCGCCGCGACGCGGTGGGCCCACCAGACGACCAGCGTGCTCTTGCCGACGCCGGCGGTCCCGGTGACCACGGCGATCGTGGTCTCCCCGGCCTCGACGCGGGTGACCAGCGCGTCGAGCCAGTCGAGTTCGCCGGCCCGCCCGGCCAGGCTCGGCACCGCGGCGGGCAGCTGGGAAATCGCCTTCGCGGGCGCTTCGGCCGGTGCCGGGAGGTCGTCGTTGAGCACGCGCTCGTGGAGCCAGCGCAGCTCGGCGCCGGGTTCGACGCCCAGGGTGCCGACGGTGGCGCGGGAGACGGTCCGGTACAGCTCGAGCGCGTCCCCGCGGCGCCCGGCGTGGTAGAGCGCCCGCATCAGCTGCCCCGCGGTCCGCTCCTCCAGGGGATCGGCGAGCGGGCTCAGTTCGACGATCAGCTCGGCGTGCCGGCCCAGGTTCAGGTCCGCGTCGACGCGGGCGCCGTGCACGGCCCGGCGCAACTCCGCCAGCTCGGGCGCCCGCACCGACTCGGGCACCCCGCCGAGCACCGGCCCCTGCCACAGCGCGAGCGCCTCGGCCAGCAGCGCGGCCGCCGTTTCGGGGTTCGCCACGGACGCCCGGTCCAGCAGCGTGCGCGCCCGGTGGGCGTCGATCTGCCCGGGCTCGGCCACCAGCCGGTAGCCGGGCGGGGTGGTGAGGATGGCGGCGTCGCTCTCGATGTCCCGCAGGACGCGCCGCAGGTGGGAGACGTTGCCGTGGATGATGGTCCGGGCCGTCGCGGGCGGGTCGTGGCCCCAGAGCGCGTCGATGATGTCGTCGAGCGCGACGACCTTGCCGGGCTGGAGGGCCAGCAGCGCGAGCAGCCCGCGGACGCCGGGGCCGCCGATGGGCACCGGGACGTCGCCGGCGAAGAGCTGGACGGGCCCGAGCAGCTGGAAGCGGGTTTCGGCCACGCTCGCGCCCACCTCCCCGGGGATCACGGTTGTCCGACGTCTCCCTCGTCGGAAAATTCAACTTACCGTGACGGCAGGCGGACCTGTACCACCCAGTCGGGACGGCCACAGGCCGGTCACCAGGAACTTCGTCACTCTGCGGATTCCGCTGCCGGGGCGCGACGGGCCTGCGGCTTCCGCCGGACATGACACGACCCCGCACCATCGGTCCCGATCCGCTGGTGCGGGGTCGTGAATGGAACTCCGGCCGGGCCGCCAGGGGGCGCGGTCCGCCCGTCGTCGCCGTGAGCGACCGGGTGGGGTCTGCTCACCCCGAGCGAAGCACCCGCCGGTCGTCCGCGAAGACGGTTCTCGCGCGGGCCACACGCCCTCGCGGTGGCGACACGGTAACAAAGCGCACCGGATCAGTCACCGCCGGGCTGACGCGAATTCGTCCCGACGGGCCCGAAAAGCCGACAGATACGCCAAAAGCGGCCGACACGCGTGCGTGTCGGCCGCTTTCGGGTGCGCGTCAGCGCGAGATCGGCGTCGTGTCGCGGCCGGCGATGAACGACGGGCGCGGCCGGCTCGCGGCGTACGGCTCGGTCAAGGCGTTCTCCACGCTGTTGAACACCAGGAAGATGTTCGAGCGCGGGTACGGCGTGATGTTGTTCCCCGAGCCGTGCATGAGGTTCGCGTCGAACCACAGGGCCGACCCGGCCTGCCCGGTGAACTGCTCGATGCCGTGCTCGGCCGCCATCCTGGTGATGTCGTCCTCGGTCGGCACGCCCACCCGCTGGTCCTTGAGCGAGGCCTTGTGGTTCTCGGCCGGCGTCTCACCGGCGCACTGGACGAACGTCCGGTGCGAGCCCGGCATGATCATCAGGCCGCCGTTGAACGGGTAGTTGTCGGTCAGCGCGATGGAGCAGCTGACCGCGCGCGGGGCCGGCATGCCGTCCTCCGCGTGCCAGGTTTCGAAGTCCGAGTGCCAGTAGAACCCGGTGCCCTTGAACCCGGGCATGTAGTTCACCCGGCTCTGGTGCAGGTAGACGTCGGAGCCGAGCAGCTGCCGCGCCCGGTCCAGCACGCGCGGGTCGCGCACCAGCTCGCGGATCAGGTCCGAGATCACGTGGACGTCGAAGATCGACCGGACCTCGCCGGTCCGCGCCTCCGTGATCACGCGCTCGTCCTGCGCCGGCTCCCGGTTCGAGGACAGCCGCACCAGCTCCTGCCAGTACGTCTGGACCTCGCCGACCGAGAGCAGGTCGTCGTCCACCGTGTAGCCGCGGGCCTCGTGGTTCGCCAGGGTCGCGGCGTCGATCGGACCATCGGCTTCGGTACCCCACACGGCAGGGTGCACGCGCGGAAGGTGCTCCGGCGCACCGGTGATCCGGGTCGGGTAACCGTCGTCGACCCGGGTGTCCATCAGCGTCACGGGCTTCGCCTCCTGTGTTGCCGCTCCGGTTCTCTTACGCGTCCTCGGTGATCAGCGGGTACACGCCGTTCTCGTCGTGCACCTCGCGGCCGGTCACCGGGGGGTTGAACACGCACACGCACTTGATCTCGGTCCGCGGCCGGACCTGGTGCTTGTCGTGGTCGTTGAGCAGGTACAGCGTGCCGGGCTTGAGCTCGTGCACCTTGCCGGTGGCGAGGTCCTCGACCTCACCCTCGCCCGAGGTGATGAACACGGCCTCGATGTGGTTCGCGTACCAGAAGTCGTTGACGGTCCCGGCGTAGAGCGTGGTCTCGTGCACCGAGAAACCGACGCCCTCCTTCGCCAGGATGATGCGCTTGCTGCGCCAGTTGGGGGTCTTGATGTCGGCGTCGGTGTCGGTCACCTCGTCGAGCGTGCGAACGAGCACGTCGTACTCCTCTACTTGGTCAGGACGGCCTTGACGGACTCGTCGATGATGGACAGACCCTGCGTCAGCTCGTCGTCGGTCAGGGTCAGGGGCGGCAGCAGCTTCATGACTTCGCCGTCCGGACCGGACGTCTCCATGAGCATGCCGCGGGCGAAGGCCTCGGCGCAGACGCGCCCGGCCAGGTCGCCGTTCTCGAACTCGAGCCCGCGCGCGAGACCCCGGCCCTTGGCGAACAGCTTCGCCTCCGGGTAGGCCTCGACGAGCCCGGAGAACGCACTGGCGATGCGCTCCCCGTTGGCCTTGGTCGACTTCTCCAGCTCGTCGTCGCGCCAGTAGGTGTCGATCGCCGCGGTGGCGGTGATGAACGCCGGGCTGATGCCGCGGAAGGTGCCGTTGTGCTCGCCGGGCTCCCAGACGTCGAGCTCCGGCTTGATCAGCGTCAGCGCCATCGGCAGGCCGTAGCCGCTGATGGACTTCGACAGGCAGACGATGTCCGGCGAGATCCCGGCGTCCTCGAAGCTGAAGAACGGGCCGGTGCGGCCGCAGCCCATCTGGACGTCGTCGAGGATCAGCAGGATGTTGTGGCGCTTGCAGAGGTCGTCGAGACCCTTCAGCCACTCCAGGCGCGCGGCGTTGATGCCGCCTTCGCCCTGGACGCCCTCGACGATCACCGCGGCCGGCTCGTTGAGCCCGCTGCCGGAGTCTTCGAGCAGCTTTTCGAAGTACAGGAAGTCCGGCATCGCGCCGTCGAAGTACCGGTCGTACGGCATCGGCGTGGCGTGCACCAGCGGGATGCCCGCGGCGCCGCGCTTCATCGAGTTGCCGGTGACCGACAGCGCGCCGAGCGTCATGCCGTGGAAGGCGTTGGTGAAGTTGATGACCGACTCCTTGCCGGTCACCTTCCGCGCGAGCTTCAGCGCGGCTTCGACGGCGTTCGCGCCACCCGGACCCGGGAACACGACCTTGTAGTTCAGGTTGCGCGGGTCGAGGATCCGGTCGCGGAAGGTCTGCAGGAAGTCGCGCTTGGCCACGGTGTACATGTCCAGCGCGTGCGTGACGCCGTCACGCTGGATGTAGTCGATCAGGGCCTGCTTCAGCACCGGGTTGTTGTGCCCGTAGTTGAGCGCGCCGGCCCCGGCGAAGAAGTCCAGATACGGCTTGCCGCTCTCGTCGTGGAGCCAGCTCCCCTGCGCGCGGTCGAACACGACGGGCCAGCCACGGCTGTAGCTGCGTACTTCGGATTCGAGCTCTTCGAAGATGCTCATGACGTTTCTTTTCTCCTACTCGCCCGGATCTGTGCGTACCGATAGCGGACCGATGCGGTAAAGCTCTTCGGCCAGGTGCCCGGCTTCGGGGAATTCGTCCCCGCCGAACAGCACGCTGGTTTCCACCGCGGTGTTCCAGCGCTTCGCGAACGACGTGAACAACCCGATGGACGCTTCGTTGTCCGGGGTGATGGTGGTCTCGAGGTAGCGCACCCCCGCGCCGACCAAGCGCGTGTACAACGCGTCGAGCAGGGCCCCGGCCAGGCCCTTCCCTCGTTGCGACGCGTCGACCGCGACCTGCCAGACGAGCGCGGCCCCGGGCTCGTCGGGCCGGCGGTAGGCGATCACGAACCCGACCGCCCTGCCGTCCTCGCGCGCGACCACCGATGTCTCGGCGAAATCGCGGCACCACAGCATGTATGCGTACGGCGAGTTGAGATCGAGCTTGGCGGAATCACGCGCGATTCGCCACAGCGCCGCGCCGTCCGCCTTGGTCGGCGATTCGATCAAGTGCGTTACGGACATACTCAGGAAACGTAACAGAGAATTTTCCGGCCGCCAGCGACGCAGCTCACGCACCCCGCGATGACCTGGGGCGACGTGGAGTACCCGGTGAGGAGGCCCACAAACGTGTTTGGCGAGAGAAGTTCCGGGGCACACGGCGGCTCAGGTCGCGTCCTCGTTGTCCGTGACCTACCCGCACCATGAACCCCCGGGCCGAAGATCGCAAGGCGCCGGGCCGAATCCCCGCGGGTGACCTCGCGGCACTCTCACGTGAAAGTACCGCGAGTCAGGGGCGACGGCGGTGGCGGAGACGTCGCCAGGCCCCGCTCACCGGCATCACGACCGCCGGGAGGATCAGCAGGCCGGAGACCACCAGCCACCACACCGCGCCGTCGCCGCGGCGCCAGCCGGCCACCACGTTGCCGAGCCAGCCGAAGAACGGCCTCGCGATCGGGGGCAGGAACGCGGCCAGCAGCAGCGCCGCCACCGCCAGGGCCCCGAGCACGCCGACCAGCCGCCGTGGCGTGCGGCCCATCGTGAGCAGGGCCGTCGCCAGGTAGACGACCGCGCCGGCCAGCACCGGGAGGCCGATCCACTGCAGGATCGCGCCGCTGCTGTCGCCGATGACCAGCCCGGCCAGCAGCGCCAGCACGCCCGCCGCCAGCGAGCCGAGCGTGCCCAGCTTGGACGCGCTCTGCGAGACCTTCGCCGAGCTGCGGGCCACCGTCCGCAGGATGCCCGCCACCGTCTTCGGCCAGCCGCCGGGCAGCCGGAACGCGACCGTGCCGGCGTTGACCACGGCCGCGCCGAGCTTGACCAGGGTCCGCGTCAGCTGCGGGGTGCCCTGCTCGCCGGCGAGCTTCTCCGCCGAGACCTGGCAGGCCTGGAAGACGCGCTGGGCGGTGTCCGCGTCGCCGATCGGCCGCGCGCTCCGCGCCCGGAACGCCGCCGACGCCGCGCCGCTGCAGCCGCCGACCTCGACGTCGGCCTGGGCCTGCTCGGCGACCACCGGCAGCTCCTCCGCGGCGATCCGCGCCTGCCGCGTCCGCGCGAGCACCATGGCCGTCACCGGCATGCTGATCGGCGGGTCGTCCGAGAACTTCGCGACCGGCTTCAGCGCGCAGTCCAGCCCGAGGAACGCCAGTTCGGCGCTCAGCTGGTCCTTGAGCTGCTGCAGTTCGGCCGGCTCGGCGTTGTCGGCGGGGTCCGGCTCGCGCCAGAGCGGCCCCAGCGCCGCGACGAACTCAGCGCGGAACGCCTCGGGCCCGATCAGGTCGCGCAGCGTCGCCAGCCGGGCCGGGTCGAGCAGGCACTGGACCAGCCAGCCGGCGCCGTCGACGCGCCCCCACATCCAGTCGCTGGCCCGCCAGGATGCCTTGTAGAACGCGCCGAAGTCGTCGGCCTGCATCCCGGTCAGCTTGTCCCCCGACCGGCGCCGCTTCAGGTCCAGCAGCGTCCGGGAGTCGGCGCTGACCTGCACGAGCTCGACGCGCTGGTCGACCGACGGCGCCTGCGCGAGCAGCCCGCGCGTCGCGACGTGCAGGCCCAGCAACCGCGCCTGGACGACGTTGTCGGCGCCGTTCTCCAGGGCCAGCCAGTCCAGCAGGACCGAGACGGTGTCGGCGGTCTCGATGGCCGCGTTGGCGGACTCGAGGGCGCCGTTGGCGAGCGCCCGCGACGTCGGTGCCGTCGCGTTCCGCAGGGCCGCGTTGGCGAGCGTGCGCAACGTCGGCGTCGCCGCCCGCAGCGCCGCCACGACCAGCGGCCAGGCCTCGACGACGGCGTCCGACCGGCCGAGCCCGGCCCACTCCTGGGCGAGCTCGCCGATCCACACCTCGAGGGTGCTGCTCGCGCCCGGCCCGTCGTGCGCGGCGATCCACTGCGCCAGCCGCACCCCGCGGGCCGACGTCTTCCGCGCCGCGTGCAGCCCCGCCCGCGCGTCGTTGAGCTCCTTGGCCTCCTTGGGGTCCGGCCCGAGCCGGAACCCGGCGTTGATCAGCTGCAATCCGGTCGCCACGGCGTCGTCGAGCGCGCTCGTGCGGTAGCCGACCAGCTCGGGCACGGACATGCTCGTCGACGGCGGCGCGAGCGGGATGCCGGCGCTGAGCCCGCCGACGGCGACCGCGCGCAGCTGCTGCGACATCCCGGACGCCCACTCGCGGTCCTCGGTGTCCACATCGGACAGTGCGTACCGCCGGCTGGCCACCTGGACCAGCTCGGCGGCGTCCTCGGCCGTCCGCCGGTCCAGGTACGCCGTGGCCAGCCGCTTGTCGATCAGCGCCTCCGGCCCGCCGCGCAGCCCGAGCGCGGCCAGCGAGACGCGGGTGTCGCGGGTGCGGACGACGGCGTCGTTGTGCCGGGTCAGCTCCTCCAGCTCGGCGCTGATCGACTGGCTCATCACCGTGGAGACGACCTTGCTCATCGCGTTCGCCAGCAACGGCGGGGCCGCCGGGTCGCAGGCGATCGCCGTCGTGTCCTTCTCGCCGGTGGGCACGACGTAGAGCAGCAGCCGCCGGACGTCCGCGTGGGACGGGCGCTCGAAGATCTCCCGCAGCGCCGGCCGCAGCGGCTTGTTGAGCAGCACCCCGCCGTCGGTCAGCCAGTGCGACCGGGTCAGGTCGGTGTAGGCCGTCATGTCGGGGTGCAGCGCGTCGGTGCCCTCGGTGCCGATCGGCAGCCGGGCCAGCTCGAACGCGCCGGGGAACGACGCGGTGGCGCGCGCGGCGAGCGCCAGCGGCCCCTGCACCCCTTCCGTCCACAGTGGACCTTCGAAGCGGAAGAGCATCCGGTGTTCGGTGTCGCGCACCAGGTTCCCCAGCGCGTCGTCGAACCGGGTCGTCTCACCGTCGATCATCGTGCCGGTGAGCAGCACGGTGATATCCGGCGGTTCGGCGGGCGGCGTGCCCGGGCCGGTGATCTCGTGCAGGGCCTGCGCCAGGTCACCGAGCAGCACGCGGTCGCCGTCCAGCACCGACCGCGGCTGCGCCTCCGCGGGGTCGCGGAGGAGGTTCTCCAGCGAGCCGATCCGGATCCAGGTGTCACGCAGCACCTGTGGCGTCGAGCCGAACGCCTCCGCCAGCCCGAGGCAGGCCGCGTTGATCCCGCCGGCGCTGGTGCCGGTCAGGACGTCGATCGACACCGTGGCGCGCAGCAGGTCGAGCAGCCCGCGGTAGAGCCCCGCCTCGGCGTCGCCCCGGGACTCCCGCAGCAGCTGGGAGGTCTCGGTGGCGACGCCGCCCATCCAGATGGCGAGGCTGGCGCCACCGACCATCGTCATGGCCAGGCGGATCTCCTGCTGCCACGGTTCCGCTTGCTCCGCCATGAACTCCCCAAGCCGGTTGTCGTCCCTGCCCGACGCAGACTAGAGGCGGAAGGTTAGGCGCGGGATACGCGTGGGTGTACGGCCGTTCGGGTGGAGTTGATCGGCTTCTCAGCCGACCGTGACCACCACCTTGCCGAACTGGCCGTTCGCTTCGAGGTACCGGTGCGACTCAGCGACGTCGAAGAGGTCGAACGTCCGGTCCACCCGGGGCCGGAAGGTGCCCGCGCGGACGCCGGCCCGGATGAAGTGCCCCGCCCGGACCAGCCGCTCCGGGTTCATGGTCAGGTCGAACGCGGTGAACATCCGCATGGTCGGCGGCGTCCACAGCGGGAACGGCGTCTCGGGGACGTCGAGCGCGCCGTAGACGACCAGCGTGCCGCCCTTGGCCGTCGCGTCGGACAGCGCGCGCACGCGCTGGACGGCGTCTCCCGGCGGATGCTGTCCCTGACGTTGCGCGGCTTGGAGCCCACGCGGCGGAGCTGGACGAGCCGCTGCACGCGCTCTCGGCGTGGGCGGCCAAGCACCGCTCGAAGGTGGCCGAAGCGCGGAAGGCGTACGACTTCGCCTAAGCCGCCAGGTGTTCCAGCAGCAGGACCTGCGCCTCACCGACCGCGAAGCCCAGCACCGCGCCCGTGGCGATGAGGATCCATTCGTCCTGCTCGAAGGCCGGGCGCAGCAGGCGCTCGAACTCGTGCGGGGACAGCTCCTTCATCTTCGTCACCAGGACGTTGCGGATGTCCATCGCGTCCGTCGCGTAGTCCTCGATGTAGCGCATCGTCTCCGGCAGGCGGTTCATGATCTGCGACGCGATCGACAGCTTCATGTCCTGGTACTTGCGGCTGCCCACGGCGAACACCACCAGCGGCCGCGCGACCCGGCCGAGCTCGGCGTCCAGCTGGCGCTGGATCAGCGCGAGGACGCGGTCGGACAGCGGGCCGTGCAGGATCGCCTCGATGACGTTGTGCGGCGTGATGATCTCCTTCGCGATCAGCTCGCCGTACGCCTCCGCGACCTCCTTGCGCCGCTTGAGGAACAGCCCCTGCCACTCGACACCGAAGTACTTCTTGGGCTCGATCGGGAAGAAGATCATCCGCAGCGCGAGCCAGTCGGTGAACCAGCCCGTGAACAGGCCGAACACCGGCATGATCAGCGGGAACTTGAACAGGATCCAGGCGATCATCTGGATCACGCCGATCGCGCCGCCGAACACCAGGCCCGACCGCGCGATGAACTTGAACTCCTGCGCGCCGGCCTCCTGGAAGATCCGGTTCAGCAGCCGCTTGTCCTTGACCAGGCTGGTGACCACCATGCCCTTGAGGTCGAACACACTGTCCACATCGGACTTGATCAGGTCGAGCACGGCGGCCACCATCCGCGGCGACTCGTGCTGGACGCGCTCGATCACCAGCCGCTGCACCCGCACCGGGAGCGACTCCCACAGCCCCGGCTGGTAGTGCCCGGCGACCTCGCGCACGATGTCCTCGACGCCCGCGAGCAGCGGTTTCTCGATCTCCCGGGCGATGCGACCGGCGTCGAGGCGGGCGACGACCTCGGCCGGCTTGATCAGCTGCTCGGTCATCGTGTCGCAGGCGATGCTCGCCATCCGCGCGGCGCGCTTGGGCACGATGCCCTGCCAGCCGAAGAACGGCTTGACGCCGATGAACTCGACCGGCTGGAACATCATCCGGATGGCCACGAGCTTGGTGCCGTAGCCGATCAGGGCGGCGACGATCGGGATCGAGACGTACAGGGGCCAGTGCTGGGCGAAGTCGGCGACGATGCCGGCGAGGAACGACCCCATGGGGTCAGCCGAGACTCGGGTCGCAGGCCTGCCAGAACTCCGCGCCGAGGCGCGAGACGTGGATCGTCCGCTTGACGAACTTCGCGCGCTTGACGTGCTTCTCGGCGTCGCGCACCGTCTCGTCCGTCATCAGGATCTCGTACTGCGTCTCGAGCGACGGCACCTCTTCGTCGAGGTCGACCAGGCCGAGCCCGATCAGCCGCGTGACGTAGCCGGGCACCTGGTCGGGCAGTGAGACGCCGGCGACCTTGCCGACGGTCGACGCGTTGCGCAGCACGAGCCGGCCCGCGCCGCCGAGGCTGGTGCGCTCGGCGACGTCGATCGCCGGGAACGGCGAGCCGTCCGACAGCGCCGAGAGGATGCGGGCCTCGTCCGGCGTCAGCTGGCGCAGGATGATCGCGTAGAAGTACTCGCGGGCCCGGGCGCGGCCGAAGCCGATGGAGTGGTTGAGCAGCTCGGCCATCGCGGCGCGCAGCGGCTCGGCGTGGTTGTCGCGCGCGGGCACGAGCGTGACGGTGGCTTCGATGGGCCGCGAGCCGGACGCCGCCGGGCGGTTCATCGCGGACGCCGCGGTGAGCGCCGCGTGGTACGGGTCGTCGACCTCGTCGAGCCGCCGCCGCAGCTCGCCCAGCAGCTGGCGTTCCACCTGCCGCACCCCGCGTTCGGCGGTCTCCACGCCGGGCAGCCGGCGGGTGAACGCGAAGCCGGTGCGCGCGGCCCAGCCGGCCAGCTGACCGGCGCGGCGGGCCAGGTCGGCCACCTCGTCGCCGGTGCCCCGGCCGTTCGGTCGCTCTGCGTTCACGGGCGGACTCCCCTCTGCTTACGCGGTGATGCTACCTGTGAGTAGGCCGAATGGGCGTGTGACGACCGGCATGATGGGGCCATGAATCCTTGGGGTCCGCCGATCGACGTCCTCCCGTACTTCGCGAAGGAGGAGCAGTCGCTGATGACGTTGCTCAGCGCGCTGACTCCCGAGGACTGGACACGGCCCACGATGTGCGTCGGCTGGTCGGTCAAGGACATCGCGGCTCACCTGCTGGGCGACAAGGTCGGCCGCCTGTCCCGCGGCCGCGACGGCCACCAGTCGGACGGCCCGCGTCACGGCGAGGCGTTCCCGCGGTTCATCGACCGGCTCAACGACGAGTGGGTCGTCGCCTGCCGGCGGCTCTCGACGGACGTCCTGCTCACGATGCTGTACGAGTTCATGGGCCAGACCACCGACTACTGGGCGAAGCTCGACCTCGACGTCCTGGGCGACCCAGTGAGCTGGGCGGGCGACGCGCCGGCACCGCGCTGGCTGGACGCGGCCCGCGACTATTCGGAGTTCTGGGTGCACCACGTGCAGCTGCGCGAGGCCCTGGAGCACACGCCGCTGGAGGCCGAGCACGCCGAGCCGATCGCCGACACGTTCGTCCGGGCGCTGCCGCACACCCTGCGCGGGGTCGAGGCCCGCGTCGGCAAGCAGGTCGGCTACACGGTGACCGGCGCGGGCGGCGGCAAGTGGCACGCCCGCCTGGAGCGTGACGGCTGGGTCCTCGACCGCGGCGCCCCGCCGTCCCGCACACCGCTGGCCACGGTGACGACGGACGCGGACACGTTCTGGCGGCTCTGCACCCGCAACGCACCCGACGTCAGCCGCGTGAAGACCTCAGGCGACGAAAACGTTTGCGCAGTGGTCCTCGGCATGACGTCCATCATCGTCTAAGACGTCACTTTCCCTAGGAAAGATGCGTCTGAAGGCCCCCTGGACGCATCTTTCCTAGGGAAAGTGACGACCTCAGCGGTGGCGGGGGCGGCGAGCCTGCTTCCGCAGCTGCAGGATGCGGGCGCCGCCGATCAGCGCGACCAGCGCCGCGCCGCCCAGGGCCGAGAACAGCATCGCGATGGCCAGCGGCAGGCTGCCTTCGGCGCCGAAGAAGTGGACCGTCGCCGGGTCGAGGTTCTGCAGGATGAACACCAGTAGCACGGTCAGCACCAGCAGCCCGGCGATCACCGCGACCCAGGTGCCGCTGATCCGCGTCGGCCGAGCCTTGCCCCGGCTCGTTGTCGACGACGTGCCGACCCGGGTGGGCGCCGGCCGCACCGGCGTCACCTCCTCCGGGCCCGGCCGGACGTCGCCGGCGCGCAGCTCGGCGGGCTCCAAGGCGCCTTCCGGCACCTCGGTGCCGGGCAGGTTCCCGGGCAGGTCGTGGTCTGCGGAGCCGGTGGGGTGGCCGGCCGCGTCCCCGCGCGCGTGCGTCATGTCTCCAGTGTCCGTCCAGCACGCGGGGACCGCTGCGTCAAACCCCCTAACGGGTGTACGCGTCGACATCCCGGAGCACGCGGAGCGTGTTCTTCCCGGCCAGTTTGGCGCAGTCGTCGTCACTCCACCCCCGGTCGAGCAGCGCGGCGAACAACACCGGGTACTTGGACGTGTCCTCCAGCCCCTCCGGCAGCGTGCCGACGCCGTCGTAGTCGCCGCCGAGGCCGATGTGGTCGATCCCGGCCACCTCGCGGGCGTGCTCGACGTGCGCGACGACGTCGTCGACGGTCGCCTTCGGCTTGACCGGCGCGTCCCACTCCGCGACGAACTTCCCGCGCTGGGTGAGGTTGCGGTAGTCCTGCCCGGCCTCGGCCATGGCCGCCTTGAGCTGCTCGTCCCAGGCGGCGACCTTCGGCGAGATGAACGCGGGCACGAAGGTGACCATCGCGACGCCGCCGTTGCCGGGCAGCTTCGCGAGGACGTCGTCGGGGATGTTGCGCGGGTGGTCGTTGACCGCGAGGCAGGAGGAGTGGCTGAAGATCACCGGCACCGAGCTGATCTCGATCGCCGCGCGCATCGTCGACGGCGCGACGTGCGAGAGGTCGACCATCATGCCGATCTTGTTCATCTCGCGCACGACGTCGCGGCCGAACCCGGTGAGCCCGCCGTGGGCCGGCTCGTCGGTGCCCGAGTCGGCCCAGGTGGTGTTGAAGTTGTGCGTCAGCGTCATGTACCGGACGCCGAGGCGGCGCAGGCACCGCAGCACCCCGAGCGACTCGGCGATGCTGTGCCCGCCTTCGGCGCCGAGCAGCGACGCGATCCGGCCGTCGGCGAACGCGGCCTCGGCCTCCTCGGCGGTGTCGACCAGCCGGAGCCGGTCGGGGTAGCGCTCGGCGAGCTGGTGGACGACCTCGATCTGCTCCAGCACGGCGGTCACCGCGCTGTGGCCTTCGAACTCGCACGGCACGTACACCGACCAGAACTGCATGCCCAGCTTCCCGTCGGCGAGCTTCGGGAAGTCGGTGTGGAGGGCGGGCTGCCGAACGGTCAGGTCGAGCGAGGCGACCGCCTCGACCGGGTTCGCGCCACCGTGCTGCCGCAGCTCCCACGGCAGGTCGTTGTGCCCGTCGGCGAGGATGACCCCGTCCAGCAGTTCGGTAGCACGCTGTAGTGCCTCGTTAGTCATCACCCGATCCTAGGGTGACGCCGTATACGCTCCGTACAATCGCTACGGCGCAAGCCACTTCGCCGCCGCGCGGACACCGTCCACAGTGACCTGATGCCCGCCGGGGTGACGATCCGTGACGACGTCGGCACCCCGCTCACGCAGCAGCCGGATCAGCTCTTCGGTGGACGCGAGCGGCGCCATCGGGTCGTGCTCGCCGTTGGCCAGGAAGATCCGCGACGCGCTCAAGTCGTGGGCCGGCGGGTCCGGCACCGGCGACATCGCCGCGAACAGCGCGGCTTCGCGCACGACCTCGGGCCGCAGCAGCGCGACGGCGGCCGCGATGTTGGCGCCGTTCGAGAAGCCCACGGCGACCAGCCGCCGGTCGCCGAAGCCGTACTTCTCCCGCGCCTCGACGACGAAGTCCGCCAGCTCGTGGGCTCGCTTGACGACGTCCTCGTGGTCGAACACGCCTTCCTCGAGCCGCCGGAACCAGCGCGCGGCGCCGTGCTCCGACACCGGCCCGGCGGGCGCCAGGGTCGTGGCGCCCGGGGCCAGCTCGCGCGCCAGGCCGAGCAGGTCGTCCGGGCCGCCGCCGGTGCCGTGCAGCAGGAGCAGCACCGGCGCCTCCGGCGCGCCCTCGACGTACTTGTGCACCAGCGTCATGACAGCTCCGGGTTGTTCTCGGCGGGGAGGTTCAGCTTCGGGAGCATGTGCCGGATCTCGTCGCGGCGCGGCTCCAGCCACGGCGGCAGCTTGAGCGCGCGGCCCAGCTCCAGCAGCGGCTCGTCGATGGCGAACCCGGGCTCGTCGGTCGCGACTTCGAGGAGCGTGCCGCCCGGCTCGCGGAAGTAGATCGAGCGGAAGTACTGCCGGTCCAAAATGGACGTCACGGTGACGCCCTTGTCCACGAGCTCCTCGCGCCACGTCTTCTGCGTCGCCTCGTCGGGCGCGCGCCAGGCCACGTGGTGCACGGTGCCCGCGGCGACCAGCCCGCGCGGCGCGTCCGGCGTCACGAGGACGTCGACCAGCGCGCCCGGCCCGCCGTCGCCGGCGGCGAACCGCAGGCGGTTGCCGTCCTGGCCGGTGAAACCGAGGCCGAGGCCGTCGGTGAGCATGCCCGCGGTGGCGTCCTCCTTGGTGACCGACAGCGTCACGGAGTGCAGGCCGCGGACAGCGTGCTCGGCGGGCACCAGCTCGGTGTCCCACGGGTCGCGCGGGTCGCCCTGCGGGTGCGCGACGAGCGCGAGCTGCAGGCCGTCCGGGTCGCGGAAGGTCAGCGTGTCCTCGTCGTCGGCGTTGCGCACCTCGCCGGTCTCGATCTGCTGCGCGTTCAGGTGCTGCTTCCACCAGCCGATGGACGCCTCGGGCACGGAGAACGACGTGGTCGTCGCCTGGCCGGTGCCGTGGCGGCCGCTCGGTGCGTCGGGCCACGGGAAGAACGTCATCAGCGAGCCCGGCTTGCCCGAGCTGTCGCCGTAGTAGAGGTGGTAGGTGCCCGGATCGTCGAAGTTCACGGTGGTCTTCACCAGCCGCAGTCCGAGGGTCCGGAGGTAGAAGTCGGCGTTGCGCTGCGGGTCGCCGCCGATGGCGGTGACGTGGTGCAGGCCGGACGTCTTGATCGACATGGAGTGCCTCCTCTGGCCAAGGTAACCGGAGAACCTCTCGCGCGCAAGATATATTCCGGGCAGACTCTCCGCTAGGCTGTTCGCGTGACACCCGATCCGAAGACCGACGACGACGAGATCGTCACCTGGTGGGGCCTGGTCATCGAGGGCTACCTGGCCACCCAGGACAAGCTGATGGGCGAGATCGCGGAGCGCTTCGGCCTCGCGCCCGCGTCGTTCGACATCCTGATGCGGCTGGTCCGCTCGCCCGAGCACCGGATGCCGATGACCCGCCTCGCGACCGAGGCCGCGCTGTCCAGCGGCGGCTTCACGAAGGTCGCGGACCGCCTGGTGGCGGCCGACCTGATCTGCCGCGTCCCGAGCCCGGACGACCGCCGCGTCACGTTCGCGTCGCTGACCGACCACGGCCTGGAGGTGGCGAACAAGGCCCGGGCGGCGGCCGCGAACATCCTGCGCCGCATCGTCCTGACCCCGCTGGGCGACGACGCGGCCGGCCTCGCCGAGGCGATGCGGACCCTGCGGACGTTCAACGGCGGGTGAGCCGGTTCAGGAAGCGGCCGGTGCCGTCCACATCGCCAGCAGCTCCAGCGCCGACGCCGCCGGGCTCGCCGGTTCCGGGCTGAACGCCACCAGCCGCTGCCCGGTCTCCCCGGGCAGGTCGAAGTGCTCGAACCGCAGGGTCAGCTCGCCGACGACGGGGTGCCGGAAGCGCTTGTTCCCGTGCGCGCGCTGCCGGACGTCCCGCCCGGCCCACCACGTCCGGAACGGCTCGCTCTTCATCATCAGCTCGCCGAGCAACGTCGCGAGCGCTTCGTCGTCGTAGTGCCGGCTGGTCGCCAGGCGCAGCGCCCCGACGGTCGCGCGCGCGACCTCCGGCCAGTCGGCGAACCGCTCTTCGCCGGCCGCGTCGAGGAAAGCGAAGCGGGCGAGGTTGCGCTCGCGCGGCGTCACCGCGGCGAAGTCGAAGAACAGCTGGGCGGCCAGCGGGTTCCAGGCCAGGACGTCCATCCGGTGGTTGATGACCAGCGCCGGCACCCGGTCCATCATGCCGAGCAGCTGCGTCAGCTCGGCACGGACGCGCTCGGGCCGCGGCCGGCCCGAAGGCCGCGGGCGAGCGAGGCCGTCGAGGTAACGGCGCTCGTCGACGTCGAGGCGCAGCGCGCGGCCGATCGCGCCGAGCACGGCTTCCGACGGCCGGGACGCGCGCCCCTGCTCGAGCCGGACGTAGTACTCGACGCTGATCCCGGCGAGCGCGGCGACCTCCTCCCGCCGCAGCCCGGCGACGCGACGGCGGGCGTCGGCCCGGCCGGGAGCGATCCGGGCCCGGCGCGACTTGAGGAACCGGCCCAGCTCGTTGTGCTCGCTCATCAAGCCAGTGTGCGACACCCGCGTGGTTCGAGCGTGGTCCTGCCAGTACCAGTAACGGCCGTCCGGGGGTCACGCCGGGAGCTGGCTGCCCGGGTGGCGCGCCCCGAAACTGGCGCTCTGCGAAAGGACATGTGTCACAGCACGGACAGCCGTCCACCCGCGTTGCCGAACCCCGGCGAGATCGCCCGGAGCGGCGCGCTCGAACTCACCTCCGCGGACGGCACGGTGTTCTCGGCCCTGGAAGCGATCCCGGCCGAACCCGACGGCGTCCGGATCGTCATCCTGCCGGACATCCGCGACACGCACCCCTACTACCAAGCGCCGTCGGTCCGGCCGGACGACGTCGCCACCGACGTCGAGGCGGCGGCCGCGCACCTGGGCGAAGGACCGCTGTTCACGGTCGGCTTCTGCTTCGGCGGCGGCCAGTCCTGGCGCCTGGCCGCGAGCGACCTCGGCGTCCGCGGCGTGATCGGCTTCTACGGCCTGCCGCAGCCGGCCACCGAAGTCGTCGACGACATTTCGGCGCCGCTCCTGCTGCTGCTCGCCGGCGCCGACGTCGCGACGTCACCGGCGGAGTTCGACACGTTCACGGCCCGCCTCGACCAGGCGGGCAAGCCGTACGAGAGGCAGGTGTACGAGGGCGCCCCGCACTCGTTCTTCGACGCGGCCTACGAGGAGTGGCAGGACGCGTGCGACGACGCCTGGAGCCGGACACTCGCGTTCATCGGGAAGCACCGTTGAAAAACCGGTGCTGGCCAGGGCTCTCGAGCAGGCGCACGATGGGGTGAGCGACGTCTGGGGGCCATGGGGACGCCGGTGCGGCCCACGCCAGGGCCGAAGTGGCCGCACCGGCGCTCCCCGTGGTCAAGCGAGCGACGGCATCAGCTATCCAAAATAGTGACAAGCATCATATGGCTCCGCACTGCGCAGGCCAGAAATCCATCTTCTCGACCTGCGGAAACACGCCCGTCCGACAAAGTCTGAGCGATGACCTCAGCACCGGGAATGCTTTCAATCAGCTGTCGACAGGACGCCTTTTTTTCGCACGACCGTGCCACTTTTGGAGAAGCTGGCGCTGCTGAATGAGACTGCCTAAAATCGCCTCATGATCACGAAAAGAGAGACTCCCGAGATCACTGTCGACTGGGACGCGAGTGTCGATCTCGTATGGGCGCAGTGTTCGTGTGCCGAGTGGGTCAGTGCCCGAGTTTCATCGGAAGACGAACTAAGGCCTCTGATGGGCGAGCACGCTGTGGCGTCGCACAGCGAAACAGGGGTCAGCCTGAACTACGGCCCCTTTGAACGTTTCCACCGGGGCGCCTCTTGGATGTAGCAAGTGGACTCACCTAGCAGCGAAATACCCCGGTCAGTAGATTGATCTACTCAAACACAAGCCACGGACGAACTACGCGAGCGACGGCATCAGCTTGATCGCGTTGCCCGACAACACCCCGGTCAGCACGTCCTCGGGCCACCCCAGCCCGGCCAGCGACCGGACGTTCTTCGCCACCGACGGCACCCCCGGCCAGTCCGTGCCGAACACGAACTTCCCGGCCAGCCGGGCCAGGTCGAAGCGCTGGTAGTACTCCGGCAGCTTCTTCGGCGGCAGGCCCGCGAGGTCGAGCCAGACGTTGTCGCGGGCCAGCGCGAGGAACGCCGCGACGTCGTACCACCAGCCGCGGCCGCCGTGGGCGAACACGAACTGCAGGGCCGGAAAGTCCTCGACCACATCGGACAGCAGCTCGGGATTGCCGAAACTGGTGCGGGAACCGGGAAAGCTCGACGTTCCCGAGTGGAGGATCACCGGCACGCCGCGCTCGAGGCACAGCTGGTAGACCGGGTACAGCTCCTTGTCCGCCGGCGAGAACGCGCCGTGCACCGGGTGGAGCTTCAGCGCCACCGCCCCCAGGTCCAGCTGCCGCGCGACC
Source organism: Amycolatopsis sp. WQ 127309 (assembly GCF_023023025.1). Lineage (NCBI taxonomy): Bacteria > Bacillati > Actinomycetota > Actinomycetes > Pseudonocardiales > Pseudonocardiaceae > Amycolatopsis > Amycolatopsis sp. WQ 127309. The sequence continues at coordinate 1,827,645 of NZ_CP095481.1, forward strand.
TCGGCCGCGGCCGGGTGGTGCAGGTACGGGTTGACGTTGGCCACGAGCCGGAACCGCGAAGGGTTGTGCTCCACCAGCGGCAGGTTGTCCTCGATCGCCTGGATCCCGGTGGCCCGCGGGCTGTACTCGCAGAACAGCAGGACCCGGTCGACACCTTCTTGCGCCATCAGGTCGTCCATCGCCGCCGGGATCACCGAGCCGTCGTCGGCGTACACCGAACGCCACGGGTGCGCCCCGGCGAAGTCGTGCGCCCACTGCAGCCACGCGGGTTTGAGCGTCGGCAGGCGCGGGGTGTGCACGTGCGCGTCGACCACGAAGTGCCCGTCGATCACGGGCTGGGCACCACCAGCAGCGCGTCGCGGACCTGCTCGCGGATCACGTTGCGGCGGATCTTCCCGGTCGCCGTCTTCGGCAGCTCGGCCAGTTCGACCACCCCTCGGGGACGCTTGAACGCCGCGAGCCCTTCGCGGCAGAACTCGATCAGCTCTTCCGCGTCCACCGTAACCCCGGGAGCCGCCACCACGCACGCCACGGGCTTGTCGAGGCCGTCGGCGTCCGGCGCGGCGACGACCGCGACCTCGGCCACCGCCGGGTGCAACCGCAGCCGTTCCTCCACTTCGGACGGTGACACCCAGATCCCGCCCGCCTTCAGCATGTCCCCGAAGCGGCCGAGACAGCTGTACGTGCCGTCTTCGTTGCGCACGTAGCTGTCGCCGGTGCGCAGCCAGTCGCCCTGGAACACGAGCTTCGTCGCGTCGTAACGCGCCCAGTACCCGGTCGCCGTCGACGGCCCCGACACGAACAGCTCGCCGGGCTTGCCGACGGCGTCGATCACCGCGCCCGCCTCGTCGCGGATCTGGACGGCGTATCCCGGCACGGGGACGCCGGTGCTGCCGGGGCGCACCGAGCCCGGCAGGTTCGACAGGAAGATGTGCAGCGCCTCGGTCGACCCGATGCCGTCGAGGACCTCCAGGCCGAAGCGCGCGCGAAACCGTTCGAACAGCGACGCGGGCAGCGGCTCACCTGCCGAAACGGCGTACCGCACCGAGGCGAACGAGTCGTCCGGGACGTCACTGGCGAGCAACGCCGCGTAGAACGTCGGAACGGCGAAGAACAACGTCGGCCGCTCTTCACGAGCGCGTCGCGCGAACAACGCCGGTGTCGGGCGCGATGGCTCCAGCAGCGTCGTCCCGCCCGCGGCGAGCGGGAAGAAGCACGAGTTTCCCAGCCCGTAGGCGAAAAACAGCTTCGGCACGGACAGGACCCGGTCGGTCGCGACGGTTCCCAGCACTTCGCGGCCGTAGGTTTCGCAGACCGCCCGGATGCTCGCGTGTCGGTGCATCGCGCCCTTCGGCTGCCCCGTCGTCCCCGACGTGTACAGCCACAACGCGGGCGAGTCCGCCCACGTCCGTCCACTTCGGAACTCGCCGCCCAGCTCGGACCACTTGTGCGTCCGGACGCCGAACCCGGTCGCCTCGGCGCGGTCGAGCAGGACGTCGGTGACCTCGGGCGCGAGGCCGAGCGCGGTCACGGCCTGCTCGGCGAACTCACCCGAGACGCACAGCAGCCGCGCCCGCGAGTCGGCGAGCACCTTGCCCAGCTCCAGGCCGGTGACCATGGTCGACACCGGCACCGCGACGGCGCCCGCGAGCATCGCGCCGAGGATGCCGGTGAGCAGCTCGACGTCGTCGACCATGCAGAACATGACCCGCTCTTCGGGACGCACCCCCAGCCCGGTGAGCCCGGCGGCGACCCGGCGGGACTCCGCCGCCAGCTCGGCGTAGGTCAGCGAACGGCGCGGCGAGACGACCGCGATCGCGTCCGGCCGCCCGGCCGAGAGCAGGTACTCGGCCGCGTTGAACCCTGTCGCCACCCAGGCCTCCTACGTGAGGTACACGTACTCGTAGTCGAACGGCTTGCCGTTGATGCCCTGCCGCGGCGGCGCCACCCAGCTCGCGATCTTCCCCCGCTCGTACACCGGGTGCATGAGCGAGCGGACGAACGCGAGGTCCTCGGTCGTGGGCAGCCACTTGTCCTTGCCGGCCAGCCACGTCGTCTCGTCGACGATCGTCCCGTCGGGAGTGACGTGGTGGCCGGAGTTTATGCCCACATCCCGGTTGAAACCAGGGTGTGGCAACCGGAACGTGAAGTCGATCCCGGCCTCGCTGAGGATCTTGTTCCAGCGCTTCACGCCGGTCTGGCAGTCGGCGGTGTACTCGCCGCGCAGGTCGAGGTTCAGCAGCAGGATCGCCTGCAGCTCCTCGGACGTCCAGGTGCCGTCGCCGGCCGGTTTGTCCAGCGTGCGGGCGTCCTCGGTGAGCTTGTGGTCGTCCTTGCGGCGGGTCTCCTGCCAGCGGCCCTTGAGCCCGGCGGTGTAGTAGTTCGCCGCGTTCGTCGACGTCTCGCTGCCGAACAGGTCGAGCGAGACGGTGTAGTGGAAGTTGATGTAGCGCTGGATCAGCTCCAGCGGGATGCCGCCGTGCGGGCCGATGTCGCGCGTGTCGTGCTCGCGGATCAGCTCGGCGCTGCGCATCACCACGCGGTCGACGCCGGTGGTGCCGACGAACATGTGGTGCGCTTCCTCCTTCAGCATGAACTCGCAGGTGCGCGAGAGCGGGTCGAAGGAGGACTCCTTGAGCGTGCCGAGCTGGTACTTCCCGTCGCGGTCGGTGAAGTAGGTGAACATGTAGAACGCCAGCCAGTCGGCGGTTTCCTCGTTGAACGCGCCGAGGATGCGGGGCGCGTCCGGGCTGCCGGAGTTGCGCAGCAGCAGCCCTTCGGCCTCGTCCCGGCCTTCGCGGCCGAAGTAGGCGTGCAACAGGTAAACCATCGCCCACAGGTGACGACCCTCTTCGACGTTGACCTGGAACAGGTTCCGCAGGTCGTAGAGGCTCGGCGCGGTGAGGCCGAGGAGCTTCTGCTGCTCGACGGACGCCGGTTCGGTGTCGCCCTGGATGACGATCAGCCGTTGCAGGTCGGCGCGGTATTCGCCGGGCACCTGCTGCCACACGGGCTCGCCCTTGTGCTCGCCGAAGGAGATCCGCCGGTCGGGGTCGCGCTCGGCGAGGAAGATGCCCCAGCGGTAGTCCGGCACGTTGACGTGGTCGAAGTGCGCCCAGCCCTCGCGGCCCACGCTGATCGCGGTCCGCAGGTAGACGCCCTGGGTTTCGAGCGTCGGGCCCATCTCGCCCCACCAGTGCATGAACTTCGGCTGCCAGCCCTCCAGCGCGCGCTGCAGCCGGCGGTCGTCGGCGAGGCTGACGTTGTTGGGGATCTTGGCGTCGTAGTCGATTTTCTCGGGCATGGGCGCTAGACCCGCTTCCTGTCGAAGACGGCCTTCTGACCAGTACCGTATCGGCGCAGCGCGCCTTCCGGTCCGGATGCGTTCGGCCGGGTGAAAATCCAGTTCTGCCAAGCCGCCAAGCGGCCGAAGATCTTGGTCTCGATGGTCTCCGGGCCGACGAACCGGTGGTTGGCCTCCATGCCGGTCAGCGCGTCCGGGCTGAGCGACGCCCGGCCCTCCAGCGCGATCCGGATCTCGTCCTCCCAGTCGAGGTCGTCCGGCGCGTCGGTGACCAGGCCGAGTTCGACGGCTTCCGCGGCGCTGAGGTCGTGGTCCTTCTCCCGCGCGAGCCAGGCGAGGTGGTCGTCGTCGCCGTAGAAGCGCGTCTGCAGCCGGGTCAGGCCGTTGCCCATGGGGAACGCGCCGAAGTTGGCCTCGCTGAGCCGGATCGACGCGCGGGCGTCGCTGTCTTCGTCGTCGATCGGCGGCCCGTCGAGGATGTACTGCCGGTCCGCGGCCAGCGCGACCTCCAGCAGCGCGCCGGCGAAGCAGCTACCGGGTTCGATGAGCGCGATCAGGCTGCGGCTGGTGACGTCGAGGCGTTTGAGCGTGCGCTTGAAGTAGTGCGTGATCTCGTTGGCCAGCCAGTCCTTCCCGCCGAGGACGGCCTGCTCGTGCGCGAGGACCTTCACCGGGTCGCCCTGGCTCCGCAGGATCCAGGTGCCGGCTTCGACCTCGTTGGTGCGCAGCCGCAGGATGGCGTCGTCCAGCTCGCGCGTCATGGCGAGGAACCAGCCGTCCGCGCCCTCTTCGTGCAGGTCACCCGGATCGTTCTCGGGCCCCTTGACGGTGATGATGGCCTGGTCTTTTCCGACTTCGACGTCGACGTAGCGGTGTTCGAGCGGCGTCAGCTCGATGCCGCCCTCGCCGGTCCGGCCGGACTCGCGCGCGATCTCCCGGGCCCGCTGCAGCACGGTCTCGCGGAACCCCTGACGCGGCACCAGCTCGTCGACCAGCCGCCAGTCGACGGCTGTCTTCCCCTTGACGCCGTCCGAGCGCGTCGCGAAGACGTCGGCGAGGTCGCGCCGGACGCGCCGCTTGTCCACCACGCGCGTCAGCCCGCCGGTGCCGGGCAGCACGCCCAGCAGCGGCACCTCCGGCAGCGCGACGGTCGAGGAGTTGTCGTCGATCAGCAGGATCTTTTCGCAGGCCAGCGCGATCTCGTACCCACCGCCGGCGCACGTCCCGTTGACCGCGGCGACGTAGGTCTGGCCGGAGTGCGCGGTCGCGTCCTCCATGCCGTTGCGGGTCTCGTTGGTGAACTTGCAGAAGTTCACCTTCCAGTGGTGCTCGGACGCGGCGAGCATCCGGATGTTCGCGCCGGCGCAGAACACCTTGTCCTTCGCGCTGGTCACGATGACCACACGCACCTCGGGGTGCTCGAACCGCAGCCGCTGCGTGGCGTCGTACAGCTCGATGTCGACGCCCAGGTCGTAGGAGTTGAGCTTGAGCTCGTAACCCGGGACCAGCCCGCCCTGCTCGTCGACGTCCAGCTCGAGCCAGGCCACCTCCCCGTCGAGGCTGAGCCGCCAGTGGCGGTACTCGTCCGGACGGCGGCCGAAGTCAACCGGTGTGGTGGTGGTCACCCCTCCGATTGTCTACACGAATTCTGCGAACGTCAATGTTGTGTAGAAACTTGATCTCGCAAGGTCACCCGGTTGAGCGTCGCCCAGGCCCAGATGAGGAACACCCAGAGCGCCAAGCCGGCCGCGGAGTCCGTGAAGATCGTGGCGAACCAGAACGCCGGGATCCGCGGCACGCCCGTCAGGAAGTGGCCAAGGGTGATCATCCCGGCCAGCGAGTAGACGAGCAAGAACGCCAGCGCCCGCGGGTAGCGCCCCCGCGTGTAGGCGCGGTAGCCGAGGTAGCCGAACGTCGTGAAGAGCACCCAGCCGAACGCCACGACGACGCCCGCCACCACGGCCGGGACGCCGGGCAACTGCGGGTAGTCCGCGACGCGGATCGTGTTGTGCGTGTAGTGCAGCGTGGTGCTGAGCAGGGAGAAGCCGAGGATCACGCGAAGCGGCGTCAGCCCCTTCTCCTGAAGAACGTCCATCACGGGCCCCCGGAGTCGACTAGATAGATCGCTCTAGCGACGGTACCGCGCGGCGGCCGTGCCAGGCAAGACACGGCCGCCGCGGGCTCTCAGACCAGATCGATGCGGTGCTGCGTCACCGGGTAGCCCGCCTTCGCAAAGGCCTTCGCCATCGGGATGTTCGGGACGTCGGTGGCCGCGACGATCCGGTCGGCGCCCTGCGCGACCAGGTCGTGCGTGGCCTCGACCAGCAGGTCGTACGCGTAACCGTGCCCCCGCTGCCCGGGCACCACGGCGATGTAGCCGACCACCGGGTCGTAGTGGTTGCGGCTCGGCAACGCGAAGCCGACCAGGTCGCCTTCGCGCGTGTACGCGAGCCGCCACCACTCCCGCGGCGCCGGCATCCACCGCATGATGTCGAGGTCCTCCTGCGCGGCGGCCTCGACGCCCTGCTCGGCCACCACGCGGCGGACGTGCGCGTCGAGGCTGTCCGCGTTGACCTTGCGGAAGACGTCGAGGATGACGTCGTCGTCCGGTTCGGGCCGGAACTCGAGCCGTCCGGGCCGCTCCGGCAGGCCGTTTTCCGGCGTCCAGCAGTACCGGTAGCGCTCGACGAGCTTGCGGTAGCCCGCCTTCTCCGCCGCTTCGACGCGGATGGTCACCTCGTGGGCGACGTCCGGGTCGTCCTGCCACGCAGGCGGCGTGGTCAGCGAGTACTCCGCCCGGAACGGCGCCGTCGTCAGCAGCTGCACGGCGGCGTCGAGGTCGGTGAAGTCGAACCAGTCGAGCGCGATCGGCTCTTCGTCGTCAGGCCCTGCCCACCAGGCGGCCCGCGCCACGACGACGCCGTCGCGCAGCGCGACCCACGACCAGCCGGGCCGGTACTCGCCCCGGAGGGCCATCTCGGCGTAGTCCTTGCCGAGCAGCTTGCGGCCGACGAGACCGCGGTCGGGCAGGGAGGTGAACAGTGTTTCTTCGCCCGCTTCGAGCGGGCGCACGACCAGATCGGTCATGGAAATCCTTCCGGGAGTACGCGCGCGCTCCCGGTCTACGGACTGGGCACCCTCGTTGCGAGGTGGGAGCGCGTGATCGGTTGCGTGATCATCGGACCCACCTCCTTTCGCCGGTCAAGGGTGCGAGGCAGAACCTACGGGCCGCCTGCGCCGGGCGTCAACGGATTTTCTGCAGCACGGTCCGCGTGCTCAGCCGGGGCTCGGCGTAGGAGTGCGACGCCTCGAGGACGTACTCGCCGGCGATGTGCTGCCAGCCGTCGCGCCAGGTCGAGACCGAGCGCGGCACGATCGCGATCTCGGCGTCCACCGCCTCTCCCGGGCCGGCTTCGACGCTCGCGAAGCCGGCGAGCCAACGGTGCGGGCGGTCGCCGCGTTCGGTCGGGACCAGGTAGAGCTGGACGACTTCGCGGCCCTTGCGCGTCCCGGTGTTGCGGAGGCGGACGCGCACCTTCGCGCCGCCTTCGTCGTCCGGGAAGACGTCCAGCTCGTCGTAGGACCAGGTCGTGTAACCGCGGCCGTGGCCGAACCAGTAGGCGGGCTGCTTCTCGGAACGGGCCCACGCGCTGTAGCCGATGTAGACGCCTTCTTCGTACGGCAGCACGCTTTCTTCGGGCGTCACGCGGGTGACGGGGGCGTCTTCGAGCTTGGCCGGCCAAGTCGTCGGCAGCCGTCCGCCGGGCTCTTCGCGGCCGAAGAGGACGTCGGCGAGCGCGTCGCCGCCGGCCTGGCCGGGGAACCAGGTGAGCAGCACCGCGGCGACGTCGTCGCGCCACGGCAGCTCGACCGGCGAACCGGCGTTGACGACGACCACGGTGTTCGGGTTGGCCCGCGCGACGCGCGTGACGAGCTCGTCCTGCCTTCCTGGCAGAGCCAGGGAAGTCCGGTCGAAACCCTCGCTCTCGACCTCGGCGGTGGTGCCGACCACGACGATCGCGACGTCGGACTTCCCGGCCAGCGCAACGGCTTCGTCGAGCGCGGCGTCCGGGTCGAGCACCGGGCCGCGGTGCCCGAGCGCGAAGGTGACCCAGGCGAAGGTGCCGCGCGCGAACTCCGCCATCTCCGACGGGACCCAGTAGGTCAGGCTGACCTCGACCGGTTCGCCCGCGGTCAGCTCGACGTCCCGCCGCTGCTCGATGACCTGCATGATCGACGTGAAGACGTCACCGCCTTCGGGCAGGTTGACGCCGTCGAAGAGGGTCTGCCCGCCGACGACCAGGCGGAGGTCGCCGGGGCCGGTGAGGCCGAAGGTGTGCGTGCCGGTGGTCTCCGGGAAGAACGTGCCGTCGATCTCGACGCTCGCGAGCGTGGCCAGGTCGAGGCCGGCCGGCAGCTCGCCGATCCAGTCGATTCTCGCCTCTCGCAACGAAAATTCAGCCAATCGGGTGCCATCTGCGGCTTTGGCGGTCGCACGGAGCCGGAAATTGTCGGTGGCCGGCGGTAGCGTCGTTCGCGGATCGGCACCGATGGCGTAAGTGAGTTCGGTGCCAACGGGAACGGCCTTCCGGAGGCCGTCGAGAGGGGAGACCACGTGGTCGGGAAACACGGTGGCACTGCCGCCGCCGAGGATCTTCGGGTCCGCGGCCAGCGCACCGATCAGGGCGATGCGCTTTGGTTCACGCAGCGGAAGCGCGCCGGTTTCGTTGCTAAGCAACACGAACGACCGGTGCGCGATCTCACGCGCGACCGCTTCACCGTCCACAGTGGAGTCTTGTCCCGCCGGGCTTTCGCCGAGCGCGCCGGTCCGGTGGGCCAGCAGGAGCACGCGGCGGACCATGTCGTCGACGACGTCGGAGTCGACCTCGCCGCCGCGCACGGCTTCGGCGAGCCGGTCGCCGAACACGGTGCGCGGGCCCGGCATCGCGACGTCGAGCCCACCGTTGGCGGACGCCACGGTGTCGCGCGCGGCCAGCCAGTCGGAGACGACGAAGCCGTCGAAGCCCCACTCGTCGCGCAGCACGCCGTTGAGCAGGTCGCCGTGCTGGGTCATCGTGATGCCGTTGACGCTGTTGTAGGCGGCCATGATCCCCCACGGCTTCGCCCGCCGGACGATGAGTTCGAACGGCGCGAGGTAGAGCTCGCGCAGCGCGCGTTCGCCGACGCGGACGTCGGCGGTGAAGCGTTCGGTCTCGAAGTCGTTGGCGACGAAGTGCTTGACCGTGACGCCGACCCCGCCGTCCTGCACGCCGGTGACGTAACCGGCGCCGACCATCCCGGTGAGGAGGGGATCTTCGGAGTAGCACTCGAAGTGCCGGCCGCCCAGCGGTGAGCGCTGGAGGTTGACCGTGGGCGCGAGGAGCACGTGCACGCCCTTGCGGCGGGCCTCCTGCGCGAGCAGCCGCCCGGCGCGCACGGCCAGGCGCGGATCCCAGGCGGCGGCGAGCGCCGTCGGGCTGGGCAGGGTGACAGACGGGTCGTCCGGGCTCCACCGCACGCCGCGGACGCCGACCGGGCCGTCGGAGAGGACGAGCGACCGGAGCCCGATCTCCGGCCGGGCGGGCAGGCTCCAGACGTCCTGACCGGCGAGCAGGCTCGCCTTGGCGTCCAGGTCGAGTTCGTCCAGCAGCGCGTCGACGTCGAAGCTCATGCCGCCCCTTCCGGAGGTCCTGCTGTCACCCTACCTGGCGCCGAGTAGTGAAAGTTACGCTTCCGTGACAGGTTGTCCCGTAGGCTCGGGATCATGACCCGGGCCAGGGGCGCCGACCGCCGCACGAGCATCGTCCGTGCCGCGTTCGAGGTGATAGCCGAGCGCGGTTACCGGGCCACGTCCCTGGCCGCGGTGGCCGACCGGGTGGGCCTGACCCAGCAGGGCTTGATGCACTACTTCCCGACCAAGGAAGACCTGCTCACGGCGGTACTGGAAACCCGCGACGAATGGGACCTGCTCCACTTCGGCCGCGACTCGTCGGCCATGACGGTCAACCAGCTGGCCGACTTGGTCGACTACAACGCGACCCGCAAGGGGATAGTCCAGACGTACACGGTCCTGGCCGCGGACAGCGTCACGGACGGCCACCCGGCGAGGTCGTACTTCCAGGACCGCTACACCCGGGTCCGAGCCGGAATGACGGAGATGCTCGAGCGCCACCGCGACGAGCTACCCCCGGGCTCAACGCCGGAACAACTGGCCCCCTTGGCAATAGCAGTCCTGGACGGCCTGCAACTGCAGTGGCTGCTGGCGCCGGAGGAGGTCGACATGTCGGCAGGCTTCCGCACATTCCTGACCCTGCTGGGCATCAAGCCGGACTGACCCAGGCCCGGGCACCAAACGCCCCAATGTGGCGTTGGGTGCGTCCAACGCACCCAATGTGGCGTTCGGTGCGTCCAGCGCACCCAACGCGGCGTTCGGTGCATCCAACGCACCCAACGCCACATTGGGGCGTATCCCGGAGCCGGTCGCCGCGGCCAGCGCGGCGCCGCCCGGCCAGCAGCACTCCACCGGGGCAACCGTTCGCCACCTTGCCCGTCGCGGCACATTCCTCCCGCCGCAACCTGCTCCCACACGTCGCGGCACATTCCGCCCGGCCAAGCGAGCCGCACCCCCAGCGCAGCTCGCCCAGTCGAACCCCTCACAACCGCGGCCGCACCGCCAGCTCCCGCAGCCGCCGCAACGTTCGCAGCGTCACCTCCAGATCCTCCTCCGGCACCTCCGCCGCCAGCTCCTCCGCCCACTCGACCTGCGCCGCGCCCAGCTCGGCCATCGCCGCCTTCGCGCGTCGCGTCAACACCAGCAACGGTGCCCGCGCGTCCCCCGGATTCGGCGAGCGTTCCAGCATTCCGTTGCGCAGCAAGCGGTTCACCGTCTCCTGCACACTCTGCCGGCGCAACCCTCGCCGCCGCGCGACGTCCGCAGCGGTCGCCGCGCCGTCCTCCAGGAAGCCCAGCACCTGCCACTGCGCCGCCGTCAGGCCGACCGGCGACGTCAGCGCGTCGCCCGCGGCGAGGAAGCCGCCGTTGCACGCGAAGACCGCGTCGATCACCCGGGTGAACGTCTCGGCTCGCGGGGAACGCATGCGTGCTAGCCTCGCACATCGACAGGCACCTGTCGAACGGAGGCGAACCATGGACCTGCCCACCCTCGGCCCCGCGCACGACGCCCTGAAGGCCTTCGTCGGCGATTGGACCGGCACTGAAGACCTCGCCGCGTCCCCGTGGGCGCCGGCCTCGACGGCGCGCGCCGACTGCGAATACCGCTTGCAGCTCAACGGTTTCGTGCTGGTCCAGCAGTACCGTCAGCGCCGCGAAGACGGGACGGAGTTCCTGGGCCACAACGTCTTCACCGCGGACCCGCAGACCGGCGAGACGCTCTGGTACGGCTTCGACAGCTACGGCTTCCCGCCCGAGTCCCCGGCCCGCGGCGGCTGGGACGGCGCGACGCTCGTCCTGGGCAAGCGGACCGCCCGCGGCGTGGCCCGGCACCGGCTCACCCCGGACGGTGACACCCTCACGCACGAAATCGACGTGATGATGGGCGAAGACCGCGAATTCAGCCCATTCCTGCGCGCCCGGTACACCCGCGAAAACGGGTAGCGGAAACAGGCGACGCCCCTCCCCCCTTACACGAGGACGTCACCTGTTTCCGGTCTCCACCACCACATCCGCGGACTCGCTCGACACGAGAGGTCCGGCGGCGGGACAATTCCACAACGATTGTTAGTTATTCAGTCGTGCGCTTTCAGGCTATGCAGCGAGTGTGTCCTCGAAGCCGCGATCAGCCCAGAGAAAACGATTACTTTCACCCGGATGGCGGAACGTCGACTCCGAACCGTGTCCCCGAGGGCGGACGCCGGGCGCCCGAAACTGTCGTACCCCCGGAGTACACCTGAACGCGTGCGCAGATCCGCCGGACCACCCCAGGACACCCCGGACTCGCCCCCGCTGATCGGGGTCGAGAACATGAAGATGCCCGAATGGGCGCGGGTCGACGAACGCGTGGCCGGCGCCGGGTTCGGGCGGGCCGTGCGCGCGTTGCCCGCCGCGATCGCCGTCGTGCTGCGGCTGGCGTGGCGGACATCGCCGCGGCTGACCCTGCTGGCCGGGGTGGTGCACGTCGTCTCCGGCTGCGTCACCGCGTTCGGGCTGCTCGCCACCGCGAACGTCTTCACCGCGCTCCTCCAGCAGGGCCCGACCCCGGAGCGGGTCATGCAGTCGCTGCCCGCGATCGCCGTCGTCACCGGCTCGTACGCGGCGCGCGCGGTGCTCGACGCCGCGGTCGCCGCCGTCGAAGGCGCGCTGCGCCCGCAGGTCACCGCGGCGGCGGACGACGCGGTGACGGCGGCGGTCGTGCGCGTCGGGCTGATCGCCTTCGAAGACGCGGACTTCCGCGAGCTGGCCCGCCAAGGCGCGCGCTACGGCGTCCGCGCGATCGAGACCAGCCTGCGCCGGGTGGCGGACCTGACGTCGTCGGCGATCTCGCTCGCGGCGGCGATGCTCACGGCCGGGCTGCTCAACCCGTGGCTGGCGCCGGTCCTGCTGCTCGCGGCGGCGGCCGACGGCTGGTCCGCGGCGCGCGTGGCCAAGCTGAACTACCGGCACTTCCTCGACACGGTCGGGCGCAACATCCGCAAGTCGATCGTGGAGGAGGTCGCCACCTGGCGGTCGATGGCCCTCGAACGCCACGCGCTCACGCTCCAGGAGCCGCTGCTCGGTGAGTACCGGCGCATCTCGCGCAGCCTGACGCGCGAGGAGATCCGGCTCGCGCACCGCAGCAACCTGGTCCGCACGAGCGGGCGCGCCGCGGCCGGCCTCGGCACCGCCGTCGCCTACCTGGTGCTCGGCTGGCTGCTCTACGCCGGCGGGATGGAGCTGGCCCTGGCCGGCACCGCGGTGCTGGCGATGCGCACGGCGTCGACGGCGCTGTCGAACACCATGCGCGCGGTCAACTCGCTGTACGAGGACTCGTTCTACATCGGGTTCTACAACCAGCTGCTGCTGGAGTCGGCGAAGCTGCGCCCGCCACCGACGGCGCTGACCGCACCCGCCGACCCGGCCGAGATCCGGCTCGAGGGCGTCACCTTCACCTACCCCGGCCAGAAGAAGCCGGCACTGCGGGACATCTCCCTGACGATCCGGCGCGGCGAGGTGATCGCGCTCGTCGGCGAGAACGGCTCAGGCAAGACCACCCTCGGCAAGCTGCTGACCGGCCTCTACCCGCCGGACGAAGGCACCGTGCACTGGGACGACGTCGATCTCGCGCGGGCCAACCCGGAATCGGTGCACACGAACATCGCGGTGATCGCGCAGGAACCGGCGGAGTGGCCGATGACCGCGGCGAACAACATCACGGTCGGCCGCCTGGGCCGCCCCGACCCGGACCGCCGGGCGTGGCGCGAAGCGGTCGACCACTCCGGCGCCGGCGAGGTGATCGATTCGTTGCCACGCCAGGAAAACACGGTGCTGTCGAAGAAGTTCGACGAAGGCCACGACCTGTCCGGCGGCCAGTGGCAACGCATGGGCATCGCCCGCGGCATCTACCGCGACGCGTCGGTCCTGGTGGCCGACGAGCCGACCGCGGCCCTCGACGCCCGCGCCGAAGCGAAGGTGTTCGCGGGCCTGCAACACGCGAGCACGTCGAGCCGCGGCCGCCGCACCACGGTCCTGGTGACCCACCGGCTGGCCAACATCAAGTCCGCGGACCGCATCCTGGTCCTGGAGAAGGGCCGGTTGATCGAGGAGGGAACGCACGAGGACCTGATCCGCATCGGCGGGGTCTACCACGAGCTGTACGAGATCCAGGCCCGCGCCTACCGCACCGGCTCGGCCCGACCAGCCAAGCCCTCAGCCTGACCAGCTGCGCCCCCACCACACCGTGCCCCCACCACACCCAGGGGGGCGTGCCCAGTTCCAGTTTATCGGCCACCCCCTCCTCGACCGGGTGACGCGGCAAATCTGTGGACAACCGGACCCGATGTGGACAACTCGCCGCGCCACGACAACACGCCACGAAAACGTTTGTCGCGACAGAGCCATCTGAGCTGCACCCCCGCACCCTCCTAGCGGATTTACGCCCGTCACCCCGCCGGGCAGACTGGCCTGCCGAGTCCCCGAGGAGGCCCGATGCGCCAGCTCACCGCCCTGGACGTGCAGTTCCTCAACGCCGAGTCGACCACCACCACCGGGCACGTCGGCGGGCTGTCGATCCTCGATCCGGCCACCGCGCCGGGCGGCACCGTGACCGTCGACGACCTGCGGGAGCTCATCGGCTCGCGGCTGCACCTGGCCAAGCCCCTGCGGTGGCGGCTGCTGCCGGTGCCGCTCGGGCTCGACCACCCCTACTGGATCGACGATCCCGAGTTCGACCTCGAGTACCACGTCCGCGAGATCGCGCTGCCCGCGCCGGGAGACGAACGGCAGCTCGCCGAGCAGATCGCGCGGCTCACCGCGCGGCCGCTCGACCGGCGGCGGCCGCTCTGGGAGGCCTACCTGGTGCAGGGCCTGCGCGACGGCAACGTCGCCGTCTACACGAAGGTGCACCACAGCGCGATCGACGGCGTCTCCGGGGCCGAGCTGATCGGCGTCCTCATGGACGTCACCCCCGAGCCGCGCCGGGTGAACCCGCCCGGGGAGCCACGAACAGACGACATCCCGACACCCGTCGAACTCGCGCTCAACGGCGTGAAACGGCTCGCGCTGCACCCCGTCAAGGCTGCGCTGCAGGTGCCGAAGCTGCTCCAGCACATCGACGAGGTGCCCGGCCTCGCCCGCTATCCCGGCGTCGGGCTGCTCGCGAAGGCCGGCAGCGTGCTCAACCGCGTCACCCGCCAAGGCGCCGGACGCCACGAGGCCGACCGGCCGCGGCTGGTCGCGCCGGCCACGCCGTTCAACGGCCCGATCGGCCCGCACCGCCGGTTCGCGTACGGCTCGCTGCCGCTCGACGAGGTCAAGCGGGTCAAGAACACCTTCGGCGTCACGGTGAACGACGTCGTGATGGCGCTGTGCGCGACCGTCATGCGCCGGTGGCTCGTCGACCACGACGCGCTGCCGGACCAGCCGCTCGTGACGCTGGTTCCGCTGTCGGTGCGCACGCCCGAGCAGGCGAAGGACGCCGGGAACCAGGTGTCGGTGATGCTGGCGCCGCTGCCGACGCACCTCGCGGACCCCGCCGCACGGCTGGCCGAGGTCACCAGCGCGATGGTCGCCGCGAAGCAGCGGTACCAGCCGCTGCCGGCGTCGTGGCTGGTCGACTTCAGCGGGATGCTCCCGGCCGCTCTCGGCGGGCTCGCCGCCCGCGCCACCATGAAGTACCTCGGCGCGACCACGCCGGTCGTCAACCTCGTCGTGTCGAACGTCCCGGGCGCGCAAGTGCCGCTCTACCTGGCCGGCGCCCGGCTGCTCGCCAACTACCCGGTGTCCGCGATCACCGACGCGAGTGGCGGGCTGAACATCACCGTGATGTCCTACGACGGCAAGCTGGACTTCGGGCTCGTCGCGTGCCGCGAGCTGATCCCGGACGTCTGGGACCTGATCGACCACCTGCACGACGCGCTGGCCGAGCTCACCAAGCTGGCCGCCGAGCACACCCGGGAGGCCTGATGGCGGAGCGCGTCGCGGCGGTCAACGGCGTCGAGCTGTGCCACGAGACGTTCGGCGACGCGGGCGGGCGGCCGCTGCTGCTCGTGATGGGGCTCGGCGCGCCGATGATCTGGTGGGACGAGGAGTTCTGCGATTCCCTTGCCGCGCAAGGCTTCCACGTGATCCGCTTCGACAACCGCGACTCCGGGCGGTCGAGCCGGATGCGTGGCCAGGCCAACCTCGCGCAGGCGTACCTGCTGCGCGTCGCGCCGTACTCGCTCGCCGACATGGCCGCCGACGCCGCCGGGCTGCTGGACCACCTCGGCGTTCCGGCGGCGCACGTCGCCGGCGCGTCGATGGGCGGGATGATCGCGCAGACGCTGGCGATCCGGTACCCGTCGCGGGTGCTTTCGCTGACGTCGATCATGTCGACCACCGGGAGCCGGCTGGTCGGCCGCCCGAGCCCGAAGGCGATGTCGATGCTGCTCGGCGCCCGGCCGCGCGACCGCGCCGAGTACGTCGAGCTGGCGGTCCGGACGTTCCGCGTGATCGGCTCGCCGGGCTACCCCTTCGACGAGGCCCGGATGCGCGAGCGGGCCGAGCGGACGTTCGACCGCGGCGTCCACCCGGGCGGCACGGTCCGCCAGCTCGCGGCGATCGTGGCCGACCGCGACCGGACGCCGAAGCTGCGCAAGGTGCGCGTGCCGGCCCTGGTGGTGCACGGATCGCGGGACCCGCTGGTCCACGTCTCCGGCGGCCGCGCGACGGCCCGCGCGATCCCGGGCGCCGACCTCGACATCGTCCCCGGCATGGGCCACGACCTGCCCCGCGCGGTCTGGCCCCGGGTGGTCGCAGGCATCACCCGCATCGCCGACCGAGCCAAAGTAACCACCTGACCCGCACCCGGCGGGTTGGTTCACGTACTCAGGCAGTCGGCTCACGTGTCTGGACGGTCGGCTCGCCGTGCTCAGACAGTCGGGCCGACCCTTCAGGTACGCCAGTTCGCTGGGCCGGTTCGCGTAACTCACGTGATCCGGGACGTGACTCGCGTGATTGAGGGCGTGACTCGCGTGATTGGGCGCGTGTCTCGCGTGATTGGAGGGGCATCACGGGGTTAGGCGGAGAGGGTTACTGAGCCTAGGTGGGAGAAGTGGGCCGCTACTCGGGAACCCGGGTTGAGCGGGACTGCGTCTGTCATGCCGCCTGTCAGGACCAGCCAGCCCGGCTCCAAGGCCAGGCCGCGGGTCGCCAGGGTGTTCGCGGCCAGGGCCAGGGCCTCCGCTGGGTGGCCTTGGACCGCTGCGCCCGTCGCTGTGTCGACGATCTGGCCGTCGACCTCCAGGAGGGCCGCTTCCAGGGTGAGGTCCAGGGCAGAAGGTGAGAGGCCGATCGGGCCCAGGGTGAAGTGAGACGACGAGCCGTTGTCCGCGACCGCGTCCGGGAGGGTGAAGCGGTAGTCCGCGTAGCGGCTGTCGATGATCTCCATCCCGCCGTAGACCCGGTCGACGGCGGCCAGCGCCGTCGCCGCGGTGACGCCGGGGCCGGACAGCCGACGGCCCAGCACGAAGACCAGCTCCGGCTCCGCGCGCGGGTGGAGCAGCGAAGACGACGGCACGGGCACCCCCGCGGGCAGCACCATCGCGTCGGTCAGCCAGGCCAGCAACGGCGAGTCGATGCCCATCCGCTGCTGCTTCGCCCGGGACGTCAGGCCCAGCTTGACGCCGATCAGCGTCTCGCCGCGGGCCCGGCGCTGGCGCAGGGCCTCGTCCTGGATCGCGTACGCCGTGTCGACGTCGAGGTCCGGCCAGTCCGCCGAGAGCGGCGGGCGCTCCGACTCCGTGGCCAGCAGGGCGGCCGCCGCTTCGCGCACGTTCATGATTCCTCCGAAGGGGCGAACACCGCGGTGACGCTGCCGATGCCGGCGATGGTGGCGACGACCGTGTCGCCCGGCGACACCGGGATCGCGCGGGTCATCGAGCCCGGCAGCACGACGTGCCCGGGTTCCAGCGTGACGCCCAGCGGGCCGACCGTGTTCGCCAGCCACACCAGCGAGTTCAACGGCGACCCGAGCACCGCACCGCCCGCGCCGGTCGCCGCGATCGACCCGTTCTGGTAGAGCACACAACCGGCCAGCCGCAGGTCTACCGCACCCAGCGCCGTCGGGCTGCTGCCCAGCACCACGCCGCCGGACGACGCGTTGTCCGCGATCGTGTCGAACAGCGTGATCTTCCAGTCCTGGATCCGCGAGTCGACGATCTCCAGCGACGGCAGCACAAAATCAACCGCTCGCACGGCGTCGGCGACGGTGACGCCGGGGCCGCGCAACGCCGACCCGAGCACGAACGCGATCTCCGGCTCGATCCGCGGCTGCAGGAACGCCGACGTCGGGATCGGCTGGTGCTCGAGGTGGAACATGCTGCCGGTCAGGTGCCCGTAGTCGGGCTGGTCGACGCCCATCTGCCGCTGCATCGCCGCCGACGCGAGGCCGACCTTGTGCCCGCGGACGGCGTCACCCGCGGCCGTCCAGTGCCGCACCTGCTCCTGCTGGATCCGGTAGGCGTCCTCGACGGTCGCCTCCGGGAAGGTCTTGATCAGCGGCTCGATCGGCTCGCGCGTCGCGTAGGCCCCGGCCAGAACGGCGGCGGCCTCCTGCACTCTGCTGGCGTCCACGCTCGGGAACTCTGCCCTCGGCGGCAGCCGCACACAAGCCCGGGTGTTCCACCCAGCGGAACTCTCGCCAGACAACCTCTTGCGCGAGAGATAAATCGAGCGTAGCTTTGACACCACCACCGAGAAGGGACGTGAAGGACATGGCACCGACACAGGCCGAGGTCACCAAGCTCGCCGAGGTCCGTGACGAGCTGCGCGAGCGCCACCTGCGCCCGGCCGCCGACCGGCCCGAAACCAACGGCCGCGGCATCCACCACACCGCGCTGATCTCCAGCGACGTCGAGCGGACCATCGGGTTCTACCAGGACATCCTCGGCTTCCCGCTCACCGAGCTGATCGAGAACCGCGACTACCCCGGCTCCAGCCACTTCTTCTTCGACGTCGGCAACGGCAACGCGGTCGCCTTCTTCGACCTGCCCGGCCTGGACCTCGGCCCGTACGCGGAGGTCCTCGGCGGACTGCACCACCTCGCGCTGTCCGTCACGCCGGAGCGGTGGAGCGTCATCAAGGACAAGCTCGACGAAGCCGGCGTGCAGTACCTGCTCGAGAGCGAGACGTCGATCTACCTGGCCGACCCCGACGGCGCCCGCGTCGAGCTGATCTCCGACCCGCTGGGCGAGATGTACGGCGAGAAGATCGGCTGAAAGCGTGGTCTGGACGTCGCGGGCGATCTACCCTGTCCGCGACGTCTGGAGGTCCGATGGCCGATTGGTCGCTTTCCCGCGCGAAGGCCCGGCTCGACCGCCGTGAGCACCTCGACGAGCTCACCGCCCGCACCCGGTTCGAGGTGCGGCTGCACCTGAACGAGCCCGCGGAGTACGGCAGCTACGACGACGTGGAGAGCATCTTCGCGATCGGTCACGACGAGTGCGCCGCGTTGCTCGCGCACCGCCGCGTCCTCCCGCTGTGGGAACGGCTGCTGCTCGCCCGCTACGCCCGGCGGCTGCACGGCAAGGCGATCACCCGCAGCGTCGGCGCGGTCCCCAGCGGGGCGTCCGGGATCGCGCGCGCCTTCGGGGCCGAGATCCTCGAACTCGCCCCCGACTCCGGCGACACCGGCGCCAAGTACGACCTGCAGGGCCGCGGCCTGCTGACGGTGTTCCGCATCGCCGTCGGCGCCAAGGGCGAGGCGTGGCCGGACCGGCACGAGGTGTCGACGACGTCCGCGCGCAACATCCTGACCTGCTGCGCGACGTTCGCCCACCGGAAGCCGTGGCACGTGCTCTGGCCCGTCTACCGCGTCCGCGGCCTGCGGCTCTGGAAGCTTTGACGCACGCCGGGCGTTCCACCCGCATGAACGCTGAAGAGATCTTGGCGAACGCGAAGACGATCGCGGTCGTCGGCCTGAGCCGCGACCCGGCCAAGGCCGCGCACGGCGTGCCGGCGGTGCTGCAGGCCCACGGCTTCCGCATCATCCCGGTCCACCCGACCGCGACCGAGCTGCTCGGAGAGAAGGTCTACCGGTCCTTGAAGGACATCCCCGAGCCGGTCGACCTGGTCGACGTCTTCCGCCCGTCCGCCGAGGCGCCGGGGATCGCGCGCGACGCCGTCGAGATCGGCGCCAAGGCATTGTGGCTGCAGCAGGGCATCACCTCCGCCGAGGCGCGCCGCATCGCCGAGGAGGGCGGGCTGGAGTTCGTGCAGAACCGCTGCACCGCGGTGGTCCGCGCGACAGCGTCGATCTCGAAGAGCTAGCCGCCGAAGCTGACGACGCGGTGGTGCCCGGCGTCGGTGACCCAGATCCCGCCGGTCGCGTCGACGGCCACGCCGAACGGGGCGCCGAGCGCGTCCGAGCCGAACTCCACGTGGCACGAGCCGGTGGTGTCGAACCGCGTGATCCGGCCGTGGTCCGGCGACGTCACGTACGCGTCGCCCGACGCGGTCACGGCGACGTCCGCCGCGCCGGCCCGGCCGCACCCGATGGACCCGATGGCCCGGCCGTCGGCGTTGTACCGCACGACCGCGACGTCGCCGTCCGCCGGATGTCCGTTGTGGACGATCCAGACACCGCCCGCGCCGTCGCCGGCGATGCCGCGCGGGCAGCCGACCTTCTCGGTGATGTCGCTCAGCGCCCCGCCGGTGCGGGTGTCGAAGCGCGCGACGCGCTGGTGCCCGGGGTCGGCGACGAGCAGACGGCCGGCCGAATCGAGCGCGATGCCGCACGGGCTGCCGAGCTCGCCGGTGCCGAACTCCCGGACGAACCCGCCCCACCACGCGTACTGCGCGACGCGGTGGTTGCCGGTGTCGGCGACGTAGACGTTGCCCGCCGCGTCGACCGCGACGGCTTCCGGTGCCTTGAGCCGCCCGGCCAGCACGCGCACGAGCTTGCCGTCGCGGGTGAACGCCTGGACGCGGTCGTTGCCGGTGTCGGCCACCCACAGCTGCCCGCGCGCGTCGACCGTGATCCCGGCCGGGCCGGCGAACTGCCCCGGCCCGGGGCCGACGCGGCCGAACGCGCCGCGGTACTCCGGCGGCGGGGTCTGCTGGTCGGTGCGGGTCGCGATCATGGCCACGGCGTCAGGATCACCGACAAAAGGCCACCGTGACCAGCTACGTCAGGACTGTTCAGCAAGTGTTCCGCCGTCGCTCACCGCCGGTCGACGAAGCTGTACGCGGGCAGCGGCCCGAGCCAGTCGGCGCCGTGCCCGGCGACCGCCTCCCGGACGACGAGCAGGTCGCCCAAGCCCACCAGGAACGCCCAGCGCTCGTCGGCGTGCTCCCCCGCCGGCAGCGACACCGAGTCGCGGGCCCGTTCCGCCACCTCCGCGAGCAGGCCCACCCCCGACACGGAGTCGCCGAACCGCAGGCAGACGTGCACCTCGGCCAGGCCGTCGAGGCGCGCGAGGTCGGCGCGGTACTCGTCGGCGGCCGGGGCGAGCACCTCGCGGCGGACGGCCTCTTCGTCCTCCGCGACCGCGCCGAACCGGGCGGGCAGCACCGGGCCACCTTCGACGAGCGACGACACCACGGCCAGGTGCGCGGCCGGGTCCGGGTCGGCGGGCGCCTCGCCGACGACCATCGCGATGTCCTCCCAGCGCACCGCGCGCGGCACCCTCGGATGACCGGCCCGGACCACCCCGAACAACTGCAGCGCCACGGTTCTCCGTTCTCGTTCGACAATTGCTCTCGACACCGCGGCGAAACTGCGGGAAATCGGCTCCTTCGCCGGCCGGACCGTCACCGTAGCAACGTCGGCGCCGCAGCACTAATGCCGTTCACACCGTGGTTTTCACCGGTTCGCCGAGTTCGGCCACCCGGTTGGCGGTGACTGCGCCGAAAAGGTGATTCCGGTTAATTTCCACCGGCCAGCCGATAACCGACCCCGCGGACCGTTTCGATGGTGTGGGTGCCGAACGGCACGTCGATCTTGCGGCGGAGGTAGCCGATGTAGACCTCGACGACGTTCTCGTCGCCGTCGTAGTGCGCGTCCCAGACGTGGCCGAGGATCTCGTTCTTCGTCAGCGCGGTGCCCGCCCGGCGCAGCAGGAACTCCAGCAGCCCGAACTCGCGCGCGGTCAGCTCGATCCGCTTTTGTCCTCTGTGGACAGTACGGGCCGACGGGTCGAGCCGCAGGTCACCGGCCTCCAGCACGGCCGGGCGGGCCGGGGCACCGCGCCGGAGCAGGGCCCGCAGCCGGGCGATGAGCACGACGAACGAGAACGGTTTCGACAGGTAGTCGTCGGCGCCGAGGTCGAACGCGTCGGCCTCGTCGTACTCGCCGTCCTTCGCGGTCAGCATCAGCACCGGCGTCCAGTTCTCGGCCGCCCGCAGGCGTTTGAGCACCTCGTAGCCGGACAGCTCGGGCAGCATGATGTCGAGCACGATGACGTCGTACTCCTGCTCGGTCGCCGACCACAGGCCGTCCTTGCCGGTGTGCGCGACGTCCACGGTGAACCCCTCGGCGACCAGGCCGCGCCGAAGCGTCTCCGCGAACTCGCGCCCGTCCTCCACGATCAGCAGGCGCACGTCAGTCCTCCTCCTCTTCCGGCACGGCGATGACGGGCAGCTCGATCACGAACCGCGCGCCCGGTTCGCCCGACGCGGCGTAGCGCGCCCGGCCGCCGTGGCGCGCCGCGATGCCGGCGACGATCGGCAGGCCCAGCCCGGTGCCGCCGTGGCCGCGCTGGCGGGACGCGTCGAGCCGGACGAACCGCTCGAAGATCCGGTCGCGGTCGGCCTCGCCGACGCCGGGGCCGTCGTCGCTCACCTCGACGACGGCGAGGTCGCCGTGCACCGAGCTGGCGACGCGGATCCGGTCCCGCGCGTGGCCGCGCGCGTTGTCGACGAGGTTGCGCACGGCGCGGCGCAGCTGGGCCTCACTGCCGTAGACCTTCGCCGGGCCGGCCCGGACTTCGACGTCGAGCGCGCATTCGCCGCGCACGCGTTCGGCTTCGGCGCGGACGATGTCGTCGAGGTCGACCTCGGTGCGCGACGGCCGGTCGGTGGCGTCGTCGGTGCGGGCGAGCATCAGCAGGTCGTCGACCAGTTCGCGCAGCCGCGCGGTCTCGCGGGCGATCACCGGCACCAGCTCCTCGGTGCTCTCCGGGTGCCGGCCGGAGACGTCGAGCGCGGTGCTGATCGTCGAGAGCGGCGACCGGAGCTCGTGGCTGGCGTCCGCGACGAACCGGCGTTGCGCCGCCTGCGCGGACGCGAGCCGGCCGAGCATTTCGTTCAGCGTCACGGCAAGCCGGTGCACCTCGTCGCCACCCGGCGGCAACGGGACGCGGGCTTCGAGGTCGCGCGTCGAGATCTCGGCGACGGTCCGGCGCATCCGCTCGACCGGCCGCAGAGCGGAGCCGACCGCGCGGTAGACGGCGAGACCGGAGATGGCCAGCAGCGGGACGGCGATCAGGCCGAGCAGCAACGTCAGCCGCGTCGACGCCTCCGTCACCGGTTCCAGCGAGCGCGCGGAGATCACCGTGAACGGCCCGCCCGGCCCGTTCACCTCCTGGGAGACGACGCGGTAGTCGTCGCCGTCGCCGTTGAGACCGAGCGGGAGCGTCTCGACGGTTTCGTGCCCGATCGTCGGGCGGGCGGACGTCAGCGGCGGGTGCCCGACGATCGCCGGGTCGCTCGCGATCGGCTGGCCCTGGGCGTTGAGCACCTGCGTGACGGCTTCGGTGTCGCCGGTGCTCGCGACGTCGCTCGCGCTCAGGTCCCGCGCGCCTTCCCGGACGAGCTGGATCGCGACCTGGCGGCCGGTGCTGCGGGCACTCTCGGTGACGCTCCGGTCGAGCGACTCCTCCAGCAGCACGACGACGATCGCGAGCGCCGCCGCGATGGCCAGCGCGAGCGCGAACACCGCCACCGCGGTGGTGCGCATCCGGACGCCGGTCGCGGCGATCACCTTGCCCAGTTTCACCAACTCAGCGTAACCACGACGCGGCCGCGAAGCCCGGCTGCGGCGCGCCCCGAGCGCCCCAATGTGGCGTTGGGTGCGCTGGACGCACCCAATGTGGCGTTGGGTGCGTTGGATGCACCGAACGCCACATTGGGGCGCCGGCGGGTGGCCGACAGCGGCGGCCGAGGTGCGCGCTGACCAGAGGCGGAGCCGGGTCGCCGGGGTGGCGTCCCCGGCTCGGGGCACACGGGTCACGACGTCCGGCGGCGGCGCGAAGTGGTGAGCCGCTCCCCGCGCAGCCGGTCGACCTCGGGCACCGGCAACGCCGGCAGCGGGTGCCCGGCCGTCCAGGCGAGCAGCAGGTCCGCGAGCGCCGGGTTGCGGGCGAGCGCCGGGCCGTGCAGGTAGGTGCCGATGACCCGGTCGGTCACCGCGCCCTCGGTGCCGTCGCCGTTGCCGGTGCCGCGCACGACCTGGCCCAGCGGGACGCTGTCGGCGCCGAGCTTGCTGACGCCCAAGTGGTTCTCGAAACCGGTCAGCGGCGAGTTCCCCAGGAGCGCGGACGACGTCGCGACCAGCTCGGCGACCGACCGGCGCTCGCCGGGTTCGGTGGTGACGTCGAGCAGGCCGAGGCCGTCGTGGTCGACGCCGTCGAGGCCGCGGAAGCGGGTGCCGAGCACCTGCAGCCCGGCGCAGACGCCGAACACCACGGCACCCTGGGCCACCGCGCGCCGCAGCCCGGGGTACTTCCGCAGGTGCGCGGCGGCCAGCACCTGCGCGCCGTCCTCGCCGCCGCCGAGCAGGTAGAGGTCCAAAGTGGACGGCACCGGCACGCCGAGCCCGACCGGCACGACCTCGGCGTCGAAACCGCGCCACTGCAGCCGTTTGCACAGCACCTGCGCGTTGCCGGAATCGCCGTAGGTGCCGAGCACCTCGGGCAGCAGCAGTCCAATGTGGACGATCGACTCAGCCACCGGGCAGCCTGCCGACCAGGTCGCGGAACGCGGTGTAGTTGGCGACCAGCTCGACCGCGCCGGGCGGCAGCGTGTCGATCGCGGCGACCGGGTCCGGTTCGGCCCAGTGCGCCACCTCGGCGTAGCAGAGCCGGACGGCCAGGTCGGCGCAGCGTTCGCCGGTGACGACGACCTGGCGCCCGCGCAGCCGTTCGAAGTGGACGTCCCAGAGCCAGGACAGGTCGCGCCCGTCGGCCTCCTGGGCGTTGACCGCGACCACCACCGGCGTGTCTTCGTCCAGCACGCGCAGGGTTTCCACCCAGCCGGCCGGGTTCTTCGCCAGCATCAGCCGCACGGAATGGCGGGTCCGGCGGACCGTGCGGTAGCGCCCGCCGATGTCGGTGATGGTCCGCAGCCGGGCCGCGGCGGTGTGCGGCGGCACGCCGAGCCGGTGCGCCGCGGCCAGCGCGAGCGCGGCGTTCCCGCGGTTCGCGTCGCCGGGCAGCCGCAGGTCGAGGTCGACCTGGCGGCCACCGGGCGTGCGGACGAGGTCGCCTTCGAGCGTCCAGCTGGGTTCCGGGCGGCTCAGGCCGCAGCCGCAGCTCCAGTGCCGGTCGGTCTCGGCGATCAGGCCTTCGCAACGCGGGCACGCGGTCGCGTCGCCGGTCCAGCGGCGGCCCGTGCTCACCCACACCGGCTTCGCGGCCGCGCTCGCGGCGGACGTCACGAGGACGTCGTCGCAGTTGGCGACGACCAGCGTGCCGGGCAGCGCGGCGATCGCGGCGCGCAGGTCGCGTTCGGTCGCGCGGACCTCGCCGACCCGGTCGAGCTGGTCGCGGCTCAGGTTGAGCAGCACCAGGACCGCGGGCTGGACCTGGTCCGCGACCTGCGGCACGTAGGTCTCGTCGACTTCGAGGACCGCGTACGGCGCGTCCGGGCGGGCGGTGAGCGCGGCGAGGACGCCGTCGGGCATGTTCGCGCCGTCGCCGTTGGAGGCGACCTCGGCCAGCGCTTCGAGCGCGCGGGTGAGCATCAGCGACGTCGTCGTCTTGCCGTTGGTGCCGGTGACGAGCACGACGGTGCGTTCCCGGCCGAGGCGGCGCAGCGCCCGCGGGTCGAGCGCGAGGGTGACGCGCCCGCCGATCATCCCGCCCGAGCCGAGCCCGGCGCTGCGGGACAGCCACGCGGTCAGCCGGCCGGCGGCCACGGACGCGCGGGTACGCAGGACGGTCATGCCGCAGACGGTGCCCGGAAGGCGCTGTGAGTTTCCTGAGCGCGTGACGGCGGTCTCCGCACGGGTGACCAATGGTCACTCCGAATTGCCCACTCGTTCGGCCGAATGTTCACGGATATGAACGTGGGCCACCGCCTAGCGTGACGTGACCGCCGCCACAACCGCCTTAGGTAGGAAACCTAACCATCGGAGGTTGTACCAATTAGCCGAGCTAACATTCCGCGCTATTGCGAGTTATTCCAAGATCTTCCCCGCATACATCGGAGGTGTTACCGTCCAAACCCGCCCAGCGGAAATACGTACCGCTGAGCGGGAACGGAACGTCCAACGGAGGGCAACGTGGGACCGGAGCGCGGGCTGGAACAGAGCGGAACTCTCGAGCGCGGGCTCGCGGTGCTGGAGCACGTGGGTCGTCACCAGGAGATTTCCACCAACGCGATCGCGCGGCAACTGGGGCTTTCCCGCAGTGCCGCCTACCGCATCGTCGGCACCCTGAAGAACCTCGAATACCTCGAAGCCGACCAGGTCACCGGCCGGGTGCGGCTGGGGACGCGGCTCGTCGAACTGGGTGCCCGGGCGATGGCCGCGACCGATCTGCACCGGTGCGCGCCGCGGTACCTCGCGTCGCTCGCCGAACGCTCCGGCGAGACGACCTACCTGGCCGTGCCGGACAACGACACCATGGTCTACGTCGCCACCGAACGCAGCGCCAGCGCCGTCACCCTGGCCTGCCGCCTCGGCACGCGGCGCCCGCAGCACGCGACGTCGCTGGGCAAGGCCTGGCTCGCCGCGCTGCCGGAGCCCGACCGCGCCGAGCGCGTCCGCCGGATGAAGCTGGACTCCCTCACGCTCAAGACGATCATCGACCCGCACCGGCTGCTCGACGAGCTCGCGCGGACGTGCCGTCGTGGCTGGGCCATCGACGAGGTCGAGAACGAGCCGGACGTCGGCTGCGTCGCCGCCGCCGTCCGCGACCACTCGGGCCGGCCGATCGCCGCCATCAGCGTCGCCGGGCCGGCACCGCGGGTGCTGCGCCGGCTGGACGAACTGGGTGCCTCCGTGGCCGGGACCGCCGCCGCCCTGTCGCTGAGGCTCGGGTACGTGCGAGGGCAAAGGAGCTGACGTGACCTGGATCCAGGACTACCAGCCGGCGGGCGGGCTGTGGGTGTCGGCGCTGCTGGCCGCGCTCCCGATCATCGTGCTGCTGGTGGCGCTCGGGGTGGTCCGCCTGTCGGCGCACCTGTCGGCGGCGCTCGCCCTGGTCACCGCGCTGGGCGTCGCCCTGCTGCTGTACGGGATGCCGGCCGGGCTGGCGTTCGACTCGGCGGCGATGGGCGTGGTGTTCGGCGTCTGGTCGGTGGCCTGGATCGCGTTCCACGCGGTGTACTTCCACAACGTCACGGTCGCGACCGGCCGGTTCGACTCGATCAAGCGGGTGCTGGCCGGGTTCAGCGAGGACCGGCGGCTGCAGGCGCTGCTGATCGCGTTCGGCTTCGGCGCGCTCCTGGAAGGCGTCGCCGGCGGTGGGTCGCCGATCGCGATCACCGCGGCGATGATGGCGGCGCTCGGCTTCCCGCCGGTGAAGGCCGTCGTGCTGGCGTTGCTGGCGAACACCGCGCCGGTGGCGTTCGGCGGCCTCGGCAACCCGCTGATCGTGCTGGGCCGGCTGACCGCGCCGATCATGCACTTGAAACCCGAGCAGGCGACGGACGCGTTCTCGGCGATGGTCGGGCGGCAGGTTCCGGTGCTGGCGCTGATCATCCCGGCGTTCCTGGTCGTCGTGCTGGCCGGCTTCAAGCGCATGGTCGAGGTGTGGCCGGCCGTGCTGACCGCGGGTCTGGCGTTCGCGGCCATGCAGTTCGTGGCGTCGAACTACATCAGCGCCAGCCTCGTCGACGTCCTCGCCGCGCTCACCGCGATGGCCGCGCTGTGGATCCTGACCCGCTTCTGGCAGCCCGCGTCGGTGTGGCGCTTCGAGGGCGAGTCGCCGGTTCCCGCATCGTCGAACTTGGGCGCGGCCAAGGCTTCGCGGGGTGCGTTCTACGCGTGGATGCCCTACATCATCCTGATCGCGGCGATCTTCCTGACCCGGATCGGCACGATCTTCAAGAACCTGCCGGTGTGGCTGGACCTGACGAAGCTGCTGCACAAGGCCGACTGGATCTTCGCCTGGCCGGGGCTGCACAACCACGTGATCCAGCACCCGCCGATCACCGCGAAGAACGCGCCGTACGCGGCGACGTTCACGGTGGACTTCCTGTTCTCGCCGGGCACGGTCGCGCTGGTCGCGGCGGTGATCGCCGGGTTCGCGATGGGCGCGAAGCCGGGGCTGCTGCTTTCGACGTACCGCAAGACGTTGCACCAGATGCGCTGGGCGCTCGCGACGATCTTCATGATCCTGGCGATCGCGTTCGTGATGAACTACTCGGGTGCGACGCAGACCCTCGGCCTCGCCCTGGCCACGACCGGTGCGGTGTTCCCGCTGTTCTCGGCGTACATCGGCTGGCTGGGCGTGTTCCTGACCGGGTCGGACGCGTCGACGAACAGCCTGTTCGGCCCGATGCAGGTGATTTCGGCCCAGCAGCTGCACATCGACCCGATCCTGGCCGGCGCGACGAACACGTCGGGCGGCGTGATGGGCAAGATGATCTCGCCGCAGAACCTGTCGATCGGCGCGACGGCGATCGGGCAGACCGGCAAGGAGGGCTCGCTGCTGCGGCAGACGTTCCTGTGGTCGTTCGCGCTGACCGCGGTGGTGGGCGTGATTTCCCTCTTGCAGGCGACGATCCTCACGGCGATGATCCCGTCGCCCTAGGCTGGCGGCATGAGTGCTGACGCCTTGGCCGCTTTCGGTTACGAACTCGGGGTGCTGAAACGCATCCGGCGGTCGGGGTGGTGGCAGGCGGGCGTCCGCGACCCGGAGTCGGTCGGCGAGCACAGCCTACGGGCGGCGCAGCTGGCCGCGTTGCTCGCGGCGGAGGAGGGCGCGTCCCCGGAACGGGCGGCGTTCTTGGCACTGTGGCACGACACGCAGGAAACCCGCACCGGCGACCTGCCGCACACGGCCGTGGCGTACCTGCGGAAGCCGGAACCGCGGGAGATCACCGCGGACCAGACGGCGGGGCTGCCGGTGTCTTCGCGAGACGTCGTGCGCGCGGCCGTCGACGAATATGAGTCACGGGAATCGCCCGAAGCGCTTTGCGCCAAGGACGCGGACAAGCTGGAGATGCTGCTGCAGGCGCTCGAGTACCAGCACGCCGGCGTCCGGCCGGTCGGCGAGTGGATCGAATCCGGCCGAACGGGTCTCACCACGGAGACCGCCCGCAGGATCGCCGCGGCGGCGGTGGCGCTTTCCCCGCTTTCGTGGCGGGAAATCCGTTAACCGCGTCCGGCGGTATCGCGGTTGTTTCCACTGTGGTCACTGGTCTGTCCGGGTGGAAAGCGAACGGATCAATGGCCGGGCGTCCTACCGTTGTCGTATGCCCATGACGCTGATCAAAGGTACGTTCCAGCTCGTCGGAGCTTCGCCGGACGGCGATTCCGTGCGGTTCTACCCGGACGATCCCGAGGCGACGAAGAAGGCCGGGCTGAAGGTCCGGCTCAATTCCCGCGGCGGCATGCAGCTGCGGCTCGACGCGATCGACGCGCTGGAGACGCACTACCGCCCGCACGGCGGCCCGATGCTGCACCAGCCGGTCGCCCTGGGCACGGCGGCCGCCGACCGGCTGGTCGCGGTGCTGGGATTCACCGACGTTCGTCGGGCCGACGACGGCAAGGTGAAGTCGGCGACGCCGGACAAGGTGACCGGCCACATTCTGACCCGTTTCGCCGACAAGTACGGCCGCGCGGTCGCGTTCGCGTTCCCCGGGCAACGACCGGGCCGTTCGGTCGACGGCAGCCTCGTGCACCTGGACGTCAAGCAGCTCAAGAACTCCGTCAACTTCCGGATGATCACCGAAGGCCTGGCGTACCCGACGTTCTATTCGCTGCTGTACCCGGATCTCCGCCAGGCCCTGTCGGACGCGGCGGTCGCGGCCCGGAAGTCCGGCAGCGGCGTGTGGGCGTCGGACGTCACGACGTCGGGCTTCAAGCTGAGCAACCGCGCCCAGCTGAGCGACGACCTGGTCCTGCTGCCGAAACTGTTCCGCAGGCTGGCCGACTACCTGGTCCTCGACGAAACGGGCGGCGCGTCCCTGTCGGGTTTCGCGCATTTCCTGGACACGAGGAACGACCGCCTGTTCACGGTCCCCGGCGGCCACGCCACGGAGCTCTCGACGCTGGTGGAGGTGAAACGGCAGAGCGTGAAGCTGACGATGCCACCGGAACAGATCGTGTTCATCGAGGCCTAGCGACCGACCGCCGTCGCGCGGGACAGGAGCAGGGCTCGCTCTCGGGCGTTCTCCGTCATCTCCGCCGCGCGGCGGAACTCCTGCTCGGCCTCTTCCAGCCGGCCCAGTTTGCGCAGCAGGTCGCCGCGGACGCTCGGCAGGAGGTGGTAGTCCTTCAGCGCCGGCTCGTCGGCCACCGCGTCGACGACCGCCAGGCCCGCCTCGGGGCCGTACGCCATCGCCACCGCGACCCCGCGGTTCAGCTCGACCACCGGGGACGGCTGGAGCTTGCCGAGTCCTTCGTAGAGCGCCGCGATGCGCGCCCAGTCCGTCTCGTCGGCCTTGCGGGCGCGCGCGTGGCAGGCCGCGATCGCCGCCTGGGCCGAATACGGGCCGTACGCGCCTTCGGCGATCTGCTCCGACAGCGTCAGCGCGGCGAGGCCGTGCTGGATCAGCAGCCGGTCCCAGCGGGCGCGGTCCTGGTCCAGCAGCAGCACCGGCTCGCCGGCCGGGCCGGTACGGGCCTTCGACCGGGACGACTGCAGTTCCATCAGCGCGACGAGGCCGTGCACCTCGGACTCGCCCGGCATCAGCCCGGCCAGCACGCGGCCGAGCCGCATGGCCTCCTCGCACAGCGCCGGGCGCATCCAGTCGTCGCCGCGGGTGGCCGAATAACCCTCGTTGAACACCAGGTAGAGCACCTCGAGCACGGACGACACCCGGGCGACCCGCTCGTCGCCTTCGGGCACCTCGAACGGGACCTTCGCCGCCGCGAGGGCCTTCTTCGCGCGGACGATCCGCTGCGCGATCGTCGACTCGCGGACGAGGAAGGCGCGCGCGATCTCGTCGGTCGTCAGGCCGCCGAGCATCCGCAGCGTCAGCGCGACGCGCGCCTGGGTGTTGAGCACCGGGTGGCACGCGACGAACAGCAGCCGCAGCAGGTCGTCCTCGATGTGGTCGTCGAGCGCCGCGTCGAAGTCCGGCAGCACGCCCTCGCCGACCTGCTGGTCGCGGCCGACCTCCACGAGCTTCTCGGCGTACCGCTCGTTGCGGCGGAACTGGTCGACGGCGCGGCGTTTCGCGGTGGTCATCAGCCACGCGCCGGGGTTGCGCGGCACGCCGGACTCCGGCCACTGCTCCAGCGCCGCGACGAGCGCGTCCTGCGCCAGCTCCTCGGCGAGCCCCACGTCGCCGCGGGCCATCCGGGCCAAGCCCGCGATGAGCCGCGGCGACTCGATCCGCCAAACCGCTTCGACCGTGCTCCGGGTGTCCGCTACCGTCACCCGGCCATCAGACAGGCTGCGCCCGCCCGGTGCAACCCACTACTCGGCGATGGGGCGGATCTCGATCACGCCGCCCTGCTCCTCCGGGTTCGGCGCCCGCTTCATCAGCTCGACGACGTCGTCGAGCGATTCGCCGTTGAGCACCCACACCCCGGCGACGAGCTCCTTCGACTCCGCGAACGGCCCGTCGATGAGCTTCGGTTCCGCGTCGCCTTCGAACAGGACGCGCACGCCTTCCGCGCTGGCGGTGAGCCCCTCGGCCAGCACGATCCGGTCGTCGGCCAGCAGTTCCTCGTTGAACTTCGCCATCTCTTCGAGCAGGACGGCGTTCGGCGGCGCGCCCGTTTCCGACTCTGGGCTCGACTTGACCATCACCAGGAAGCGCATCACGCCTCCCCGGACGTCTTCGCGCGCAGCTGCGCCTCGATCTCGGCGACCTCCGGGCTCAGGTTGTCGAAGTCGGCCGCCTCGGCGACGCGCCGGATCTCGACCTCGTGGGTCGAGCCGTCGGTGTTCGGCATCCGCTTGATCCACTCGACCGCCTCTTCGCGGTTGCGGACCTGCAGGATCCAGAAGCCGCCGACGAGCTCCTTGGTCTCGGCGAACGGCCCGTCGACGACCTTGGGCTCCTCCTTGCCGGAGAACACGATGCGCGCGCCCTGCGAGCTCGGCGTGAGCCCCTCGCCGGCGAGCAGGATGCCGGCCTTCAGCATCTCTTCGTTGAACTTCGCCATCTCTTCCAGCAGCTCGGCGCTGGGACCCTGCCCGCCCTCGAACTCCTCCGACGCCTTGACGATGACCATGAACCGCATCGCGGTCTCCTCTCGCTTCTGCCTACGCGTCGAACAGCGGGACGCCGGATCGACGGGTGCGCCGGAAAACTTTTCGCGCCCGGAAAGTAGCAGCTCAGGGTGCGTGGAGCCGGGACGATCCGGACAGGGCTCCCGGGCCGCGGTCGTGAGCTGGCTCGGACGCGGCGGGCTGGGAGCGACTTGGACGAGATCACGCGGTACGGGATGCGCCGGTTCATGGTCCGGCTCCCGAACGCGGCGGCGGTCCGGCGGATCACCTGCGGCTCCCGTCCCGGCTCGGACGAGCCCGCCGGCTGATCGAGCGGACCGCTGACCGAGCGGACCGCTGACCGAGCGTGGCGCTGAACCAGGAACCGGGACGCCAAGCCCTGGTGATCGGCCGGAGCCGCCGTCAGGGGAGAATCGACGGCCGTGGCCGTACTCCCCGACGATCTCTCCGCCGCGCTCGACGACGAGCTGGCCAAACACCACCTCCACCGGCTCACGCAGGCCTTCGACCGGCTCAGTGCGCGCTACCGGCAGGGTGACGCGGCCACGTCGCCGATCCTCGCCTCCGACGTCGACGTCGCGGCCTACGCCGGTTACCGCATGCCCGCGACCTACGCCGCCGTGCACGCCGTGCTCGCCGAAGCCGCTTCGCGTGCTCCCGGCTTCGAGCCGCGTACGCAGGTCGACGTCGGCGGGGGGACCGGCGCCGCTGTCTGGGCCGCCGCGGAGGTCTGGCCTTCGCTCGAGAAGTGCGCCGTCGTGGAGCAGGTCGCCGGGGCCATCGGGCTCGGGAAACGGCTGGCCGCCGGGGCGCGGAAGCCCGCCGTCCGGGGCGCCGAGTGGCGGCGCGAGCTCGTCGACCCGGCCGCGCCCGCGCCGGAAGCGGACCTCGTGACGCTGTCCTACGTCCTCGGCGAGCTGCCGGAGGCGGACCGCGAAGACGTCGTCCGGTGGCTCGCCGCGAAAGCCGGGGCCGTCGCGGTGGTCGAGCCCGGCACGCCGGCCGGTTACGAGCGGATCCGGGCCGCGCGCGCCCAGCTCATCGCGCTCGGCCTGCAGGTCGTCGCGCCGTGTCCGCACGACGGCGAGTGCCCGATCACGCCCGGCAAGGACTGGTGCCACTTCGCCGCGCGGCTGCCGCGGTCCAACCTGCACCGCCGGATGAAGACCGCCACGCTCGGGTTCGAGGACGAGAAGTTCGCCTACGTCGTCGCCGGGCGGTTCACGCCGGCGCGGCCGGACGCGCGGATCATCCGGCACCCGAAGAAGCACAAGGGCTGGGTCGCACTCGACCTCTGCACCGCAGGCGACGGCCTCGAGAGCGGCGTCGCCGTGTCGAAGAAGCAGGGCCCCCGCTACCGCGCCGCCCGCGACGTCGAGTGGGGCGACGGCTGGCCGACGACCTGACCGAGCCGGCGAGCACGGGTGCCTGCGCGTCGAGCCGGTCCACCGTGAGTAGGAAAGACCGCAGCGGTAACCGGCCAGTCGGGGGGCGTGCCGGCCGGTTACCGCCGCATGGAAGAAGAGGGCACCTCGCCTCAGGTATGACGCGCGCTCTCGCGCTTCACCCGATCGAGTGAGGCCGTGGCATTCGGCCCAAGCGCCCCGAGGTGGCCTCGGGGCGCTCGGTACCGGTCAGGCCGGGTCGGCGAGGATGCCGTTCACGTAGGTGCCCGGGTGGGTCGCCGCGTCCTGGCGCAGGACCGGGAGGCCGGCCGGCCAGTCGGCCGTCAGCGGCTGGGTCTGGCCCGGCGGGATCGTCTTGAGCGACGTCGGCGTCCAGGACGCGCCGCCCTCCGACGGCGTCAGGACCGTGATCGTCGCCGACGCCGTGGTGCCCGCCGGGACCTCGTTGTACTTCACGCCGTTGTCCTCGCGCGGCAGGTGGTAGACCGGGCCGAACGTCGCGTCGTCCGGGCCGAGGAGATCGACGCCCGGGACGCCGTACAGGCCGCACGTGTGGTCCGAGGTGTTGCGGTAGGTCAGCGGCACGTCGAACTGGCCCGGCGCGTCGGTCTTCCCGGCCGGCTTGCCCAGCGAGACCGCCAGGTCGGCCGTGGTGCAGCGCGGCGTCGCGGTGGACGCGGCCGGAGCCACGGCGCCCCCGGCCGTCCCCGCGGCCCCCGCCGCTCCGGACGACGGCTGCGTCGCGGCCCCCGCCGCGCCACAAGCGGTCAGCGCGGCCATCCCCGCCGCGGCCCCGATCCCCGTCAAGATGCGCTTCATGACATTCCTCCCTGTGTCCGGAAAGCCGGCGAGATTCAGCTGCTGACGGGCGTGACCTGCACGGAGTCACCCCTGACCGGCGCACCCGCCGGCCAGTCGACGCTCACCGGCTGGCCGTACGGGCCGGTCGGCAGGTCGAACGTGACGGTCGTCGGCACGACCGGCGACGGCGTCGCGGCCGAGCGCTGCACGATCCGCGACACGGCCGGGTGGCCGGCACGCAGGTTCACCGGCAGCGCCTCGGCCCCGTCGACCGTGGTGGCGATCGGCAGCCGCTGCCCGTCGGCGACGAAGGTCAACGCCGTCGGCGCGCCCTGGAGCTTGCAGTTCGTGGTCGGCGAGGTCGCGGTGTAGGTCAGGACGTAGGCCTCGTGGCCGGCCGCGTTCGACGGGTCCTTCGCGACCGTCACGTGCACGTCGGACGCGCCGCACGGGGTGTCGCTCGGCATGGCGTTCGCGGCGCCGGCCGCCAGGAACAGGCCCCCGGCCACCAGGCCACCGACGGCGATCGCGGTAACAGTGCGCTTCATGGTGCTCTCCCTCGTTCCGTCAACAACTTTCGGACTCATGAGGAAGATGCCCAAGTGATCACCGAGGATGCGTCCCGATGGGGTCGATCACCCGAAAGCAACCCCGGCCCGGGTGAGACGTCGAAAAGAAAGAACGCTCAGCCGCGGCCGAAGCACACGAACGGCATCAGCGGTTCGGCCTGGGCGGCGTCCGCCAGTGCGCGGGCCGGGGGCGTTCCCGACGCCAGGGCCCGGTGGTAGGCCAGCATCACGCCACCCGCGGTCCGGTCGTCGACGCGGGCCACGCTCGAGACCACCGTCCGGCTGCCGCCGTAGAGCAGCGCCGCCGTGAAGCCCAGTACCTCGTCGCCCGCGCGGACGACCGTCTGGCCGACGTCGCACGAAGACAGCACCACCTGCTCCGGGGCCGTCGAAAGCTGCTGGACGTCGTAGGCCATCAGCGGCCCGTCGGCCAGGTTGAGCCGGGAGAACAGCACGTTCTCCTGCTCGTGGTGGCCGTGCGCGGCGAAGTGCGCCAGGCGGCAGCCGTCGAACGCCTTGAGCGTCGCCGCGACCGTCGCTTCCGGGCCGGTCAGCACCGCGGCCTCCGGGTAGAGCGCGGCCAGCCGGGAGACCTCGGCGTCGGCGTGGGTCAGGTCGGAGCCCGCGACCAGCAGCGGCGCCCCGGTCGCGCGCCGCGGGCGGCGGCCGGCGTCGAGCCAGGCCGACGACGACGGCGTCACGGTCACCGGGCGGCCGCGCAGCGTCGGCAGCAGCCCCCACGGGATCGCGGACAGCGCGCCGGTCGGCACGACGACGACGTCGAGGTCGCCGAGCCGCGCGGCCAGCGGCTTCAGGAGGATCGCGTCGAGCGCCGTGACCTGGGTGCGCACCGACCGGCGGATGACGTGGTCCAGCTGCGGCGGCAGCTGGCGGCCGCACAGGGCGTCGAGGTCGCTGTGCAGCCGCGCGACCGGCTCCGCGACCGCCGCTGCCGGGCCCAGCTCGATCAGCGCGACCCGGTGGTCCGCGATCACCTGCGCGCACAGCGCGCCGTGGTCGGCGAGGAAGCACACCATCGCGGTGCCGCTCGCCGCGAGCTCGTCGCCGACCTCGCGCAGCTTCGCTTCCGGGTGGTCCTCGTCGGTGCCCTCGGCCTGCCAGCCCTTGGCGCGGATCTCGTGTTCCAGTGCGGCACAACGCTTCACGGCCTGCGCGTCCGGCTTCCCGGACAGCTCGCCGGCGCGGATCTGCATCGAGAGGTACCGCAGCTCGGCGACGGCGTCGACGGTCTGCGGGTGCGCGGGCGGGCGCACCGGCCGGAACCGGAACGCCTGGGCGCGCGACCGGTCGAGCCACCGGAACACCACCCCCGGCGACCGCTGGGCGAGCGCGGCGGCGAGGCCGGCGTCGGCGAGCTCCTTGCCCAGCGACGTCGTCCCGGTCTTCAGGTCGACGCTGCCGAACCGGCTGCGGTGGCGCTGCAGCTGCGTCAGCCCGGCCCGCGCGTTCGCGAACGTCACGCGCCGGTTGCCGGTCGCCGCGCCGAGCTCGGCCAGCGCCAGCCGCCGGAAGAGGCGGTTCTCCAGCGGCGCGGTCCGGCGGTCGCGCGCGGCGATGCCCGCGCGGGCGCCGTCGAGGTCGCCCAGCACGATCCGGGCCCGGGCGCCGAGCAGCGCGGCGATCTCCGCGTCGTTGCGCAGGCCCAGCGCGGTGAGCCGGGCGGCCAGCGACGTCGCGTCGGCGGCGACGCGGGCGATCCGGCGGCCGGCCGCGAAGTCCGCGCGCAGCACGGTCAGCTGGGCGACCGCCGCCCAGGTTTCGTTGCCCCTTCGACGAAATCGACGCTCGGCGCGCCCGGCCCAGCTGCGCGCGGTCGACGCCTCCCCGCTCGCCAGCGCGGCCAGCGCGCGGGTCAGCTCGGCCTCGGCGTGTTCCTGGTTCATCCGCAGCCGCGGGAACTGTTCCAGCGCCGCACCGAGTTCGGCCGCGGCTTCGTTGGGGAGCCCGGCCGCGAGCAGCGCGCGGGCCTTGTCGACGGCCAGCACCGGCAGCATCCCGACGCTCTGCTCGGCGTAGAAGCCGCTGGCCGCGTCGAAGTCGCGCAGGGCGCCGGGGATGTCGCCGGTCAGCACGCGCGCCTGGCCGCGGCCGTGCGCCGCCTTCGCGAAGATCCTGGCCAGACCCTCTTCTTCGGACTGGCCGGCGCCGATCTGCTCGCACTGGTCGAGGTCGGCGAGCGCGAGCCGGACGCGCCCGGCGTACTGGTGCAGCATCGCGCGGTTGAGCAGGGTCCGGGCCAGCACGACGAACTCGCCCGCCTGCCGCAGCAACGGGATCGCCTCGTCGAAACAGTCGAGGGCCTCGTCCATCCGGCCGATCAGGATGAGCACCAGACCCCGTTGCTGGCGCAGGATCCCGCGCCCGGCGTCCGACACGAGGACGTCGGCCTCGTCGAGCAGCGCGAGCCCGCGGGTGCTGTTGCCGAGCGCCGTTTCGACGGCCGCGTAGGTGCCGAGGACGCGCGTGGCGAGGTCCGTCCACCCGGGCCAGTCTTCCGGCGCGGACGTCGCGGGCAGGCCGAGCAACCGCGCGGCGGCGCGGATCAGCCGCCCGCCGACCACCGGCTGTCCGTCGTTGGTCGCCGCGACCGCGCGCTTGTGCAGGTCGCGCACCCGGTCTTCGACCTTCGGCGAGGCGACCTCGGTGCGCACAGGCAGCCCTTCCGGCCGGGAACCGTTCCCCCGGCCGGATCCTACCTCGCGGTGCTCGCGTTTTTGAGCGCTCGCGAGGAGCGGGTCACAACTCGATGGCCGGGGTGCTCACCGTCCTCGCGCCGCGCCCCGGCCCGCGCGGATCCTGCCCCGGCCGCGCGCCACGCCGAGGTCTCAAACGGACGGGGCGGAAGCCAGCCCCGCAGGGACGCTCCCGGTCTCCAGGAAGTGCCGCGCGACCCGCCGCACCTCGTCCATCGCCACTTCGCACCCGGCCGGGATTTCCCGCACATGCGCCATGTAGTCGTACGTGACGTATTCGGCTGGATCTCCGTCGCCTTGCGTCTGCACCGCCTCCGGCGTCATGAACACGACAAAGCCTCTGTCCTGCCCGATGCCCATGTCGAATACGCCCTGCTTCGGATCTCCGGCAACGCTGCATTCCACCATCGACGGCACCGGAACGTCTTTGGTGTCCGCCTGGACCTGCGCGATGAGGGCATCCAATTCGGCCGCCGAACTCACGAGGATTGCCGGGTCACCGTCGGCATAGTCGTTGTCCGGTTCCTGGTTGTACCAGACCTCTAGCGTGACCACGGTTTCGCTCCTCCGGTGAACGTCTTGCGGTAGTTCGGGGCGTGCACCATTCGCGCGGCCAGTTTCTGTTCGACATCGGCCGTCGCGGCAATGTGACCACGCGGAGGTATGCCGTGTTCGCGGAGCAGGCGGACGGCCTCGGCGGAGTCGTCGTCCAAGCCGCTGACGATCTCGTGCGTCCGACCGTGCTCGTCCACCCAGCGGCCGTGCGTCTCGGCCCCCGTGTTGCCGGTGACGAGCGGCGGCATACCGGTCTGCAGGGCTTCCGCCTGCTCGCGGGTGAGGCGCTGACCGTCCGGCTTCGAGGGACTCACCGCGGGTTTGCCGGCGGCCGTCGAAGGCACGGGACCGACCGCAGTGCCCGCGCCCGCCGGTGGCGGTTCACTGACACCCAGCCTGTCCAAATATCCGGTCAACAGCCCTGCCGGGCTTCGTCGGCAAGATCAGCAGCTCGTTCCAGGCCGCCGGGAGGCAGCTCGCGCAAAGCCTTCCGGACGGCCGACGACAAGTCGCCGACTCCGGCCACAATTGCTCCCGCGCACGTCATGGCTGCTCAACGAGCTGCCCACCGACGAACTTATGGCCGACAGGACCAGCTCACAACTCGATGGCCGGGGTGCTCACCGTCCTCGACCGGCCGAGGGTGCGGACCAGGACCTGCACCATTCCGTGCGGCACACCGCAGACGGCGAACCGGCCTTCGGGGTCGGACGTCGTGGTCAGCGGGCCGCCGCTGGTGCGGACCTCGATCGGGTGCTCGGCCGGTGGGGTGAGCCAGCCGTCCAGGCGGATCGTGCCCGCCTGCTCGGGGCTGACGTTCACCATGATGGTCAGGCTTTCGCTGTCGAACGTGATCAGCCTGCCCTGCTCGGCGGCGCTGCGGGCGGCGACGAGTCCTTCCTGCTCCCGGATCCGCATCACTTCCAGGTCGATGTCCTCGAGCTGGATCGCGAACCGGATCTGGTCCACCAGCGTGGCGGGCATCGGGTCGGCGTCTTCCCACAGCTCGCGCACCCCGGCCAGCAGCCGGAGGTCGAGCTCGTCCAAGGGCTCGTTCGCGCCTGCTGGTTCGACGGTGGTCACAGCCAATCTCCTTCGCCGTTGGCGAGTAGCTGCTCACGCAGGCGCGCGAGACAGCGTCCCCTGGTCGGGCCGATACTCCCCCTCGGCATGCCCAGCCGGACGCCGACTTCGGCGTAGTCCGGCCGGTGCACGAACGCCACGATCCGCAGCAGGCTGCGGCAGCGTTCGGGCAATTGGTCGACCGCGCGCCACAACCGCGCGCGCTGGTCGTCGCGCAGCACCCCCTCCTCGGGTGCCGGTGATGCTTCGGCGAGCCGCTCCGGCAGTTCCGGCAGCGGCCGTTCGAGCCGGCGTTTTTCCCCCGTACGCCAGGCTTCCCGCTTCGTGACGGTGATCAGCCAGCCGGTGAGCGCCACCGGCGAGCGGATCTCCGCGAACGAGCCGAGCAGGCGCAGCCACGACGTCTGCACGACGTCCGACGCCTGATCGACGTCCAGGCCCTGGTCCCGCGCCACCTGCCAGAGCAGCGGCGTGAGCAGGACGACGAGTTCGTCCAGCGCCGCGCGGTCCCCATCGCGCGCGGCGCCGAACAGGGTGGCGACCCGTTCGTGGTCCGTCTTGGCCACGGTCACAGTGCGCCCAGCGCGGTCCAAGCCCGCTTGACGACGGTGTCGCGCTCGACCGTCGCGAGGTCGGCGCCCGCGGTCTTGAGCAGTGCCTTGCCGATCTCCGCGGCGGCGAGCGGCGCGGCGAACGACGTGCCGTCCCACACCGCGAAGCCGGCGCTGTAGTCGTCCGGGTCGAACGAGTTGCGGCCCTGGTCCGGCACTTCGTGGTCGGCCGACGCGGTGCCGCGGACGTCGTCCGGGTAGGTGCTGACGACGCCCGCGCCGGTCGCCCAGCAGCGGACCCACGGGCCCTCGTTGGAGAACAGCGCCTTGCTGGCGGTGCGGTCGGGGTTGAGCGCGCCGACGCTGATCACCGGCGGGCCGCCGTTCGGGCCGGGCGGCTGTTCGGCGAAGGCCGCCGGGTAGAAGCGGCGGGTGGTGGCGTCGTTGCCCGCCGCGGCGACGACGAGCACGCCGAGGTCGGTCAG
This sequence comes from Amycolatopsis sp. WQ 127309, assembly GCF_023023025.1. Taxonomy (NCBI): domain Bacteria; kingdom Bacillati; phylum Actinomycetota; class Actinomycetes; order Pseudonocardiales; family Pseudonocardiaceae; genus Amycolatopsis; species Amycolatopsis sp. WQ 127309. Next base: position 1,867,318 of record NZ_CP095481.1, read on the forward strand.
CTCGGTGATCGCCGCGGCGAACTGGCCGGTGTAGGCGACGTCGACCGGGTTCTCCTCGTAGTAGCCCAGCGACAGCGAGACGATGTCGACCATGTCCTCGGGCCGGTTGTCCGCCTGCGCGCTCCGCACCCGGTCGGCCAGCAGGTGCAGGGCGAGCAGGACGTCGCCTTCGTACGCGACGCCGTCGCTGTGCACGACGCGGATCGCGAGGGTGTCGGCTTCGGGGCAGGCCTGCCGGATGATGCCGGCGATGAACAGGCCGTGACCGGTGTCGGTGTCGACGTCGCCGATCAGCGGCTGGCCGGTCGTCGGCGCGTCCCAGTAGTCGCTGAGCAGCTGGGTCGGCACGGTGACGCCGGAGTCGGTCTCCGCCTGCAGGATCGCCGCCTGGATGTCCGGCGCGACGCGCAGCCCGCTGCCGGCGGGCGGCGGGCCGCTGCGGTCGGCCAGCCCGAACCACGGGTGCGGGCCGATGCCGGTGTCGAGCACCGCGACGACCGGACGCCGGTGCGCGGGCTCGGCGCTGCGGTGGGGCGGGGCCGCCGACAGCGTCACCGGGATCCGGTTGGCGCCGCGCGTCCGGCCGTACGAGCTGCCGGCGCCGAACCCGCTGGTCTCCCACGGGGTTCCGCCGAGGCCGCTGGTCTCCCAGGGCACGCCGCCGAACACCGGCGTCGAGAACACCAGGTGCTCCACGGAAATCTTCGCGACGATCTCGGGGTCGATCTCCGGGTTCTCGCCCGCCGACGCGCCCCGCAGCAGCTGCACGGCCTTCCAGCAGTCGACGACGACCGGGTCGGAGTCCTCGCGCACGTGGAGCAGCGCCCGCACGGGCAGGTCTTCGAGCTGCCGGGCCCGGGCGCTCGCCTTGGTGTCGCCGCGGTCGGCGGGCTCGGCGTAGATGCCGATGCGGGCGAGCACGCCGTTGACCGCGTCGAGGGTCCCCTGGTCGTGCAGGTACCGGTTCGGCATGAGGAACACCCCCGGCCGGTAGACGGTCGTGCGCGGCACCGGCCGGCCCGGCACCGCCGTCGACGTCGCCGGGTCGAGCACCCGCGCGCCGTGCCGGTCGAGCAGCTGCCTCGGCGGTGCCGGGAGCTCGTTGAGCGTGCCGGGATCCTCCTTCGGCGCCCTGGAGCCCTCGTCCCTCACGAACCTGACCACCATCGGGTCCACCCTCTCGTTCGCCCCCGCCATTGATCACGTGTGGTTACTCGGGAAAGACCGGGCAGCCGCACCCGGGATACGGCACGGACGTCACGAATGCGTAACTACGACGGCAAACGGGTGACGACGTATCTGGCGCCGCCGGCTCACCCACTTGGACCTCGGAAGTCACCGGTGGCGCACCCGCGCCGCCCGGCATTCGGGGAGATCGCCATGGCTCTGCTCCGGTCGAGCGTCCAGGACGCGGCCCAGCCCGCACGGGTCCGCGGGCTGGGCCGCGCCTTCACACCGGAACCCGCGACCGGGGGCGGGAGTTTCGCCGTCCCGCTCGACCTGCCGGCCGGCCCGGGCGGCATCGCGCCGACGCTGGCCTTGCGGTACGTCACCGGCGCGCCGAACGGCCCGTTCGGCGCGGGGTTCGCCGTGCCGCTGCCGAACGTCCGGCTGGACGACGGCCGCGCGCGGACCCGGACCAGCGGCCGGCTCGCCCGCCGCGGCGAAGGTTTCGTGCTCACCGCGCGGTCGGGCACCCGGCACTTCCTCGGCACCTCCGACGGCGGCCGGTCCGGCACCCACGCCTGGCACCTCGAACGGACCGAAGACGCCCTGGGCAACACCACGGCCTTCGGCTGGGCGCACCACAGCGGGCAGGCGTACCTCGCGCGCATCTCCTACGGACCGTACGAAGTGGACTTCGCGTACGAGCCGCGGCCGGACGTCCTGCACGCCGACCGCGTGACGACGGCGTTGCGCTGCTCCCGGATCGAGCTGCGGGTGCCGGCCGCCGCGCGCCCGCTCGTGCGCCGCTGGACCCTCGGTTACGACGTCGACGACGGCGCTTCCGTGCTGACGTCCGTCGCGCTGACCGGCTTCGACGCGCGCGGCGCCGAAGCGGCCGCGCCGCTGCTGCGGCTCGCCTACGCCCGTGCGGAACCCCCGGCCACGCCACGGGTCCCGATCCCGGCCCGGGCCCGCGCGAGCAGCGGCTCCGGCGTGCTGCTCCTCGACGCCGAGGACGAACCGCTGCCGTGGTACGCCCTCGAACCCGGCGACCTCGCGGGTGCCGGGCGGCTGAGCGAGATCGACAACGGCATCGGCCTGCGCACCGCGATCGAGTACACGACGGTCGAGGCGGTCCCGGTGGTCTGGCGCGTCACGCACCGCGAGTCGGCGACCGGGCACGCGGGCGCGACCGAGTTCGAGTACCACGAACGGCGGTCCGGCGACGCCTTCACGGGCTTCGGCCGGGTGGTCCAGGACGACCTCGGCGACGAGCACGCGCCGACCCTGCGGACCGTGCGCTGGTTCGGCGACGACGGGCTCCTGCGGCAGGAGGAGACCTACGGCCTCGACGACTCGCCGGACGCCGTCCGGCCGTACCGCCGGATCGAGCACAGTGGACGTCCACAGTGGACGAAATCGGTGACGACGGTGTTCGAGCGCCAGGAGAAACCGGTCTCGGTCACCACGACGGAGTCGGACCTGGACGCCGCCGGGAACCCGGTCCGGGTGGTGGAGACGACCGAACGGCCCGGCCAGGAGCCCGCGGTGCGCGAGACGCGCACGACGTACGCGACCGATCCCGACCACCGCTTCGCCGCGCTGCCCGCCCGGGTCCGCGAGCTGGACGGCACCGGGAAGGTGTTGTCGGACAAGCTGTTCCGCTACGACGAGTGTCCTGACGGGAGCGCCGGCTCGCAGGGGCTGCTCACCGCGCGGGAGGAGCTGGTGCTCCCCGACGCGCTCGTCGCCGACGTCTACGGCCCGATCCCGCCGGACCTCGGCCGGCACGGCTACCACCGCCGCGCCGGCGAGGCGGGCTGGTGGACCACGACGTTCCACCGGCGGGTCGGCAACGTCACCGGGCTGCGCACGACGACCACCGGACCGCGCGGCGACAGCCACGAGGTGCGGTACTCGGCGGACCGCTGCTTCCCCGAGGTGGCCACAGACCCGGTCGGGAACGTCACGGCGACGCGCTACGACGTCCGGACGGCGCGGGTCTGCGAGGTGATCGACCCGGCGGGCGCGGTGACCACCGTGACGCACGATCCCCTGGGGCGCCCGGAAACCGTCGTGCGGCCGGGCGACTCGGCGGACCTGCCGACGCTGCGCCACCGCTACGACCACCACCACGGGCCGGTGCGGGTCACCACCGAGCAGCGCGCGGTGTCCGGCGAGGCGGAGGTGCTCGTGACGGCGGAGGTGCGCGACGGCGCCGGGCGGTTGCTGCAGCGGCGGCACGCCGAGCTCCTCGGCGACGTCGTCGACGAGCACCACGAGTACTGCGCGCGGGGCCTGGTGTGCCGGACGTCGCGGGCGTTCCGGATCGGCGGCCGGCGCGCGCCGGCGACCGAGTACCGCTACGACGCGCTGGCCCGTCCGGTGCGGGTGACGGCCCCGGACGGTTCGGTCCGGACGTTCGAGCCCGCGTCGTCGGCTCCCGAAGCCGCCGAACCGGTCCGCGACCTGCTCGGGCGGGTGCTGCGCGACACCGGCGGCGTCGTCCACGTGCGGGACGCGGCCGGGAACTCGGTCCAGGCGCGGACCACCGGCGGGCGCACGGTCCACCGCGTCCACGACGTGGCGGGCCGGGTGGCCGCGGTGCGGGTCGACGACCCGGCCGGGCCGCCGGTCACGACGTTCACCTACCACGACGGCGGGCTCCCGGTGCCGCTCGAAGCGGGCCCGCACAGCTGCGGGCGGCTCGTGCGCGTCACCGACGAATCGGGCGTCACGCTGCTCGGTTACGACGCGCACGGACACGCCGTCACGAAGCGGTGGCGCCCGGCGCACGTGGCCATCGAGTACCGGCTCGACATCGTCCGCCGCGCCGACGGGCGGCTGTCGCAGGTGACCTACCCCGACGCCGGGGACGGCCGGCTGACCGTGCGGTACCAGTACGACGACGTGAGCAGGCTGGTGAGCGTGCCGGGCTTCGTCGACACCGTGCAGTACGACGTGCGCGGCCGGCGCACCGCGGTGCACTACGCGAACGGCGTCAGCGAGCACTTCGGCAGCGGGCTGCACGTGGTCCGCGGCCCGGGCGGCCTGCTGCGCGAGATCGCGCCGCCGGCGCCGCTCGAAGGCCTGGACCAGCCCGCCGGCATCGAGATCCGCGACGCGTTCGGCCGGCTGCGCGGGGTGCACGGCGACGACGGCGTCAACGAGCTGTACGGCTACGACCACGCCGGCCGGCAGGTCCGCACGCTGGTGACCCACGGCACCGACATCCACGAGACGCTGACCCCGGACGAGCTCTACGCCATCGAGGACGGCGAGCTGGTGGTCGTGGTCGCCGGGGCGGTCCGGCGGCACGCCGACGGGGCCCGGCGGTACCTGCACTTCGACGACCGGGACCGGGTCGCGCTGGTCACGGACGAGAAGGGCGCGGTGGTCGACCTCGCTTGGTGACCGCCGCGGTCACTTGCGGTGCTTGCCCCCTTGCCGGTCACCGCCGGAGTTCTCGGTGCCCGTGGTGGTGTTCGCGTCACCACTGTCTTTTTTCTCGTGCTTCCCCACGTCGACCCCTCCCCTTGCGCCGATACACCCTATGGTAGCACCACGTAGTGGATCAACTCCACAGCGTGCGCGCTCAGTCGAGCACCGCCAGGTCCAGCCGGTCGAGCCGGGCCGGGTCGGCGAGGATGTCGATCGCCACGATACGGCCACCCGCGACCGTGAAGCCGAGCACCGAGAACGGCCGGCCTTCGCGGGTCGCCACCACGCCGGCCGCGCCGTTGACCAGGGCGCGCCGGACCGTGCCGCCGCCCGCGCCGAGGCGGGAGAACGTCAGGGCCTGGCCGGCGACCGCCGCCGCGCCGGTGACCTCGATCGAGCCACCCCGCTCCGCGCCGCGGTCCGCGCGCAGGACGACGTCCGGGGCGAGCACCGAGACGAGCGCTTCGAAGTCGCCACCGCGAGCGGCGGCGAGGAACGCGTCGACGACCGCGCGCTGCCGGGCGACGTCCGGGTCCGGCGCGACCGGCGCGCCCTGCACCCGCCGGCGCGCGCGGCTCGCGAGCTGGCGGGTCGCGGCCTCGGAACGGCCGACGATCGGCGCGATCTGTTCGAACGGCATCGCGAACATGTCACGCAGCACGAACGCCAGCCGCTCGCCCGGGGTGAGCGTGTCGAGCACGACCAGCAGCGCGAGGCCGACGGAATCGGCCAGCAGCACCGACTCCTCGGGACCGTCGTCCTCGCGGGTGATGATCGGGTCCGGCACGAACTCCTCGCGCCGGGCCTTGCGCGAGCGCAGCATGTCGAGGCAGACGCGCCCGACGACGGTGGTGAGCCAGCCCGCCAGGTTCTGGACGTCGGACGTGTCACTGCGGCTGAGCCGCAGCCACGACTCCTGCACGGCGTCGTCGGCCTCGCTCAACGAGCCCAGCATTCGGTAGGCGACGGCCCGCAGGTGCTCGCGGTGCGTCTCGAAGCGGTGCGCCAGCCAGTCGGCGTCGTTCACGGTTCTCGTCCTTCGCTCAGGTGCCCCCACCACCTTGACGGATCCCGTGCGCGAGATGTGACAGCTCAGTGCGTGAGGTCCCGCAGCACCCGCGCCGGATCGACGTCCACCGCGCGGCACGTGCCGGGGTGCTCGCTCGGCGCGCTCCACGCGGCCGACACCCACAGGTCGGCGTAGTCACCGCGATCGACGGCCGGGAGCTGCCAGGTGAGCCGCGCCCCTTCCCGCTCGACGGTGTCGTCGGTGAGCGACCCGGCCCAGTACGGCGGCACGTGCCGGCCCGCCCGCGCGCACCCGCGCAGCACCTCGACGCCGGGACCGCCGACGGTGACCACGGCGTCGGCGCCCTCGGCCGTGAAGCCGGCATCGGCGGGACTCACGTCTGCCACGCCGATCAGCTCGGCCTGGACGGCGAACTCGCTCAGCGGTTCCCGCGCCAGCACACGGAAGATGGTGGTCTGCCGGGTGACGGCGGGGTAGCCGTCGGGCAGGTGCGGCACGCTCGGCCCGGACAGCACGTCGAGCCGCACGGACCGGTGCCGCCACCGGCACAGCCACGCACCGGAGTCCAGGCCCCAGGTCAGCTCCGGCCGCGCCGGCACGTCCCACCCGCCGACACGCACGGCGAACCGCACCGCGCCGAGCGGCGTGTCGATGCCCAGCGCCCGCGGCCGTGTCGTCGACAGCACGTCGGTGTCCAGCATGCAGTCATCCTCACCCCGCCCCGGGATCCGCGAAAACGCGCGGCACGAACGTCACCCGTCCGTGGAGGATCGGCCGCGAAGAGTCCGCTGTGGACGAAGCGGTCGGACCGTCCACAGCGGACTGTTTTGTGCGCCAGAAGCCGCCCGTGCCGCTGTACGCGTCGCCGACCGCTACTCCCCGGCAGGGACCACGGCGTGACACGAGACCGTCACATGTAACACCTTCGGAGTCACCCGGCCGCAGAGGTTTCTCGGTTCAGTCATTCGCCCACCACCGGGCAAATCGGGTCATCGATCACAGAACGCCTCACCCACCCGGATGATTGGTCCAGACAACTGTTATCGATTCGTGATCGAAGCACCGCTGAGCGGGAGCTACTTTGTTGTGACTCGCAACAAATGCTCGTGGATCCCCAACGGCGGAGGTGTCACGGCGTGGCCCGGACCTTTGAAAAGATTCGACGACGCCGGCGTGGCGCCGTCGCGACGCTCGCCCTCACGGCGTCGACCCTGTTGCTCGGCGCCGGGTTGAACGCCCCGGCCGCACTGGCCGCGGACGACTACACGCAGAGCGTCACCCAGCTCAGCTCGACGCAGCTGCAGCTCAACTTCACCCCGACGACCCCCGCGGTGTACGTGGACGTCCACTACACCGGCGTGCCGGGCGCCGGGCAGCAGAACGTCCGGATGACCAACTCCTCCGGCACGTGGCGCTCCACCGTCAACGGTCTGAGCAGCGGAAACACGCTCGACTACTGGTTCACCTACGAGAAGAGCGGGCCGCAGTACGACACCCCGCACTTCACCTACACCGTGGGTGGCGGCGGCACGACGACCGTCGCGGCGCCGACGTTCAGCCCGCCCGGCGGGACGTACTCGGCGGCCCAGACGGTGACGATCAGCAGTGCCACCTCCGGCGCGACCATCCGGTACACAGTGGACGGTTCGACGCCCACCGCGTCGTCGCCGCAGTACACGGCGCCGATCAGCGTCCCGGGCTCGCGGACGGTCAACGCGATCGCGCTCAAGTCCGGTTCGACGACGTCGGCGGTGTCGAGCGCGACCTACACGATCGGCACTCAGGCGGGCTGCCCGACGCAGTCGGACACCCCGAACTTCGGGTCCAACGTGCGCATCTTCGACCCGAGCATGTCCGCGGCGACGATCCAGGCGCAGCTGGACACCGACTTCAACAACCAGAAGGACACGCTCACCGCGCAGTTCGCGGACCGGCGCGTCGCCCACCTGTTCAAGCCCGGCACGTACAACAACGTGCACGACAACGTGGGCTTCTACACCTCGGTGGCCGGCCTCGGCCAGAACCCCGGCGACGTCCTGATCAACGGCGACGTCACCGTGGACGCGTTCAACGCCTCCGACAACGGCGTCGCGCTGCAGAACTTCTGGCGCTCGGCCGAGAACATGGCGGTCAACCCCTCCGGTGGCCAGGAGCGCTGGGCCGTCGCGCAGGCCGCGCCGTTCCGCCGGATGGACGTCCGCGGCGGGCTGCAGCTGTACCCGGCGAGCTACGGCTACGCGAGCGGCGGCTACATCGCCGACACGAAGGTGGCCGGCCAGGCCGCGTCGATCTCGCAGCAGCAGTGGTACACCCGCGACTCGCAGCTCGGCAGCTGGAACGGCGGCGTCTGGAACATGGTCTTCTCCGGCACCAGCGGCGCGCCGGCGACGACGTTCCCGAACCCGCCGGAGACGACGCTGGCGACCACCCCGGTCTCCCGCGACGTGCCTTACCTGTACGTCGACGGCACCGGCAAGTACCGCGTGTTCCTGCCTTCGCTGCGCACCAACGCGTCCGGCCCGAGCTGGGCGAACGGCAGCACCCCGGGCACGTCGGCACCGATGAGCCAGTTCTACGTCGTCAAGGCCGGCGACACGGCCTCGTCGATCAACAACGCGCTCGCGGCGGGCTGCAACCTGTTCTTCACGCCGGGCGTCTACCACCTCAACCAGACGCTCAACGTGACGAAGGCCGGCACGACGATCCTCGGCATCGGCTACCCGACGCTGGTGCCGGACAACGGCGTCAACGCGATGCAGGTGTCCGATGTGGACGGCGTGCGGCTCAAGGGCCTGCTGTTCGACGCCGGCACGACGAACTCGCAGGCGCTGCTCACGGTCGGCCAGTCCGGCTCGACGGCGTCCCACGCGGCGAACCCGACGACGGTCCAGGACGTGTTCTTCCGGATCGGCGGCGCGGTCGCCGGCAAGGCGACGAACAGCCTGATCGTCAACAGCGCCAACACGATCATCGACCACATCTGGGCGTGGCGCGCCGACCACGGCAACGCGGGCACGTACGGCTGGAACACGAACACGGCCGAGACGGGCTTGGTGGTGAACGGCGCGAACGTGCTGGCGACCGGCCTGTTCGTCGAGCACTACCAGAAGTACCAGGTGATCTGGAACGGCCAGGGCGGGAAGACGATCTTCTTCCAGAACGAGATGCCCTACGACGTGCCGAACCAGGCGTCGTGGAACGCGCCATCGGGTGTGGCGGGGTACGCCGCGTACAAGGTCGCGGCGGGGGTGACGTCCCATGAGGCCTGGGGTCTCGGGAGTTACTGCTTCTTCGACACGAACCCGGCGGTGTCCAGCTACCACGCGTTCGAGGTGCCGAACAACAGCGGCGTGAAGTTCCACAGCCTGCTGACGGTGTCGCTCAACTACCGCGGCACGATCACGCACGTCATCAACGACACGGGCGGTGTCACGCCCACGGGCACGGTGCCGGTCAACGTGGTGAGCTACCCGTAAACCGGGTAACGCAATGAAGGCCGCCTCACCGGACCCGACCCCGGTGGGGCGGCCTTCGTCGTCAGCGCTTGGGGTGGAGCGTGTCGTACTCGTGGGCCGCTTCGCGCTGGGTGCGTGTCGGGAGTGAGTGCTCGCCGTCTTCGGCGTCCAGGTCGTTGAGGCCCAGCTGGACGGCCTGGCGGATCTGCTCGCGGTTGTCGCGGACGACCGTGGAGAAGAAGTCGTCGATCCGCGGGTCGAGCAGGACCTCCAGCAGCACGCGGAAGGACGTGTCGACGACCGTGCGGACGATCTCGTCGTGGAACGGCAGCCGCTTGAGCTTGCCCAGCTGCGGGTCGGCGGCGATCTTCTCGGCGATGATCGTGCGCAGCTCGTCCTTGTTGGCGCCGAGCGACTTCGCGAGGTTCTCGGGGTAGTTGCCCGTTTCGAGGACCTTGACGACCTCGTCGAGCACGGCGATGGTCACCGGCTTCTTGATGGCCTTGACGATCGGCTCGGACAGTTTGTCGACAAGCCGATAAGTGAACTGCTCCCCGACGGCCCGGTCCGCGGCCCGTCCGATCCGGATCAGCAGCAGCACGACGCCGATGAACCTGTGCCCGGCGATGAACGGGTGCGCGACGGGAATCATGGCGAACAGCTCGTACCAGTTGCGCACGAGGAACTTCTTGGCCCACTTGCGTTTGCGCCACCGCCACAGGAACTCGCCGAGGAAGATCGCGCAGATCCCGCAGTCGATGTAGAAGATCACCAGGCCGACGTCGCGCGCGGGCGGGCTGAGGAGCGTGAACCCCAGCAACCCGACCGAACCGGCGGCCAGGATGAGCATGATCCAGTCGTCGGCGCGCACGTTCCCGGGCAGAATCCCGCTGTTGAGCTCCGGCTCGCGGGCTTCGCGAAGGGTGGCCATGCCCGATGATGGCACGGACGGCGCTCCCGAGCCGGTCAGCAGCGCCGCCGGTGGTAGCTCCACGTCACCGCGGCCAGCAGCGGCGCCCACAGCAGTACCGGTAGGTAACACGCCACGAGCAGGACGTGCCCTGCCGGGTGGGAGAACGCGACGAGCCCGAAGTCCGGGAAGTCCCGGAAAGCGAAGCCCCAGATCACCGCGAGCGCGACGGCCCCGGCCGCCGCCGGCCCGGTCGCGGCCCACGACGCCACGCGACGCCCACCCAGCAGCGGCACCCACCGCGGCACCCGCTCACCCCACGGCCGCACGAGCCCGAGGGTCAGCAGCGCGAGCGCCTCGGAAACCACACTGAGCCCGACGATGTAGACCGCGTCCCCGCCGACGTCGGCGTCCCCGACCCGAAGCCCGAGCGGCACCCCGGCCACCAAGGCGATCCGCCACAACCCGGACGGCAGCGTCACCAAAAGCACCAGATGCGCGGCGACCACGGCCCAGCGAGGAGGCGTTGTTGTCATGCGTCCGATCTTCGACGCGCGGCCGGCGCGACAACTCCCTCTCAGGGTTGAACCCGGCCGGGCCCTGCGAGGGAAACCCGTCAAAACCGGACACTTGCCGACGAATCCGCGCCATCGGGTAGCGAAACCGGAGCCGGTACCGATCAACCGACAGGAAACTTCGATCCAGTCGTGAGGAAGTCGCCATGACGACGCACTGAGTCTTCGAGCCAGGACGGCCACCCGGACCCTGTGGCCGTCCACCTCGGAAGTCTTTGCCGGGCAACGGGAAACACCTTGTCGCCGCGGACGTCGCACGCGCACCATCACTGTAGTCACCCGATTTCGCACTCACGTCGAAATCGTCGAAATCCGGCTGGTCCGGGAAATTCGAGGAGTCTGCCATGATGGTCGTCTGTTCTTTCGCGTCGCTGGTACGGGCCGCCGTGCTGCTGGTCGCCCTCGCCCTCGTGGCCGGGCTGTCCCTCGCGGGGCCCGCCGCGCCGGCCACCACACCGCACCCGAGCCCGGCGAGCAGCTCGGCCACCGCGTCCGTGCCGGTCGAGCAGTGACCGCACTAGGGCTCGTCCGGCAGGGCCGCCAGCCAGAGGGTCAAGCAGCGCTCCACCGCCAGCAGTTCCGTCACCGTGCAGTTCGACACCACCGCCTCCGGCAAGCGGGACAGCGCCGCCCTCGCCGTCGCCACCCTGGCCGCGCCCGCGGGCGTGCATTCCACCAGGATGCGACGGCGGTCCAGACGATCCTTCCGACGGTGGAGGTGGCCCGCTCGTTCGAGGCGGTCCAGCATTCCCGTCACCGCGCCCGTCGAGAGGTGCGTCTCCAGGGCGATGCGCCCCGCGGTCACCGGGCCGTCGGCGCCGCGGAGCGTTTCCAGGCACTGGTACTCCCGGAACGTCAAGCCCAGGTCGCGGGTCACCGCGTCGAAACGCTCGCGCAGCGCCGTTCCCAGGCGGCCGCCCAGGTCCGCGATGCGGCCCGGGTCCGGTGCCGTCGTGCGCATCGCCGCCTCACTTCCGGAGCAACGCTGTGCTGTGCTGCCCGGCCCGGAACACCGGGTCGGCCAAGACCTCCTGCAGCAGGTCGCTCGTCGTGCTGATGCCCGGGCCCGCGATGCGGAACTCGGCGAGCGCGCGCCGCATCCGGGCGATCGCCTGGTCGCGGTCCGGGGCCCAGACGATCACCTTGGCCAGCAACGAGTCGTAGTACGGCGGGACGTGCCAGCCCGCGTACGCGTGCGTGTCCACCCGGACGAACTGGCCGCCCGGCGGGACGAACTCCGTCAGCAGGCCCGGGCACGGCGCGAAGTCGCGCCGCGGGTCCTCGGCGTTCACCCGGCACTCGATCGCGACGCCGTTGGGGCGCACCTCGTCCTGCGTCACCGACAGCGGCAGGCCCGCCGCGACGCGGATCTGCTCGCGGACCAGGTCGATCCCGGTGACCGCCTCCGTCACCGGGTGCTCCACCTGGATCCGGCAGTTCACCTCGATGAACGCGGCTTCGTCGCCGTCCACCAGGAACTCGAACGTCCCGGCGCCGGTGTAGCCGACCGCCGCCGCGCCGCGGACGGCCGCTTCCGTCAGCCGCTCGCGCAAGGCCGGCGGGAGCAGCGGCGCCGGGCTCTCCTCGATCAGCTTCTGGTGCCGCCGCTGCACCGAGCAGTCGCGTTCGCCCAGGTGCAGCACCGTGCCGTGGTTGTCGGCCAGCACCTGGACCTCGATGTGCCGCGCGTTCTCCCAGTACCGCTCGAGGTAGACGCGGTCGTCGCCGAACACGCCGCGCGCCGTCGCCCGCGTCGTGCGGAACGTCGGGAGCAGCTCGTCCCACTCGCGGACCACCGCCATGCCGCGGCCACCGCCGCCCGCGGACGCCTTGATGATCACCGGCAGGCCGACGCGCTTGGTCGTCTCGACCAGCTCGGCCGGCGAACCGATGGCCTCGGCCGACCCGGGGACCACCGGCAGCCCGGCCGCGGCCATCAGCTCGCGTGCGGTCGCTTTGTCGCCGAGACGCGCCATGACGTCCGGGTGCGGGCCGATGAACACGATGCCGTTCTTGTCGCAGATCTCGGCGAAGTCCGGGTCCTCCGACAGGAACCCGTACCCGGGGTGGATCGCCTCCGCGCCGGTGCGCAGCGCGGCCTCGATGATCATCGCCGGGTACAGGTAGCTCTTGCGCGGCGCCCCGGGCCCGATCTGCACCGCCTCGTCGGCCAGCCGGACGGCGGCCGAGTCGCGGTCGGCCGTCGAGTGCACGACGACCGTGCGGATTCCCATCTCACGGCAGGTTCGCACGACGCGCAGCGCGATCTCGCCGCGGTTGGCGACGAGGATCTTGCGGAACGGCGGCTCGGTCTGCGACGTCTGGGCAGTCACACGCGTCACCCTTCGGCTCGCGGCCGGAGCAGCAGCAGCGGCTGGCCGTACTCGACGGACTCGGCGTCACCCGCGACGATCTCCGCGACGACGCCGGCCTCCTCGGCGAGGATCGGGTTCATCAGCTTCATCGCCTCGACGATGCCCACCTGCGTGCCGACCTCGATCTCGTCGCCGACCTCGACGAACGGCCGCGCGCCCGGCTCGGGGCACCGGTAGAAGGTGCCGACCACCGGGGCCGCCACCGCCACCAGGTCCTCGGCCGGGTCGGTCACCTCGGGCCGCGCCACGACGGCGACGCCGTCGGTGACGCGCACCCCCACCGGCCACTCGACCTCGATGCTGGCGCAGCCGAACCGCACCACGGCCCGGCTCGGCGGCTCAGGGGCCGCGCGGACGGCGTCGGCGAGGCTGCGTCCGAGGATCGCCATGGCGTCCTCCGCGTCGAGCCCGCCGAACGTCGAGGCCGGCAGCACCGAGTCCTCGTCGGTCGTGATTTCGGGATAGGTCCTGGTCATCACTCAGCTCCGTTCCCGCGCCGCTTCAAGGGTCCCGAACCGGCGGAACTTGGCCCGCCGGGCCGCGGCCAGGCCGGCGCCGTCCCGGCCGCGCAGCTCGCGCAACGCGCACACGACGGCGTCGCGCACGAGCAGTCCCGCGCGCGCCGGGTCGCGGTGCGCCCCACCGGGTGGCTCGGGCACCACCCCGTCGATGACACCCAGGTCCAGCAACGACCTCGCGTCCACCCGCAACGCCTCCGCGGCGACGCCCGCCGCCGCCGGGTCGCGCCACAGGATCGCGGCGCAGCCTTCGGGGCTGATCACCGAGTAGGTCGCGTTCTCGCACAGCAGCACCTGATCGCCGACGGCCAGCGCGAGCGCGCCACCGCTGCCGCCCTCACCGGTGACGACGCTGACCACCGGCACCCGCAGCCCGCCGAGCACCCGCAGGCACTCCGCGATCGCGCCGGCCTGCCCGGCGCGTTCGGCGTCGAGGCCGGGGTGCGCGCCCGGGGTGTCGATCAGGGTCACCACCGGCACGCCGAGCTTGCCCGCCAGCCGCATCAGCCGCGCGGCCTTGCGGTAGCCCGCGGGCGAGGGCATGCCGAAGTTGCGGCGCACCAGTTCGTCGGTCGCGTGGCCCTTCTGGTGGCCGATCAGCATCACCGGCAGCCCGTCGATGGCGGCGAGGCCGCCGACGATGGCCGGGCAGTCCTCGCCCGCGCGGTCGCCGTGCAGCTCGACGAACCCGTCGAGCCAGGAGACGGCGTGGTCGAGGGTGGTCGGCCGCTCGGGGTGCCGGGCGAGCTCGACGGTCTGGCGGATGTCGCGGCGCTCCAGCGCGACGACGTCCCGGATCACCGGGTCGGTGTCGCTCTCGCCCCAGTCCGGGTCGACCGGCCGGGTCGCGGTGAACAGCGCCGCCAGCACGAACGGCAGCTCGGCGCGGGCGCGGACGTCGTCGACGAGCCCGTGCTCCAGCAGGAACTCCGAGGACTGGAAGCCTTCCGGCAGCCGCTGCCGGATCGTCTGCTCGATGACGCGCGGGCCGGCGAACCCCATGCGGGCGCCCGGTTCCGCGACGATCACGTCGGCGAGCGTCGCGAACGACGCGGCGACCCCGCCGAACGTCGGGTCGGTGACGAGCGTGACGGTCAGCAGCCCGGCCTCGTCCAGCGCGGCCATCGCGTTGCTGGTCTTGGCCATCTGCACCAGCGACAGCACGCCTTCCTGCATCCGGGCGCCGCCGGAGGCGGTGACGACCAGCAGCGGGACGCGGTCGGCGAGCGCCGTCTCGGCGGCCGTCGTGATCGCCTCGCCCGCGGCCGTGCCGAGGCTGCCGCCCAGGAACCCGAAGTCCATCACCGCGACCACCACGGGCGCGCCGCGGATGGCCCCGCGGGCGACGAGCACCGCGTCCGACGTGCCGCTGTTCTCCCGCGCCTTGGCCAGCCGGCGCTCGTAGGGCTGCAGGTCGGTGAACTCCAGCGGGTCGTGCACGGTCGCGGCGGGCTCGACCAGCTCGGCCGACCCGGGGTCGAGCAGCAGGTCGAGCCGTTCGGCCGCGGTCAGCCGGAAGTACCGGCCGCACTCGTAGCAGACCTTGGCGCCGCGCTCGAGGCGCTTGCGGTAGAGCAGCGAGCGGCAGTCCGGACAGGACAGCCACTCCTCCTCCACCGGCCCGGCCGTGTCCGGCGGGCGGTTCGTCACCGAAGTCGTCATGACGCACCGTCTCCCTCTTGCGTCTCGGAGTTGTTTTCGTCGTGGTCGGGGGCCGGGCTGAACGGCGGCTGCCCGGCCAGCGCGCCGCCGCACTCGATC
This sequence comes from Amycolatopsis sp. WQ 127309, assembly GCF_023023025.1. Lineage (NCBI taxonomy): Bacteria > Bacillati > Actinomycetota > Actinomycetes > Pseudonocardiales > Pseudonocardiaceae > Amycolatopsis > Amycolatopsis sp. WQ 127309. Next base: position 1,882,550 of record NZ_CP095481.1, read on the forward strand.
AGCACGCCGAGCACGGCCCGCCCGGCCGTCCGCCACCGCGGTTCCGCCGTGAACTCGGGGTTCACGGCGCGTCCGGTCCCGAGCGGGTCGCGGCGACCCGGTAGACGGCGAACGGCCGCGCCAGCGACAGATCGCGGTAGGGCCGCAGCGGCGCCGTCTGGTCCTTGTGCCCGGCGCCCTGCTCCCAGGCGTCGAACGCGGCCAGGTCGGCCCAGGAGCTGACCACCACGAAGCCGTTTTCGGCGTGGACCGAGCGCAGCAGCTCGTTGCCGAGCAGGCCGGGCGTGCCCGCCAGCCGGTCGCCGGCCTCGTGGTAAGCCGCTTCGATGCCGGCGGCGTCGTCGGTCACGTGGTAGAGCAGGACGCGCACGCCGCCGTCGGTCACCGGGCCACCGCCCAGTCCGCGTGCGCTCGACCGGCTTCGGCACTTCCCGCCAGGTGGGCGACGACGTGCATCGTCGTCATCGAGCCGCCCGAGCGGAACGGGTGCAGCTTCTGCCGGTGCTCCAGGTGCCGGTCGCTGGTCTCGAACTCGCGGAAGCGCGGCTCGTCGACCCAGTCGCTGACGATGTAGTAGACGCCGTCCTCGTCCGACCGCGACAGCCACTGCCCGAGGTTCGCCGGGTGCGACGTCACCGATTCGCCGATCTCCGTCCAGACGCGCTCGAACTCGCCGCCCAGGCCGGGCTTGATCTCCATCCGCAGCATGACGCGGAAGGCGGCGGCCATCAGGCGATCCCGCCGTCGACCGAGACGACCGAGCCGGTGACGTACCGCGCGTGGTCACTGCTGAGCCAGGACACCGCGCCGGCGACCTCGTCGGGCGTGCCGAGCCGGCCGAGCGCCGTCTTGTCGCTGTAGCGCTGGATCATCTGCGCGCGCTGCTCTTCCGGCATCGCGTCGATGGCCTCGGTGTGGATCATGCCGAGTGACAGGATGTTGAAGCGGATGCCTCGTGAACCCAGTTCACGGGCAACCGACCTGTGGAGTCCGTGCAACGCCGCTTTGGTGGTGGTGTAGTGCGCCCGCAGCGGGATGCCGACCTCGATCGACTTCGAGCTCATGCTCATCACCGAACTTCCCTCGTGCAGCAAGGGAAGCGCGCCCTGGATGATCAGGTGCACGGCGGTGACGTTGGTGTCGAGCGTCCGCTGCCAGTCCTCGAGCGACAGCTTCTCGTACGGCACGTGGTTGATGATCGCGGCGTTGTTGACGATGACGTCGAGCTGCCCGAACCGCGTCCGGCACTCACCGAGCAGCTCGGTGATCTGCGCCGGGTCGGCCAGGTCGGCGCGCACGACGTGGTGGCTGCCACCGATCTCCTTCAGCTCGCGCTCCAGCGAAAGGGCGGCTTCGCCCTCCTGCCGGTAGCACGTGACGACGTCGACGCCCTGGCGTGCCAGCGCGAGCACGACGCCGCGGCCGACCCCGCGCGTCCCGCCGGTCACGAGTGCCTTCTTGCCTGCCAAACCGAGATTCATCAGGTCCTCCGTGTTCTGGTGACGTGGGCGTCGCGGCTCACAGCGACAGGCCGAGCGCGAGGCAGTTGGCGAGCAGGGCGAGCACCGACAGCGCGGTGCGCGTCCGGTTCCACCGGCCCCACGCCGGCCGCGGGTCGCGACCGGCGAAGTCGGCGGGCAGGTCGTCCGGGTCGAGGGCCCGCACCCACTTGTTGACCGGGACGTTCTTGAGCAGCGAGATGGTGATCGTGGCCAGCGCGAGCACGGTCGCGGCCAGGAACAGCGGCCGGGTGCCGGCCGCGTCCGCGACCAGCGCGAGCGTGACGTCGCCGAGCACGGTCACGATCAGACAGACCGGCATGAACGGGTCGTAGCGTGTGGCGAAGAAGGCGTGCGCGTGCACGTACCGGTCCGCCGGCAGGCTCTGCAGCAGCGGCCAGCCCCCGAGCTGGGTTCCCATCAGGACCCCCGCGGCGAGGCCGTTGGCCAGGATCACGAGCGGGACGAGCACTTGCAGCACCGCGCACCTCCTTCGCTGCTCGCTTCAGACCGCGGCGCGCGCGGCGGCCTCGACCTTGTCCTTGATCAGCCGCATCTGGACCGGGGTGTTGGTGTTGAGCCGGTCCTGCATCGCCTGGTCACCGACCGGCGCCTGCGGCCGCATCTCGAAGTCCTGCACCCAGCGCATCCGAGTGCCTTCGGGGACCGCGAAGTACTCCCAGTAGATCCACATGTACTTGAACGGGCCGGTCTCGACCCGCTGCGAGCGCACGGTGTGCGTCGCCTCGTCCGGCGTCCGCGCGGACACCCAGCCCCAGACCTTGCCGTTCTCGTCCGGGTGCAGCGCCAGCCGGAAGCGGATCGTACCGTCCTTTTCGGACAGCACGGTCGCCTCGGAGTACTCGCTGAACAACGTCGTCCACGCCGGGATGTCGTTGGTCATCGTCCAGACGAGCTCGAGCGGCGCGTCGATGACGATCTCGTTGTCGGTGTGCCCGGCCATCTCAGACGGCCGCCTTCGAGAGCAGGTCGTTGACGAACGCGACGGCGTCGCCGGGCGTGGTCGTCTCCGAGACGGCGTCGTCCGGCAGGCTGACGCCGTAGCGGCGCTCGACCTGGCTGCGCAGCTCCAGCATGGCCAGGGAGTCGTAACCGAGGTCCGCGAACTCGACGCCGGCGATGTCGCCGTCCAGCTCGACGCCCTCGTCGACGCCGGCGCTGGTCGTCATGATCTCCTTGAGCTCCAGCAGGGTGAACTCGCTCATGGGTTTCTCCGTTCTTCGGTGCTACGGGCGGCGCAAGACGAGGGCGGCGGTGAAGCCGCCGTGACCGCGGGCCAGGACGAGCGCGGTGCGCAGGTCGGCGTCACGCGGCCGGGTCACCAGGTCGAGGTCGCAGCCCGGGGCGAGCCGCTCCGGGCCGACGGTGTGCGGGACGATCCCGGCCCGCATCGCGAGCAGCGCGGTCGCGACGTCGAGCGCGGCGCCGCCGCCGTAGAGCCGGCCGGTCAGCGTCTTCGGCGCGGTGACCGGTACCGACCCTGGTCCGAACGTCTCGACGAGGGCTCGAGCCTCGATCAGGTCGGCGGCCGGCACGCCGGACGCGTCGGCGAACACGACGTCCACTTCGGACGGTGCGACGCCGGCGTCGGCGAGGGCCCGCGCGATGGTGCGCCGGAGCACCGGCGGCCGGTCGGAGCCGGGCGGCGGGTCGAACCCGGCCGCGTACCCGGCGATGACGCCGTACGCCTCGACGCCTCGTTCGCGGGCGCTGTCGGCGCTCTCCGCGATCAGGATCGCGCCGCCTTCACCGGGCAAGTGCCCGGACGCCTCGACGTCGAAGGGGAGGTACGCGCGGGCCGGGTCGTCCACTGTGGACAAGCCACCGGCGGACAGCTGGGCCACGAGGCCGTACGGGCACAGCGACGCGTCGGTGCCGCCGCTGACGACGACCCGCGAGCCGCCGCGAATCAGCCGGCGCGCCTGGCCGAGAACGTCGAGCCCGCCTGCCTGTTCGCAGGCCAGCACGCCGCACGGGCCGCGCATGCCGTGCCGGATCGAGATCTGGCCGGTGGTCGCGGCGTAGAACCAGGCGATGGACTGGTACGCGCCGACCCACGACGGCCCGTTCTGGTACAGCCGCTCCATCTCGTGCTGCCCGAACTCGGTGCCGCCGGAGCTGCTCGAGGTGACGACGGCCATCTCGAACTCGGGCACGCCCGCCGGGTCGAGCGCGGCGTCGGCCAGCGCGTCGGCCGCGGCGGCGAGGCCGAGGTGCGTCCAGTGGTCGGTCTGCGGGATCAGCCGGCCGGGGATCCGCTCCCGCGCGGAGAACCCGGGCACCTGGCCGGCGTGCCGGACCGGGTAGCCGGAGGCGTCGAAGCGGTCGATCCGGGCGATGCCCGACTTGCCCGCGAGAACCGCCTCCCAGTGCGCCGTGGCGCCGATCCCGGTCGGCGCGACCACGCCGATCCCGGTGACGACCGTGCTCATCGATGCCCTCCACGCGAAAAGAATCCGAGACGGATAACGGTTTCCCTGCTCACGCGATCCAGAATGCGGACCACCCCTACAACCCACCTAGGACGGGACTCGAAACCGCTCAGGCCGGGACCAATGCGACCGCGTTGACCACGGCCGCAACCAGCGCCAACGCCGTCCGCAGCAGGTGGAAGCGGCGCCACAGCGGACGCGGGTCGCGCCAGTCCGGCGGAATGCTTTCCGGGTCCAACGATTTGACGACGCGGTTGATCGGCACGTTGCAGAAGTGCGAGACGATCGAAACCGCCAGCAAAAGCACCGCGGCGACCGCGAACAACCCGTTCCCGGAATCGGCCGTGAACACCAGCACGACGTCGATCACCGTCGAGGAGAGCACGATGATCGGCATCGTCGGGTCCCACCGCTTGCCGATCAGCTGGTGGGCGTAGACGTACCGGTCGGCGGGCATCGTGATCAGGGCGGGCAGCACGCTCAGCGCCACCGCGAACAGCACCCCGGCCGCGACCCCGCTGCCGGCCAGCACCGCAACGGACAGCAGCCACGTGATCATGGCCGGACAGCCGCCCGGGACAGCTCGACGACCGCGGCCGCGTCGTCGTCACCACGGCCCGCGTCGAGCAGTTCCTCGAACCGCTCGGCCGCTTTCGACGTCAGTGGCAGCGAAGCGCCGTGACGCT